>NZ_JASERH010000106.1:0-59116 GCF_030766975.1 Streptomyces sp. KL116D | reverse complement strand
AAGATTGTTTGAGCCCCGCCTATTCGCGGGGCTCGTTGTGCGTTGTATTGGTGGTTATAGGCGGCCGGCGGACTTGAGGGACAAGTAGGCGTCTGCGAGAGCGGGGGCCAGTTCGGCGGGGGTGGCGTCGACGACCGTGACGCCGTGGCGGGTCAGTTGTTCCGCGGTGCGGAGACGTTCGGCCTTTGCCTGGGCCGCCGAAGCGGCGTCGTAGATCGCGTCGGTATTGCCGCGTGCCGCTGCCATCGTCTCGATCTCGGGGTCGGCCACGGAGGCGACCACGACCGTGTGGCGTTTGGTGAGGCGGGAGAGAACCGGGAGCAGGCCCTCTTCGACAGGGGCTGCGTCCAGCGACGTGAGAAGAACGATGAGGGAGCGGCGGGGTGCTGTGTGCAGGGCCGTTGCCGTGAGGCCTCGGGCGTCTGTTTCGATCAGCTCCGGTTCCAGGGGTGCCATGGCGTTGACCAGGGCCGGAAGTACCTCGCCCGCGGTGCGGCCCTGGACCAGGGCGCGGATGCGGCGGTCGTAGGCCAAGAGGTCGACGCGGTCGCCGGCGCGGGATGCGAGGGCGCCCAGGAGGAGCGCCGCGTCCATCGAGGCGTCCAGACGCGGGGCGTCGCCGACCCGGCCGGCGGAGGTGCGGCCGGTGTCGAGGACCAGAAGGATGTGGCGGTCCCGCTCCGGGCGCCAGGTGCGGACGGCGACCGCGGACTGGCGGGCCGTAGCGCGCCAGTCGATGGAGCGGGTGTCGTCCCCGGGGACGTACTCGCGGAGGCTGTCGAACTCCGTGCCCTCGCCTCGGGTCAACACGCTGGTACGGCCGTCGAGTTCACGGAGGCGGGCCAGCTTGGAGGGGAGGTGCTTGCGGCTGTGGAACGGGGGCAGGACGCGGACCGTCCAGGGGACGCTGTGCGTGCCCTGGCGGGTGAACAGGCCGAGCGGGCCGGAGGAGCGGATCGTGACGCGGTCCGCCTGGCGGTCGCCTCTGCGGGTGGGCAGGAGGCGGGTTGTCACCCGGCGGCGTTCGCCCGCGGGGATCGTGACGCGGTGGCGTGACGCGTCGTACTCCGTGCCGGGGCGCCAGGTGCTCGGGGGCCACGCGTCACGGAGTTGCGCGCGCAGGGGGCGGCGCGAGGGGTTGGTGATCGTGAGCGTGACGTCGGCCGGGTCTCCGAGGCGCACGGACGTGTCGCCTGAGCGGGTCAGGCGCAGGCGGCGTACGGGGGCGGCCAGGGCGAAGTCGCAGGCGCAGGCCAGGGCCAGGGGGGTGTTGACGGCGAGGATGCCTGTCCAGCTGGGCTCCCAGATTCCGACGGGGAGGGAGCCCAGGGCTGCGAGCAGGGCCGTGCGTCCGGTGAGGGCCATGTCGGGTCTCTCGTCTCCGGCCTCGTCAGCGGGGGACGGGGACGTGGGTGAGGATCGCGTTGATCACCGAGTCGGGCGTGACGCCTTCCATCTCTGCCTCCGGGCGCAACTGGATGCGGTGGCGGAGGGTGGGGAGGGCCAGGGCCTTCACGTCGTCGGGGGTGACGTAGTCGCGGCCGGTCAGCCAGGCCCAGGCGCGGGCCGTGGAGAGGAGGGCCGTGGCGCCGCGCGGGGAGACGCCGAGGGTGAGGGAGGGCGACTCGCGGGTCGCGCGGCAGATGTCGACGACGTAGGCCGTGATCTCGGGGGAGATCTGGGTCTTGGCCACCGCGGCGCGGGCCGTTTCCAGGTCGGCCGTCGTGGCCACCGGGCGGATGCCGGCCGCTCGCAGGTCGCGGGGGTTGAAGCCGGACGCGTGGCGGGTCAGGACGTCGATCTCGTCCTGGCGGGTGGGGAGGGGGACGTTCAACTTCAGGAGGAAGCGGTCCAGTTGGGCCTCGGGGAGGGGGTAGGTGCCCTCGTACTCGACCGGGTTCTGGGTCGCGATCACCATGAACGGGTCCGGCAGCGGGCGCGGGGTTCCGTCGACCGTGATCTGGCGTTCCTCCATGGCTTCCAGGAGGGACGACTGGGTCTTGGGCGGGGTGCGGTTGATCTCGTCCGCGAGGAGGAGGTTGGTGAAGGCCGGGCCCGGCTGGAAGGAGAAGCGCGAGGTGTGGGTGTCGTAGACCAGGGAGCCCGTGACGTCGCTGGGCATCAGGTCGGGGGTGAACTGGACGCGCTTGGTGTCGAGTTCGAGGCTTGCGGCCAGGGCGCGGACGAGGAGCGTCTTCGCCACGCCGGGCACGCCCTCGAGCAGGACGTGGCCGCGGCACAGGAGGGCCACGACCAGGCCCGTGACGGTGGGGTCCTGGCCGACCACGGCCTTGGCGATCTCCGTGCGCAGGGCTTCCAAAGAGGCCCGTGAGCTGCGGGGATCGGTCGTGGGCCCGGCGTTGTCAGTGGTCGGGTCCATCATGAATGGCGTACCTCTCTTTCGAGGGCGTCGAGGTGGTCGGCGAGTGCGATGAGTGCTGCGTCGGTCGCGGGTGGCGGGCCGAAGAGGAGGGCGTGCAGGTCCTGGTGGGGCGTGGGGAGTTGGCGTGCCAGGGCCGGGAGGAAGGTCTCGGGCGTGTGGGCCTGGGACGGGGGGACGCCGATGAGGGGGGCCAGGCGGGTGCGGGTGGAGATACGCAGAGCTGTCGCGGCGCGGTCGCGGGCGTTCGCCTTGCGGTAGAGGCGGGCTCGGCCTTCGACGGTTTCGGAGGCGCGGATCGCGACGGGCAGGCGTTCGGGGACCAGGGGGCCCAGTCGGCGTGCGCGCCACAGGGCGGCCAGTGCTGCCGCGATGAAGAGCTGGAGCGTGCCCCAGAGCCAGCCCGAGGGGATCAGGTCGAAGAAGCTGCGGTCGTCGGAGCCGGTGGCCGCGGCGTCGTCGGAGAGGGAGGGGAGGTACCAGACCAAGTGGGGGCGGGTACCGAGGAGTTGGAGGGCGAGCGAGGCGTTGCCCTGCTCGTCGAGGGTGTCGTTGAGAAGGATGTCGGGGGCGCCGAGGAGCACCGTGTCGCCGTTGCCGTCGCCGGTCTTGTCCGGCAGGCGCAGGAGCGTGGGGGCGCCGTCGCTCGGGTAGCAGGCGTCGGCGTCGGTTCGCGTCGTGTCGTAGCGGAGGCCGCCCGTGTCCGCCGGGCCGGCGCTGCGGGCGGCCGGCAGGGAGCAGTCGGGGTCGAGCGTCGTGTCGGTGCTGGGTGCGGGGTCCGCGGTGACCCCGGGCGCCAGGGTGTCGACCGAGGCGGCACCGGGGGCGACGAGGAGCGTGCGGCCGCCCGAGCCGGCGGTGGCGCCGCGCAGCTGCTGTTGCTGGCGGGGCGTGAGCAGGTCGGGGACGGCGACCAGGAGCGTCGTGTCCGGTCCAGCCGCGGCGCGGGCCTCGGCGGTCGTGGTGACGACGCGTGTGGTCACGCCGCGGTCGGCGAGGAGTTCGGCGACGGCGCGGCTGCCGTACTGGTCGGCGGAGCGCGGGTCGAGCGTGCCGTGCTTCTCGCCGGAGCGGACGACCGCGATGACGACGGCGGCGAGCAGGAGGACGACCAGGGCCAGGGCGATGCCTCGCGTGCGGGTCCAGATCTGGCGGGCCGTCGGGGTCGTCGAGGTGCCGGCCTCGGGGGGCGTCGTCGGTGGTTGCGGGGGCGGGACCGTGAGGGTGGTCGTGCCGCTCGATGGTGGCGAGGGGTGCGGCGCTGCGGCAGCCGGGTGCTGAGGGGTGCTCGGCGGCTGGGGCGCGGGGCTTCGGTGGCCGGAGGCGTCGGCGGGGGCGCCGTGGCTCCGGTCGGGGTTCGGGGTCGAGGGGTCGGTCACCGGGGTGCTCCCGGGGCGGCGAGGGTCGGGGTGGTGCGTTCCGCCGCGGTGTCCAGGGCGGTGAGGCGCTGGTACGTCTCCTGGGTCGCGGTGCGGCCTCCGTACGTGACGTCGTCGAAGTCGCGGGCTGCCGCGCGCAGGGCGTCGGCGTGCTGGGGGAGCGGGCGGGCTGCTTCGGTGGCGGCCTCGTCCGCGGTGCGGCCGGGGCGCGGGTCGAGCAGGGCGCGTTCCTCCAGGGAGCGGACCAGGGCGCGCATGCGTTCCTGGGCGGCCTGGTTCCAGTGGCCCTGGGCGGCATGTGCCTCGGCGGCCGCGCGGTGTTCGGCGGCGCTGCGCGGGCGGTCGTCGAAGAGCGGGGCCGTCGACGTGGGGGAGCGGCGCGGCGCGCCGAGGCGCCACCAGAGAGCGGCGGCCACGGCGACGACCGCGAGCACGATCACGAGGAGGCCGATGGTGCCGCCGGGGGCGGCACCGGACGCCGCGGAGAACAGCTTGTCGACCCACTCCCAGAACTTGTTCAGGGCGCGCATGAACCAGCTCGGGTCGTTCTCGTGGTACGCGGGCTTGGACAGCTCGCGCTCGGCGGCCTCCCGCGCGGCGTCGCGCGGGATCGTCACCGGTGGCCCGTCCCCGTCGGCGCGCGTCAGCCAGGCCGTGGCCATGCGCACTCCCCCCGGCGCACTCACCGCATCAGCTCCCCGGGGTGGCGCCGGAGGTGTTCCCGTAGTCCTGCAGTCCCGCCGCGCGGGCGAGTTCCAGGTCGAGGGCCTCGCGGCGGATGCGCTGGTCGATGTAGAGCAGCACGGTGACGCCCGCGGTGATCGGGAAGGTGATGGTCGAGCCGACCACCGCGCCGATGCCGCTGACGATCAGGAAGGCCCAGCCGGCGTCGCCGCCGGTGTCGAGGAAGCTGCTCATGCCGTCGCCGCTGACCACGCCCGCGATGAGGGTGAAGGGGACGAGGATGATCGACGCGACGACGCCGGCGATGATCGACGCGAGGATCTGGATGCCGAAGACGCGCCACCAGGATCCGCGGACCAGCTTGGTGGAGCGGCCCATCGCCTTGCGGACGGTCTGCTTCTCCAGCATCAGCGCGGGCGAGGCCAGCGAGAAGCGGATCATCAGCCAGACCGCGACGACGAACCCGACGACGCCGCCGAGGACCGCGAGCGCGATGCCTCCGTCGTTCGAGCCGAAGACGGCGACGAGGATGCCGGGGACGGTGCCGACGAAGACGATCGCGGCGGCGATCAGCGGCAGCAGCAGCGTCAGGCCGAGCAGCCTGAAGACCTGCGGCCGGGCGTCGCGCCAGGCTTCCCCTATGGTCACGGACTTGCCGAGCACCGCGCGGCTCGTGACCGTCGTCAGCAGGGCCGTGGCGATGATCGTGCCGAGCAGCGTCACCACCTGGACGACGCCGGAGCCGATGAGGACCCCGCCCATGGCGCGGGTGACCTCGCCCGCGCTGGCGTTGGGGTCGTCGAGGGCGTCGGTGGTCGCGGAGTCGTTGAGGATGAAGCCCTGGAGGAGCACGACCAGGATCTCGGTGATCACGGCGACCGTGAGGGAGATGCCCAGGACGGTGCGCCAGTAGGTGCGCATCGTCGACACCGCGCCGTCGAGGATCTCGCCGACGCCGAGCGGGCGCAGCGGGATGACGCCGGGCTTGGCGGCCATCGGCTTGCCCTGCCAGCCGCCCCAGCCGGGGCCGCCGTATCCCGGGCCCCCGCCGTAGCCGGGACCTCCGTAACCAGGGCCTCCGCCGTATCCCGGACCGCCCGGGCCGCCGGGGCCGCCCTGCGGGGTGCCCCACTGGCCGGGCGGGCCGCCGGGTGCGCCGTTGCCCCAGCCGGCTCCCGGAGCGGGCGGCGGGGGCGGGGGCGGGGTCTGGCCGGAGCCGGGGGCGGGCGGGCCGGAGGGCGCGGACCACTGGGCGGGCGGCGGCTGCTCCTTGGACCACTTGGGGCCCTGGGCGTCCTGGGGAGCGGCGTCCTGCGGGCCGGTGCCCTGGGCGTCGTCGCTCTGGCCCGGGTCGTCCTGGCGCTTGCCGTCGGGGCCGTCGGAGGGGGCAGATCCGGGCGATGCCCAGCCCGGAGTGTCGTTCATCGTCGCTCCTTCAAGGTGCCCGTCCGCGGTCGCGGCGGCAGGTTGGCTGCCATCGTGCCATGGGGTGGGCACAGGGTGACCTGGCCCCGTAGGGGCTGGACACCTTCAATTGTCGGGCCTCCACGGGGCAGACTGGGCGGATGGCTGATCAGTACGCGCAATCCAGCGAGGACATACAGCTCAGCGAGGACATTCAGGCCAAGACCATCGACCTACCGGCGATCCGTTGGGAGGAACCGGCGGAGGGGCCCGTGCTGGTGCTCCTCGACCAGACGCGGTTGCCGGCCGAGGAAGTCGAGCTGGTGTGCACGGACCCACCGGCTCTGGTGCAGGCGATCCGGACGTTGGCCGTGCGCGGGGCGCCGCTGCTCGGGATCGCCGGGGCGTACGGGGTGGCGCTCGCGGCCGCCCGTGGGTTCGACGTGCAGGAGGCGGCGGACGCGCTGGCGGACGCGCGGCCCACCGCGGTGAACCTGGCGTACGGCGTGCGCCGGGCGCAGAAGGCGTACCGGTCCGCGTTCGGGAACGGGGCGGGCGATGCCGAGACTGTCCGGGAGCGGGCCGCGGCGGCGGCGCTCGCCGCGGCGCGGGAGCTGCACCGGGAGGACGCGCGGGCCAGCGCCAAGATGGCGGAGAACGGTCTGCGGCTGCTCGACGAGCTGCTGACCGGCGGCACCCACCGGATCCTGACGCACTGCAACACCGGGGCCCTGGTCTCCGGTGGTGAGGGCACGGCGTTCGCGGTGGCGCTCGCCGCGCACCGGGCCGGGCGGCTGCGCCGGCTGTGGGTGGACGAGACCCGTCCGCTGCTCCAGGGTGCGCGCCTGACCGCGTACGAGGCCGCTCGGAACGGGATGGCGTACACACTGCTCACGGACAATGCGGCGGGATCGCTGTTCGCGGCAGGTGAGGTGGATGCCGTGCTCATCGGGGCGGACCGGATCGCGGCCGACGGTTCGGTCGCCAACAAGGTGGGGAGCTATCCGCTCGCCGTGCTGGCGCGCTATCACCATGTGCCGTTCATTGTGGTGGCACCGGTGACGACGGTGGATCCTGAGACTCCCGACGGTGCGTCCATCGAGGTGGAGCAGCGGGCCGGACATGAAGTGACGGAGGTCACGGCGCCCCAGGCGCCGCTGGCCGGAGTGGAGGCGGGAGGCGGGATCCCGGTGGCACCGCTGGGAACGCAGGCGTACAACCCTGCGTTCGACGTGACGCCGCCGGAATTGGTGACGGCGATCGTCACCGAGTGGGGCGTTGTGGCGCCTGTGACAGCAGATGACCTGGGTGAACTGTGTGCTAGGTCACGCCAGGTAACGATGAGCTAATGGGATGATGTGGCACATGAAGGGACGAGTCCTTGTCGTCGACGACGACACCGCACTGGCCGAGATGCTCGGCATTGTGCTGCGTGGTGAAGGTTTTGAGCCGTCGTTCGTAGCTGACGGCGACAAGGCGCTGGCCGCTTTCCGTGAGACCAAGCCCGATCTGGTTCTCCTCGACCTGATGCTGCCCGGCCGGGACGGCATCGAGGTGTGCCGCCTGATCAGGGCGGAGTCCGGGGTGCCGATCGTGATGCTCACGGCGAAGAGCGACACCGTCGATGTGGTGGTGGGCCTGGAGTCCGGGGCCGACGACTACATCGTGAAGCCGTTCAAGCCGAAGGAGCTCGTGGCCCGCATCAGGGCGCGGCTGCGGCGGTCGGAGGAGCCCGCGCCCGAGCAGCTGGCCATCGGTGACCTGGTCATCGACGTGGCCGGTCACTCGGTGAAGCGGGAGGGCCAGTCGATCGCGCTGACGCCGCTGGAGTTCGACCTGCTGGTCGCGCTCGCGCGCAAGCCCTGGCAGGTGTTCACGCGTGAGGTGCTCCTCGAGCAGGTCTGGGGGTACCGCCATGCGGCGGACACCCGTCTGGTCAATGTGCATGTGCAGCGGCTGCGTTCGAAGGTCGAGAAGGACCCCGAGCGGCCGGAGATCGTGGTGACCGTCCGTGGCGTCGGTTACAAGGCCGGACCGAGCTGACGTGTCCCGGGACAGTGCCGCTTCGGCGCCCGGGAAGCCGGGGTCTCGTCCGGAGCGGCCTGTGGGACCGACGACCGGGCAGGGCTCACGCCTGCGCCGGGTCATCGACGGCGGGCTGCTGCTCCAGGGCGGCATGAACGGCAGCCCCGTGCTGCGTCTGTTCACGCGCTGGGTGCGGCGCCCGCTGCTGCCCGCCATGCGGTTGTGGCGGCGCAACATCCAGTTGAAGGTCGTCGTCACGACGCTGCTGATGTCGCTCGGTGTGGTGCTGCTGCTCGGCATCGTCGTCATCGGCTCCGTGCGCAACGGACTGCTCGACGCCAAGGTGAAGGCGTCGCAGAGCCAGGCCGAGGGCGGGTTCCGCGCGGCCAAGGACAAGGCGGACTCCGCGCTGGCCGGCGCGCGCAACGGCACGCCGGGAGCCGACGGCCGCACGACGTCGAACGCCAACAACTGGATGAGCGAGCTCGTCACCCAGCTGTCCAGCGGCGGAAAGGGCGCCTTCTACGTGGTGACGCTGAGCCCCGGCGACACCGACAGCGGCAGCGGGCGGGCGCCGCGTGGCTCCGGCGGCGTGGTGCCGGACCGCAGCGTGCCGGACGGGCTGCGCCAGCAGGTCGACCGGATGACCAGCGCGTCCCAGGAGTACACGCGCATCGTCTTCGACGACGGTGAGGAGTCGCAGCCCGGCCTCGTCGTCGGCAAGCGCCTCACCGACCCGCAGGGCAAGCCCTACCAGCTGTACTACCTCTTCCCGCTCACGCAGGAGGAGAAGTCGCTCGGCCTGGTCAAGGGCACGCTGGCGACGGCGGGACTCTTCGTGGTCGTGCTGCTCGGGGCCATCGCCTGGCTCGTCGTGCGGCAGGTCGTCACGCCCGTGCGGATGGCGGCCGGGGTGGCCGAGCGGCTCTCCGCGGGCCGCCTCCAGGAACGGATGAAGGTGACCGGCGAGGACGACATCGCGCGCCTCGGGGAAGCCTTCAACAAGATGGCGCAGAACCTGCACCTGAAGATCCAGCAGCTGGAGGATCTGTCGCGGATGCAGCGCCGGTTCGTGTCGGACGTGAGCCATGAGCTGCGGACGCCGCTGACGACCGTGCGGATGGCCGCCGATGTCATCCACGAGGCGCGGGTCGACTTCGATCCGGTGACCGCGCGCTCCGCGGAGCTGCTGGCCGACCAGCTGGACCGGTTCGAGTCGCTGCTCGCGGACCTGCTGGAGATCAGCCGGTTCGACGCCGGTGCGGCAGCGCTGGAGGCCGAGCCGATAGATCTGCGGGAAGTCGTACGGCGGGTCGTCGGCGGCGCCGAGCCGCTCGCCGAGCGCAAGGGCACGCACGTCCGGATCGTCGGTGACGACCAGCCGGTGGTCGCCGAGGCGGACGCCCGCCGGGTGGAGCGCGTACTGCGCAACCTGGTGGTGAACGCGGTGGAGCACGGCGAGGGCAAGGACGTCGTGGTGCGGCTCGCCGCCGCAGGTGGCGCGGTCGCCGTCGCCGTGCGCGACTACGGCGTCGGGCTCAAGCCCGGCGAGGCGACCCGGGTGTTCAGCCGCTTCTGGCGGGCCGACCCGGCACGCGCGCGTACCACCGGCGGTACCGGCCTCGGCCTGTCCATCGCCCTGGAGGACGCGCGGCTGCACGGCGGCTGGCTGCAGGCGTGGGGCGAGCCGGGCGGCGGTTCGCAGTTCCGGCTGACGCTGCCCAGGACGGCGGACGAAGCGTTGCGGGGTTCGCCGATACCGCTGGAGCCGGAGGACTCGCGGCGCAACCGCGGGCTCGGTGACGCCGGGCTGCCGGGCGCCGACGGCAGGAAGCTCGCGACGGTGCCGGTCCAGGCGCCGCCCGTGCCCGCGAAGGCGCCGATCGCCCCGCGCATCGCGCAGGCGGTGGCCGCGGATCCGACGGCGTTGCCGGGCAGCGGTGCCCGGGTGGTGTCGCGACGGGACACGGCGAGCGTGCCGCGGCAGCCGGACGACGGGGAAGAGCGGGTGGACGGGACCGGTCCGATGGGCGCGGACGGGGCCGCCGACGGCCCCGGGGCGCGGCATGACGGTGCGGCCACGGGCGGCGGCGCGGACGGGGCGGACGACGACTTCGGAGCGCGGCGAGGGGAGCGACGGCGGTCGTGAAGGACGAGCGGACGCCGCACGGGCGGCGTGGAGTGCGGGCCGGAGCGCTGGCCGGGTGCGGTGTGATCGTGCTCGCCGGCTGCGCCTCGATGCCGGAGAGCGGCGGCCTGGAATCGGTCGAGGCGTCGCAGCGGCCGGACTCCCAGGTCCGCGTCTTCGCCGTGCCGCCGCGGGACAACGCGGGACCGCTGAGCATCGTCGACGGCTTCCTGGAGGCGCTGACCAGCGACGACCCGTCGTACGCGATGGCTCGCAAATACTTGACGCCCAAGGCGGCGAAGAGCTGGAAGCCGGGCCGGCAGACCGTCGTGCTCGTCGACGGCCCCACCCCGGGCGCGTCGGGCCGGCCGAACGCGGGCGACGAGGGGCAGACCTTCTCGCTGACCGGCCAGCAGGTCGCCAAGGTCGACCAGCGGCAGGCGTACGAGCCGGACCAGAAGCCGTACGACGAGACCCTCCACCTCAGTCAGGTGGACACCGCCAAGGGCAAGCAGTGGCGGATCGACAACCCGCCCGACGGCGTCGTCCTCGGCGAGTCCGACTTCCAGCGGATCTACCAGTCCGTCAACAAGTACTACTACGCGGTGGATCCGGCGAGCGAGGAGAGCCCGCAGAAGAGGCTGGTCGCCGACCCCGTCTTCGTACGGCAGTGGACCGACCCGCTGACCGAGACCGTCAAGGAGCTGCTCGACGGGCCGACGAGGTGGCTGAACCCGGTCGTCATCACGGCGTTCCCGACCGGTACGAAGCTGAAGGACGGCGTGAAGTCGCTGGCCCCGGACGACGCGAACAAGCTGACGGTGCCGCTGAACCGGGCGGCTGACCAGGTCAGTCAGGGCCGGTGCAAGGAGATGGCGGCCCAGATGCTGTTCTCCCTGCGGGACCTGTCGTCGTCGAGCGTCGGCGAGGTCGAGCTGAAGCGTGCCGACGGCGGACTGCTGTGCGCGCTCACCGAGCCCCAGGCCGACGCCCTGGTGGCGCCGCGGATGTCGGGGCGCATGGACGACATGTACTTCCTCGACGGCAAGGAGCGGCTCGTCCGGATGCCCGGCAAGGGCAGTTCCACCAAGGCGCCCGAGCAGGTGCCTGGCCCGCTCGGTGAGGGGACCCAGCGGCTGAGCGCGGTGGCGGTCTCGCGCGACCAGGAGCGTGCGGCGGGGGTCTCGAACGACGGGCGTGCGCTGTACGTGGCGTCGATGGTCACCAGCGCCTCCCTGGGGGACGCGCTGGTCCGCAGCCGTGCGGACCACGAGAAGGACCGCCTGACGACGCCCAGTTGGGACGGGCGCGGCGATCTGTGGGTGGCCGACCGCGATCCGGCGAAGAAGCGGCTGCTGATGTTCGGGCAGGGCCAGGCCGACCAGCTGCACGAGGTCCGCGTCAGCCGGCTCGACGACGAGGCGAGGATCGAGGCGGTGAAGATGTCCGCCGACGGGGCGCGCATCGCGCTGCTCGTGACGGAGAAGGGCAAGACGAAGCTGCGGATCGGACGGGTCGAGCGGCATCCCGACGGTGACGGGGGCATCGAGGTCTCCGTGGACCAACTGCGCCCGGCCGCACCGGAGATGGACGAGGTCACGGCCGTGTCGTGGGCGGGCGGCAGCCGGCTCGTGGTGGTCGGCCGGGAGCCCGACGGGCTGCAGCAGATGCGGTACGTGCAGAGCGACGGCTCGGCGCCGACCGGGCAGGCGTTGCCGGGGCTGACCCGGGTGAGCGAGATCGCGGCGTCGGAGAACGACGGGCTGCCGCTGCTGGCGCACTCGGACGACGGGGTGGTGCGGTTGCCCGCCGGGGCGGCCTGGCAGTCGGTGCTCAAGGAGGGTACGGCTCCGGTCTATCCGGGGTAGTGCGCCGGTTCGCCGTGGGTTTCGGGCGTAGCTCGCGCCCATGGGCCGCCCACGGCCGCCCGCGGTCCGCCCACGGTCCGTCGACGGGCCCACCACTGCGACCACCTGCCGGTCACGCGCCAGCCGTGCACCAGCCGTGCACGAGCCGTGGACGAGCCGCGCGCGCTAGCCGTGCACCAGCCGCCGCGCGCCGGTCACGTGTCGGCCCCGCGGCGCGGTCGTGTACCGGTACCGTCCCGCCCCTGGATGCACGCCGTCTGACGGTGCGGCAGTTTTGCGTCAGCCGAGGCCAGTTGTCCACAGGGCGTTGTCCACAGGGGTGGCCGGGTGGCGCGGGTGTTGGCACAGTGGTGGGTATGCGGGGGTGGTGGCAGGACCTCTCCGACCTGGTGCTGCCGGCCCAGTGCGCAGGCTGCGGCAGGTCTCGTACGACGCTGTGCGCACGGTGCGCGGCGGCGGTGCGCGGGGCTGGGCCGAGCCGGGTGCGGCCGCGTCCGGAGCCGGTCGGGCTGCCCGTCGTGCATGCGGCCGCGCCGTACGGGGACGCGGTGCGGGCCGTGCTGCTCGCGCACAAGGAGCGTGGCGCCCTGGGGCTCGCGGGGCCGCTCGGCGAGGCGCTGGCCGGGGCCGTGCGGACCGGTCTGGCGGCGGCCGGATGGGGCGGAGGGGAGGCCGTGGCGCTGGTCCCGATGCCCTCGGCGGCGCGGGCCGTGCGGGCGCGTGGGCACGATCCGACGCGCCGGATCGCCTGGTCGGCGGCGGCTTCGCTGCGCCGTGCGGGTGTTCCGGCCCGGGTGCTCGCGGTGCTGCGCCAGCGGCGCGCGGTGGCCGATCAGGCGGGTCTCGACGCCCGGCAGCGGCTGGCCAATGTGGCGGGTGCGCTGGAGGTGGTGGGCGGTGGATCCGGGCTGCTCACGGAAGTTGGCCGGATCGTGCTGGTCGACGACCTCATGACGACCGGTGCCTCTTTGGCGGAGGCGGCACGCGCAATACACGCCGCGACGCGTACGGAAGAGACCGAAGGCGCGGATCGTAGGGCAGTACCGGACCGGGCCACAAGAGGGCTTGGAATGTCAGGCGCGATCACGGTCCGAGCAGCCGTGCTTGCCGCTTCTCCGGATTCCTTCGAAATAAACCGGAACTGATCGGGAATCTGCGTCGTTGCAGGTAGTGAGAGAGTCCATTCACCTGAATGGAGGTACGCGTCAGTAGAGGGTGACGACATCCGTCCGGGCGAGATATGTTCGGTTGTGAGGAACTCGGCAGGAAAGACGGTCGGCGTACCTCGCATATCGGAATGCCGTGCCATGGGTTTGCGCAGATGTTTTGGCAATCCCTCGGAACGGTGGGGTGGAGATCTTGTCCACGGGGGAGGAGGAGGTGGAAGTCACCGAGTCCGAGACTCCGGAAGTGGCCGGAGTCTGGTGCAAGAGGGAGATGCTCCGCCGCTGGAGCGGAGCTATCCGGGAACGGAGTTCTGCGTGGACATCGTCGTCAAGGGCCGCAAGACCGAGGTACCGGAGCGGTTCCGCAAGCACGTGGCCGAGAAGCTGAACCTGGAGAAGATCCAGAAGCTCGACGGCAAGGTGATGAGCCTCGACGTCGAGGTGTCCAAGGAGCCCAACCCCCGCCAGGCCGACCGGTGCGACCGCGTGGAGATCACGCTGCGCACGCGCGGCCCGGTGATCCGGGCAGAGGCCTCGGCGAACGACCCGTACGCGGCGCTCGACCTGGCCACGGAAAAGCTGGACGCGCGTCTGCGCAAGCAGCACGACAAGCGGTCGTCGCGGCGCGGTACGAAGCGGATCTCGGCGGCGGAGGTCGCCGAGCGTGTCCCGGACGCCGCCACGCTCAACGGGGACGGCACGGTCGCCAGGGACGAGACCGAGGCCGACGGCGTGCCGATCACCCGCGTGGGATCGCTGGAGATCCAGGGCGAGGGCCCGATCGTCGTCCGTGAGAAGACGCACGTCGCAGCCCCCATGTCGCTCGACCAGGCGCTCTACGAGATGGAGCTGGTCGGGCACGACTTCTATCTGTTCGTCGACTCCGAGACCAAGGAACCCAGCGTCGTCTACCGACGCCACGCCTACGACTACGGTGTCATCCACCTCAGCACGGACCCCATGGTCGCCGAAGTGAGGAGCGCCGACGCGGGCGACGCCATCGGCGGCTGAGCCTGCCGGACGGCAGCCGACGGCAAGCTGTCCGAAAACCCACTCATCGGGTGCCCCTGGAGGCGCGTGCGCCCCCGGGGGCACCTTCGTGCGACCCCCTGGTGCACCGCACCGTCGTCGCGTGGACGCCCGGGCATGAAATCATGGCCGAGCCGGGTCAACCGGTGTGCTGGCGCCTCGGGTTGGCCCGGCACAGGAAGACGGGCCACGGCCTTCAGGGGGAGGAACGATGGCGGACAGCTTCGGACCGATGCGGGGCGAGGACGCCGGCGCTGCCGACGGCGGCGCCGGCATGGGACCGGACGCGGGCTCCCCGCGCAAGGAGCCCATCCGGGTCCTTGTGGTGGATGATCACGCCCTGTTCCGGCGGGGCCTGGAGATCGTCCTCGCCGCCGAGGAGGACATCCAGGTCGTCGGCGAGGCGGGCGACGGCGCGGAGGCGGTGGACAAGGCGGCGGACCTGCTGCCGGACATCATCCTCATGGACGTACGGATGCCCAAGAGAGGCGGCATCGAGGCGTGCACCTCCATCAAGGAGGTCGCACCCAGCGCCAAGATCATCATGCTCACGATCAGTGACGAGGAAGCCGATCTCTACGACGCGATCAAGGCGGGCGCGACCGGTTACCTGCTGAAGGAGATCTCGACGGACGAGGTGGCCACGGCCATTCGCGCCGTGGCCGACGGGCAGTCGCAGATCAGTCCGTCCATGGCGTCGAAGCTGCTCACCGAATTCAAGTCGATGATCCAGCGCACGGACGAGCGCCGGCTCGTGCCCGCGCCCCGGCTGACCGACCGGGAGCTGGAGGTGCTCAAGCTCGTCGCGACCGGGATGAACAACCGGGACATCGCCAAGGAGCTCTTCATTTCCGAGAACACCGTGAAGAACCACGTGCGCAACATCCTGGAGAAGCTTCAGCTGCACTCCAGGATGGAGGCCGTGGTCTACGCGATGCGGGAGAAGATCCTCGAGATCCGCTAGCCGAGCGCGCGGACCAGCTGCGGCTCGAGCTCCGCGGCGTCCATGCGCTCCACCCGGACGCTGTCGCAGCCCACCCAGCCCGCGGCCTCCAGAAGGGCCTGGGCCACCGCGGGGACGGCCTTCGCGCCGTCCAGGGAGACCTGCTTGGCGACCAGCGTGGTGCCTTCGCGCGCCGGGTCGACGCGGCCCACCAGACGGCCGCCGGACAGGACCGGCATCGCGAAGTAGCCGTGGACGCGCTTCGGCTTGGGGACGTAGGCCTCCAGGCGGTGCGTGAAGCCGAAGATCCGCTCCGTGCGCGCCCGCTCCCAGATCAGGGAGTCGAAGGGCGACAGGAGCGTGGTGCGGTGCCGGCCGCGGGGCGCCGACTCCAGGGCCGCCGGGTCGGCCCAGGCCGGCTTGCCCCAGCCCTCGACCGTCACCGGGACCAGGCCGGTGTCCTCGATCACCGCGTCGAACTGCTCGCTCTTGAGCCGGTGGTAGTCCGCGATGTCCGCGCGCGTGCCCACCCCCAGCGCCTGCCCGGCCTGCAGCACCAGCCGGCGGACGCACTCGTCGTCGGCCAGGTCGTCGTGACGCAGCTCGGCCGGGATGGCGCGCTCCGCCAGGTCGTAGACCCGCTTCCAGCCGCGGCGCTCGACGCACACCACCTCGCCGTACATCAGGGCGCGCTCGACGGCGACCTTCGACTCCGACCAGTCCCACCACTCGCCCTTGTTCTTCGCGCCGCCCAACTCCGTGGCGGTGAGCGGGCCTTCGGCGTGCAACTGCTTGATCACCTGGTCGTACGCGCCCTCGGGGAGGTGGTGGTACCAGTGCGGGCGGGCGCGGTAGGCGCGACGGCGGAACGCGAAGTGCGGCCACTCCTCGACGGGCAGGACGCAGGCGGCGTGCGACCAGTACTCGAAGGAGTGCCCGCCGCTCCAGTACGCCGCCTCGATCTTCTTGCGGCCGATCGCGCCCAGGCGGGCGTACGGGATCAGCTCGTGGGAGCGGGCCAGGACCGAGATCGTGTCGAGCTGGACCGCGCCCAGGTGGCGCAGGACCCCGCGGGCGCCCGCCCTGCGGTCGGGGGCGCCGAGGAAGCCCTGGGCGCGCAGGGCGATGCGGCGGGCTTCGTCTGCGGTCAGTGCGGTTACGGGAGCGGGACGCGGCCGGATCGTCATGGTCCCGAACGATAAGGGGCGGCACTGACAATCGGGCGGCGGACCGGTGATCCGGTCGGGCCGAAGACCGGGTCGGTCGGGTCGGTCGAGTCGGGTCGGTCGGGTCGGGTCGGTCGAGTCGGGTCGGTCGAGTCGGGCCGGCCGGGGCGGTCAGGCCGGTCGGTCGGTCAGGTCGGTCAGGTCGGTCGGTCAGGCCGGTCGGTCGGTCAGGTCGGTCGGTCAGGCCGGTCGGTCGGCTGGTCGGCTGGTCGGTCAGGTCGGCCGGTCGGGTCGGTCGGCCGGTCGGGCCGGTCAGGTCGGTCAGGTCAGTCAGACCCAAGACCCGGTCGGGCCGATCAGGCCGTGGCCCCCGGGGACGCCGTGGCCCCCGGGGACGCCGTGGGCCCTGCCGACCCCACCGGACCCCCCGATCCCACCGGACCCCCCGGCTCCGCCGACCCCGTAGACGCCGGCAGGTACGGCAGTGCGCCCGGCAGGCCCACGTCCGACGGGAGCAGGGAGGCGATCCAGCAGTCCCGCAGGACGCCCTTGTTCGGCAGGCCCGCCCTGATCACGCCCTCCATCGTGAACCCGGCCTTCTCGGCCACGGTGCGCGAGCCCGCGTTGCCCACCTCGGCCCGCCACTCCAGGCGCGTGCAGGCCAGGTCCGTGAACGCCCAGGCGGCCAGGCCGAGGACCGCCTCCGTCATGTAGCCGTGGCCCCGGTGCTCCTTGGTCGCCCAGAAGCCGATCTCCCACGCACCCCCGCGCGGGTGGTGCAGCGCGATCGCGCCGACGATGGGCCCCTCCTCCTCGGTGCGCATCGCGAACGAGTACTCGGTGTCGCCCCGCCAGCCGTCCGCCACCACGCGGTTGATGAAGTACTCCGCGTCCACGCGCGCGTACGGCGAGGGAATCGTGGTCCAGCGCTGGATGTCGGGGTCCTGGGCCGCCGCGTACACCTCGTCGATGTCGGCGGGTACGAGCGTCCGGAGCCGGAGGCGGTCGGTGGTCAGCGTCACGGGGTCCATTGCCCGATTCTGCTCGGACGAGGGGAGGTGCGCCATCACTTTTCGTGCCCGGTACCGGCACCTTCGGAGGCCCCTGTCCGTTGGACCTGATGGCAGACCTCCCGGCGCGGTGGGGTCCTCGCATACGATGGCCGTTGCTCAGGCTGTCGCCCGAGTAACCGACCGTGCCAGGCCCGACCGGCAAGGAGACCAACCGCGTGTCCGTCCTCCAGAAGATCATGCGTGCAGGCGAAGGCAAGATCCTGCGCAAGCTGCACCGCATCGCGGACCAGGTCAACTCCATCGAAGAGGACTTCGAGAGTCTCTCCGACGCCGAGCTGCGCGCGCTCACCGACGAGTACAAGCAGCGTCTCGAGGACGGCGAGACCCTCGACGACCTGCTGCCCGAGGCGTTCGCCACCGTCCGCGAGGCCGCCCGGCGCGTGCTGGGCCAGCGCCCCTACGACGTGCAGCTCATGGGTGGCGCCGCGCTCCACCTCGGCTACGTCGCGGAGATGAAGACCGGTGAGGGCAAGACCCTGGTCGGCACGCTGCCGACGTATCTGAACGCACTGTCCGGCAAGGGCGTCCACCTGATCACGGTGAACGACTACCTGGCCGAGCGCGACTCCGAGATGATGGGCCGCGTCCACAAGTTCCTGGGCCTCACCGTGGGCTGCATCCTGGCGAACATGACGCCGGCGCAGCGCCGCGAGCAGTACAACTGCGACATCACGTACGGCACGAACAACGAGTTCGGGTTCGACTACCTCCGCGACAACATGGCGTGGTCCCAGGACGAGCTCGTCCAGCGCGGCCACAACTTCGCGGTGGTCGACGAGGTCGACTCCATCCTCGTCGACGAGGCCCGTACGCCGCTGATCATCTCCGGCCCCGCCGACCAGGCCACCAAGTGGTACGGCGACTTCGCCAAGCTCGTCACCCGCCTCAAGAAGGGCGAGGCGGGCAACCAGCTGAAGGGCATCGAGGAGACCGGCGACTACGAGGTCGACGAGAAGAAGCGCACCGTCGCCATCCACGAGCCGGGCGTCGCCAAGGTCGAGGACTGGCTGGGCATCGACAACCTGTACGAGTCGGTGAACACGCCGCTGGTGGGTTACCTGAACAACGCCATCAAGGCCAAGGAACTCTTCAAGAAGGACAAGGACTACGTCGTCATCGACGGCGAAGTCATGATCGTCGACGAGCACACCGGCCGTATCCTCGCCGGCCGCCGCTACAACGAGGGCATGCACCAGGCGATCGAGGCGAAGGAAGGGGTGGACATCAAGGACGAGAACCAGACCCTTGCGACGATCACCCTGCAGAACTTCTTCCGCCTCTACGACAAGCTCTCCGGCATGACCGGTACGGCGATGACCGAGGCCGCCGAGTTCCACCAGATCTACAAGCTGGGCGTCGTCCCGATCCCGACGAACAAGCCGATGGTCCGCAAGGACCAGGCCGACCTGATCTACCGCACCGAGGTCGCCAAGTTCGACGCCGTGGTCGACGACATCGCGGAGAAGCACGAGAAGGGCCAGCCGATCCTCGTCGGTACGACGTCGGTCGAGAAGTCCGAGTACCTCTCGCAGCAGCTGTCCAAGCGCGGTGTCCAGCACGAGGTGCTGAACGCGAAGCAGCACGACCGCGAGGCCACGATCGTCGCGCAGGCGGGCCGCAAGGGCGCCGTCACCGTGGCGACGAACATGGCGGGCCGCGGCACCGACATCAAGCTCGGCGGCAACCCGGACGACCTCGCCGAGGCCGAGCTGCGCCAGGCGGGCCTCGACCCCGTCGAGCACGTCGAGGAGTGGGCGGCCCGGCTGCCCGCCGCCCTGGAGAAGGCCGAGCAGGCCGTCAAGGCGGAGTTCGAGGAGGTCAAGGACCTCGGCGGGCTCTACGTGCTGGGTACGGAGCGGCACGAGTCGCGGCGCATCGACAATCAGCTGCGCGGTCGCTCCGGCCGTCAGGGCGACCCGGGCGAGTCCCGGTTCTACCTGTCGCTCGGTGACGACCTGATGCGTCTGTTCAAGGCGCAGATGGTCGAGCGCGTGATGTCGATGGCGAACGTGCCGGACGACGTCCCGATCGAGAACAAGATGGTCACCCGCGCCATCGCCTCCGCCCAGTCGCAGGTCGAGCAGCAGAACTTCGAGACGCGCAAGAACGTCCTGAAGTACGACGAGGTGCTCAACCGCCAGCGCGAGGTCATCTACGGCGAGCGCCGCCGCGTCCTGGAGGGCGAGGACCTGCACGAGCAGGTGCAGCACTTCATGGACGACACCATCGACGCCTACATCGGCGCCGAGACGGCGGAGGGCTTCGCCGAGGAGTGGGACCTCGACCGGCTGTGGGGCGCCTTCAAGCAGCTCTACCCGATCAAGGTGACGGTGGAGGAGCTGGAGGACGAGGCCGGTGACCGCGCCGGTCTGACCGCCGAGTTCATCGGCGAGGCCGTCAAGGACGACATCCACGCGCAGTACGAGTCGCGCGAGGAGCAGCTCGGCTCCGAGATCATGCGTGAGCTGGAGCGCCGGGTGGTCCTCTCCGTGCTCGACCGCAAGTGGCGCGAGCACCTCTACGAGATGGACTACCTCCAGGAGGGCATCGGCCTGCGCGCCATGGCGCAGAAGGACCCGCTGGTCGAGTACCAGCGCGAGGGCTTCGACATGTTCACCGCCATGATGGAGGGCATCAAGGAGGAGTCCGTCGGCTACCTGTTCAACCTGGAGGTCCAGGTCGAGCAGCAGGTCGAGGAGGTCCCGGTGGAGGACGCGGCGCCCACGTCCCTCGACAAGGAGGACACGGTCCCGGCGCAGGCCGGCTCGCGTCCGGAGATCCGGGCCAAGGGCCTCGACGCCCCGCAGCGGCCGGACCGCCTGCACTTCCAGGCGCCGAACGCCGAGGGCGGTGTCGACGAGGGCGACTTCGTGACCGAGGGCGGACCCACGCGGTCGGAGGCCGACGGCCTGACCCGCGCCGAGCGCCGCAAGCAGCAGAAGGGGCGTCGTCGCAAGAAGTGACGCCGTTGTAGGAGTCGCTGCGGGAAGCAGCAGGGGAAGGGGCCGGGCACGGGGTGTCCGGCCCCTTCCGCGCTGTCCGGGGCCCCTACTCGTACGTCTCACGAGGCGGGCGCGTGTCCAGTTCGACCGCTGTGCAGCGCCAGCGGTGGTCCGCCGTGCGGGCCAGGCGGAAGGCCAGGGCGTGCAGGCGGGGGCCCACCGCGATGCGGGCGAAGACCTCGTAGGCGGCGGGGCCCGCGACGAAGTGGCCGACGTCGTGGACCGTGGGGCGGGGGCCCGTGCGGGGCAGTGGGCGGTGGTCGAGGAGCCACAGCAGGTCGTCGAAGGCGTGGCCGGTGGTGTGGCGGGCGAACCAGTGCAGTGGCCGGTGGCCGGTCAGGACCAGCAGGAGCCGGTCGGTGAAGAGTTCGGTGGGGTGCGGCGGGGGCTGGGGAGCGGCCCGGACCGGGCGGCGGGAGTCCCGGCGCGTGGGCGGCCGTGTCGTCCGTCGGGGACCCTGCCTGTTCATCACCTTCTGCACGCCGCCTCCGGGGTACCGGTCGGTAACTTCTGATGGAGATCTTGTACGGGGGGCCGGGCAGGGGCGGCAAGGGGACGGGTCGGCCGACCGCGGGCGCGGGACGGTTCACCTATCCGGATGGCCGGCGGGCGCCGCGGGCGGCAACCGCGGGGCGGGGCCGGGTGACCGGGCGGACCCGGGCTGACGTGCGGGGGACCCGGGCGGCAGCCCGAAGGGGGACTCCCGCACGTATCCTGAAGGTCGTCACGGGCTCCTACGAAAGCGGACCGGCATGCGTGTCTACGTACCTCTCTCCCTGCCTCGACTCGCGGAGGCGTACAAGGCGGGCGAGCTGGGGCCCGCGCCGCTCACCGCCTTCGCCGTGACGCCCGCGCTGCGCGAGTGGTACCTCTCCGACGACATCGAGGAGCTGGAGTACGCCGCCCTCAACCGGGCCGCCCTGGCCTCGCTGCGGCTGCTCGCCGGTGAGCCCGACGCGGAGCGCCGGCGGGTCGTCGTGGCCGTGGACGTCGCGGACCGCGCGGCCGTCGCCGACCCGGACCGCGGGCTCGACCCGACCGCGCTCGGCGAGGTCTCCCTGCGCGAGGTCGTCCCGCTGGCCAAGGCCGCCGCCGTGCACGTGGACGGCGAGGACGCGC
This sequence comes from Streptomyces sp. KL116D, assembly GCF_030766975.1. Classification (NCBI taxonomy): domain Bacteria; kingdom Bacillati; phylum Actinomycetota; class Actinomycetes; order Kitasatosporales; family Streptomycetaceae; genus Streptomyces; species Streptomyces sp. KL116D. The sequence continues at coordinate 37,750 of NZ_JASERH010000106.1, read as the reverse complement.
AGGCCGACGTCGTGGCCGCCGCCGACGCGCTGGGCGCGGCCGACCACGGTGACGACGACGCGCAGTTCGTCGTCGACGGGGCCGAGGACCACGAGCTGCTCTGGTTCGCGACCCAGGAGATCCCGAACCTGGTGGGCCTCGGCGACTGACCCGGAGGCCCCGCGGGGCCGCCCGGTGCGCGGGGTACTTTCTACGTATGGGGAAGCACATAGCCGACGCGCACATCGTCTGGGACTGGAACGGGACCCTCTTCCACGACACCCACGCCGTCATCAGCGCCACCAACGCCGCCTTCGCGGAGCTCGGACTCGCGCCGATCACGCTGGAGAAGTACCGCGCGCTGTACTGCGTGCCCGTCCCCAAGTTCTACGAGCGCCTGATGGGACGCCTGCCCACCGAGACCGAGTGGCTGCTCATGGACGAGACGTTCCACCGGCACTACACGCGGCACGCGCCCGACTGCGGGCTCGCGGAGGGCGTCGAGCTGCTGCTCGCCGGCTGGCAGGCCGCCGGCCGCAGCCAGTCCATCCTCAGCATGTACGGGCACGAGGAACTGGTGCCGCTGGTACGGCGGTTCGGGATCGCGGAGCGGTTCGTGCGCGTCGACGGGCGCACCGGGCCGTCCGGCGGCAGCAAGGCCGAGCACATGGTGCGGCACCTGGGGACGCTCGACGGTGTGGCGCCGGGACGGACCGTGGTGATCGGCGACGCCGCCGACGACGCGATCGCCGCGCTGCACGCCGGAGCGCGGGCCGTGCTCTACACCGGCGGCTCGCACGGCAGGTCGAGCCTCGAAGGGGTGGGCGTGCCCGTGGTGGACTCGCTGGCCGACGCGGTCCGGGTCGCCGAGGAGATCGCCGCGGGGTGAACTCCCGGCGGGGCACCCCCCGTTCGCGTGTCCCCTTCACCGGTCCCGTTCACGCTCCGCGTGTAGCTGCGTACGCTGTGGTGGTGGGATCGGTGGTGCGGCACGGCGTGACGGGGAGACAGAGGCCATGGGTTTCGGGTTCGGTCAGCGACGGGGCGGTCAACTGCCCGTAGAGGTCACCACGTTCGTCGGCAGGTCGGCGGAGCTCGCACAGGTGCGGGGCGCGTTCGACCGGGCCCGGCTCGTGACGCTGGTGGGGCCCGGCGGGGTGGGCAAGAGCCGCACGGCGATGCGGGCCGCGGCGGGGCTCGCCGAGCGGTTCCCGGACGGGGTGTGGCTCGTCGAGCTGAGCGCCCTGCGCGACCCGGAGCTGATCCCCGCGACCCTCGCCGCCGTGCTCCAACTGCCGGAGCAGGCGGGCATGGAGCCGCTGGACGCGGTCGTCGCGCATCTGCAGGGGCGGCGGCAGCTCATCGTCCTCGACACGTGCGAGCACCTCGTCGACGCGTGCGCGATGCTGACCGACGTGCTGCTGCGGGAGGCCGCGGGCGTCAGCGTGCTCGCCACCAGCAGGCAGCCGCTCGACGTGCCCGGCGAGCACTGCTGCGCCATCGCGCCGCTCGGCCCCGACGACGCCCTCGAACTGTTCGTGCAGCGCGCCGCCGCCGTCGTGCCGGGCTTCACCGTCACCGACGACAACCGCGAGCAACTCGCCGCCCTCGCCAATCGGTTGGACGGCATCCCGCTCGCGCTCGAACTGGCGGCGGTGCGGCTGCGGGCGGTGCCGCTGGCCCAGCTCGTGGAGCGGCTCGGGCACCGCTTCGAGGTGCTCACCGGCGGGCGGCGGACCTCCCTCACCCGGCACCAGACGCTGCGCACGGCCATCGGCTGGTCGCACGAACTGTGCACCCCGCAGGAGCGGCTGCTGTGGGCGCGGCTCTCCGTCTTCGCCGGATCCTTCGAGCTGTCGGCCGCCGAAGTCGTCTGTGCGGGCGGCGAGTTGGGCAGCGGCGAGGTCCTGGAGCGGCTGATCGGGCTCGTCGACAAGTCCGTCGTCCAGCGGATCGGCGAGGACGGCAGCAGGTACCGGCTGCTCGACACCATCCGCGAGTACGGTGCCGAGTGGCTGGAGGAGTCGGGGCAGGCGGCCGCCGTGCGGGCGCGGCACTTCGCGTACTACCGGGACCTCGGGCAGCGCTACTGGGACGAGTTCCTCACCCCCGCGCAGCCCGCGCACTACCGGGTGCTGCGCGCCGAGACCGCCGATCTGCGGGCCGCGCTGGAGCACGCCTACCGGACCGAGGAGTCGGCGGCGCAGGGCCTGTGGCTGGCGGCGCAGCTCGGGCCCTACTGGCGTGCGACCGGGGCGATGTCCGAGGGGCGCTACTGGATCGAGAAGGGCCTCGCGCTCCTCGGCGAGGTGGGCGAGGAGCAGGCCTGGGGCCGGTTCATGATCGCGCTGAGCGCCGTGTGGACCGGGGACCTGCCGGGCGCGCTCGAACTGTTCCACCGGGCCGTCGAGGTGGCGCGCGAGTCCCGCAACGACCGGGTGGAGCTGTTCTGCGACGCCTATCTCGGCGGGCTCACCGCACTGTGCGGCGAACCCGAGGGGCTGGTGGCCCTGGAGGACGCGCGGCAGCGGATCCTCGCGCGGGGCGACGGGCTCGGCATAGGAGTCGTCCACTACGAGGCCGCGATGCTGCGGGCCGTCCTCGGGGACACCGACGGCGCGCTGGAGCTGTGCGGGACCGGGCTCTCGTTCCTGGAGGGGACCGGCGAGCGCCAGCTGCTCGGGTCCACGCTCATGGTGCAGGGCGTGATCCTGTGGCTCGCCGGGCGGCGCGCGGAGGCCGTCGGGTCGCTGTGCCGGGCGCTCGACGCCGCCGCCGAGGTGGACGAGGTGCTGGTGGGGGCGCTGTGCTGCCTGGGGCTCGGCTGGGCCGCTGCGCACGAGAAGCGGTTCGTCCGGGCGGCGTGGCTGCTCGGGTACGCGGAGCACGCGCGGCGGCTGGGGGCGGGCGACCCCGTCGGGATGCTGCCGTCGCTCTTCGAGGAGCAGGAGGCCGTGCGCAAGGCCGTCCGGGTGGCGCTGGGCGACGAGCAGTTCACGCGGTGGACCGAGGTGGGGGCGCGGCTCTCCGGTGAGCAGGTGCTGGACGCGGTGCGGCGCGGGGCCGACAAGCCGGGAGCGGCGGTGCCGCCGGCCCGGGCGGGCGGGGTCGACGCGCTGACCCGGCGGGAGCGCGAGGTCGCCGCGCTGGTCGCGCAGGGGCTGTCCAACCGGGAGATCGCGGAGCGGCTGGTCATCTCGAAGCGGACCGCCGACGCCCACGTGGAGCACATCCTGGCGAAGCTGGGGGTGGGCTCGCGGACCGAGGTGCGGGCCGTGGCCGGAGTGGCCGTGCCCACCGTCCCCACCGGTGACTGACAGGTCCTAGGTATACGGAGCCGTCACGCCGCCGTTCCAATGCGTATACCGGTCTCCCGGAATACCGATGTCACGGGCATCGGCCCGCCGGGAAGCTGTCCGTGTGTCGTGCTCCTCCGGGAGGAAGCGGTGCGGCGGAGCGTCGGGCAGTAATGGTCAACTCCCCACGGCTGTCGTGGCAACGGCCCTCCGTCGTGGCGCCCGGAGGACGGCACTCGGGTGGCTGCCCTCGTCGGCGGGGCAGCCACCGCCGCTCCACACAACAGCCCGCCCGGACCCCGCGGGCTGTTCAGGAGACCGGCGCCTTCGCCCGCAGCACCGTGAGGAACTCCCGCATCCACGCCGAGTGGTCCGGCCAGGCCCGGGACGAGACCAGCGTGCCGTCGACCACCGCCTCCGCGTCCTGGAACGTGGCACCGGCCGCCTGCATGTCGGGTTCGAGCGCCGGGTACGCCGTCACGCGCCGGCCCCGCAGCCCGTCCACGGACGCCGTCAGGAGCGGCCCGTGACAGATCTGCGCGATGGGCTTGTCGGTGTCGAAGAAGGCCTTGACGATCTTGCGGAGCTCGCCGTCGCCGCGCAGGTACTCGGGCGCCCGGCCGCCCGGGATCACCAGAGCGGCGTACTGGCCCGGATCGACTTCCGCGAAGGCCAGGTCGGCCGGCCAGGTGTAGCCGGGCTTCTCCGTGTACGTGTCGAAGCCGGGCTCGAAGTCATGGACCACGAAGCGGAGCTTCTTGCGGGTGGGGGCCGCGATGTCGACCTCGTAGCCCTCCTCGCGCAGCCGCTGGTAGGGGTAGAGCACCTCCAGGGACTCCGCCGCGTCGCCGGTCACGATCAGGATCTTGGGTGCCATGGGTCGCACGCTCCCCTCGCTGATGGGCCTGCGCCCAACCTGCCGCCGCGCCGGGGTCCTGACAAGAGGGCGCGGTTCTGTGCAGAGTGTCAAAGTTCGACCCCCAGTTTTGTACACATACGGCTCATGACGCCTCCCGGGCGGAGAGCGATAGCCTTGACCCGTGATCAGCGCGATATCTCGCGGGGGCATCGTCGCCCCCTGCCCGCGCCGGGAGCCCACGGACCGCCACAGCGGACGTGCCCGGCGCTCAGACGCTGATCGTTTCCGGCGGATGGCCAGTACGTTGAAAATGGCGCATTCCCGTCCGCTCTTCTCCCATCCCGGCATAACGTCGTCGCAGACCGGACACCCCGCGTCGAGGCGTTACGTCGAACCACTTTTTTCTACGTCACGCAACGGCGCGCGACAGGAGCCAGAGGACAATGCAGACCAAGCTGGACGAAGCCAAGGCCGAGCTGCTCGCACGGGCCGCCCGGGTAGCTGAGAACAGCCCGGTAGGGGGGCACCTACCGACTGGGGCGACGGACGAGGGCACTCCCGACCGGGACACCGTGCTCGCGTTCCTCCAGCGCTACTACCTGCACACTGCACCGGAGGACCTGAGCGACCGCGACCCGGTCGACGTCTTCGGAGCGGCGTACTCGCACTACCGACTCGCCGAGAACCGTCCGCAGGGCACCGCGAACGTCAGGGTCCACACGCCGACCGTCGAGGAGAACGGCTGGACCTGCAGCCACTCCGTCGTCGAGGTCGTCACCGACGACATGCCGTTCCTCGTGGACTCCGTCACGAACGAGCTGTCCCGGCAGGGGCGCGGCATCCACGTCGTCATCCACCCGCAGGTCCTCGTCCGCCGCGACGTCGCGGGCAAGCTCCTGGAGGTGCTCCCCGCGGGCGCGTCCACCGACGCCCACGACGTGGTCACCGAGTCGTGGATCCACGTCGAGACGGACCGCGAGACCGACCGCGCCGACCTCAAGCAGATCACCTCCGACCTGCTGCGCGTCCTGTCCGACGTGCGCGAGTGCGTCGAGGACTGGGAGAAGATGCGCGACTCCGCGCTGCGCATCGCGGACGAGCTGCCCAGCGAGCCGACCGCCGACGACCTGCGCGACCAGGAGGTCGAGGAGGCCCGCGAGCTGCTGCGCTGGCTGTCCGCCGACCACTTCACGTTCCTCGGCTTCCGCGAGTACACGCTCACCGACGACGACTCGCTCGCCGCGGTGCCCGGTACCGGACTCGGCATCCTGCGCTCCGACCCGCACCACGAGGCCGACGAGCACCACCCGGTCTCGCCGTCCTTCAACCGGTTGCCCGCCGACGCCCGCGCCAAGGCCCGCGAGCACCGGCTGCTCGTCCTGACGAAGGCCAACAGCCGCGCCACCGTGCACCGCCCCAGCTACCTCGACTACGTCGGCGTGAAGAAGTTCGACGCCGAGGGCAACGTGATCGGCGAGCGGCGCTTCCTGGGCCTCTTCTCGTCCGCCGCGTACACGGAGAGCGTGCGCCGCGTCCCCGTCATCCGCCGCAAGGTCGCCGAGGTCCTCAAGGGCGCGGGCTTCTCGCCCAACAGCCACGACGGCCGCGACCTGCTGCAGATCCTGGAGACGTACCCGCGCGACGAGCTCTTCCAGACGCCCGCCGACGAGCTGCGTTCCATCGTCACCTCCGTCCTGTACCTCCAGGAGCGCCGCCGGCTGCGGCTCTACCTGCGCAAGGACGAGTACGGCCGCTACTACTCGGCCCTCGTCTACCTGCCGCGCGACCGCTACACGACGGGCGTCCGGCTGCGGATCATCGACATCCTGAAGGAGGAGCTCGGCGGCACCAGCGTCGACTTCACCGCCTGGAACACCGAGTCGATCCTGTCCCGGCTGCACTTCGTCGTCCGGGTCCCGCCGGGCACCGAGCTGCCGCAGCTGTCCGACGCCGACAAGGACCGCATCGAGGCCCGGCTCGTCGAGGCCGCCCGCTCCTGGGCCGACGGCTTCGGCGAGGCGCTGAACGCCGAGTGCGGCGAGGAGCGCGCCGCCGAGCTGCTGCGCCGCTACGGCCAGGCGTTCCCCGAGGGCTACAAGGCGGACCACTCGCCGCGGGCCGCCGTCGCCGACCTGGTCCACCTGGAGCAGCTCACCCACGGCGCCAAGGACTTCGCGCTGTCCCTGTACGAGCCGGTGGGCGCGGCCCCCGGCGAGCGCCGCTTCAAGATCTACCGGACCGGTGCGCCGGTCTCCCTGTCCGCCGTCCTGCCGGTGCTGCAGCGGCTCGGCGTCGAGGTCACCGACGAGCGCCCCTACGAGCTGCGCTGCGCGGACCGGACGACCGCGTGGATCTACGACTTCGGCCTGCGCATGCCGAAGCCGGCGAACGGCAGCGGTGACGAGCTGGGCGCCGACGGCCGCGAGCGGTTCCAGGAGGCGTTCGCCGCGACCTGGACCGGCCTCGCCGAGAACGACGGCTTCAACGCCCTCGTGCTGGGCGCCGGGCTGAACTGGCGGCAGGCGATGGTGCTGCGCGCGTACGCCAAGTACCTGCGCCAGGCCGGTTCCACGTTCAGCCAGGACTACATGGAGGACACCCTCCGGACGAACGTGCACACCACGCGTCTGCTGGTGTCGCTGTTCGAGGCGCGGATGTCCCCGGACCGGCAGCGCGCCGGCACCGAGCTGACCGACGGGCTGCTCGAAGAGCTCGACGGGGCGCTCGACCAGGTCGCCTCGCTCGACGAGGACCGGATCCTGCGGTCCTTCCTCACCGTCATCAAGGCGACGCTGCGCACGAACTTCTTCCAGGAGGCCGGGGGCGGCAAGCCGCACACCTACGTCTCCATGAAGCTCGACCCGCAGGCCATCCCCGACCTGCCCGAGCCGCGGCCCGCCTACGAGATCTGGGTGTACTCGCCGCGCGTCGAGGGCGTCCACCTGCGCTTCGGCAAGGTGGCCCGCGGCGGTCTGCGCTGGTCCGACCGGCGCGAGGACTTCCGTACCGAGATCCTCGGTCTGGTGAAGGCGCAGATGGTGAAGAACACCGTCATCGTGCCGGTGGGCGCGAAGGGCGGCTTCGTCGCCAAGCAGCTGCCCGACCCGTCGGTGGACCGGGACGCCTGGATGGCCGAGGGCGTCGCCTCGTACAAGACCTTCATCTCGGCGCTGCTCGACATCACCGACAACCTCGTCGCCGGTGAGGTCGTGCCGCCCGCCGACGTCGTGCGGCACGACGAGGACGACACGTACCTCGTGGTCGCGGCCGACAAGGGCACGGCGTCCTTCTCCGACATCGCCAACGGGGTCGCCGAGTCGTACAACTTCTGGCTCGGGGACGCCTTCGCGTCCGGCGGCTCGGCCGGCTACGACCACAAGGGCATGGGCATCACCGCGCGCGGCGCCTGGGAGTCCGTCAAGCGGCACTTCCGCGAGCTGGGCGTCGACACGCAGTCCGAGGACTTCACGGTCGTCGGCGTCGGCGACATGAGCGGTGACGTGTTCGGCAACGGCATGCTGCTGAGCGAGCACATCCGCCTGGTCGCCGCCTTCGACCACCGGCACATCTTCATCGACCCGAAGCCGAACGCGGAGACCTCGTACGCCGAGCGCCGCCGCATGTTCGAGCTGCCGCGCTCCAGCTGGGCCGAGTACAACAAGGAGCTGATCTCGGCGGGCGGCGGCGTCTTCCCGCGCTCCGCCAAGGCGATCCAGCTCAACGCCCACATCCGCGAGGCCCTCGGCATCGAGTCCGGCCAGGCCAAGATGACCCCGGCCGAACTGATGAAGGCCATCCTCCAGGCCCCGGTCGACCTGCTGTGGAACGGCGGCATCGGCACGTACGTGAAGTCGTCCGCCGAGTCGAACGCGGACGTCGGCGACAAGGCCAACGACGCCATCCGCGTCGACGGCCAGGACGTCCGCGCCAAGGTCATCGGCGAGGGCGGCAACCTCGGCGCGACCCAGCTGGGCCGCATCGAGTTCGCCCGCACCGGCGGCAAGGTCAACACGGACGCCATCGACAACAGCGCGGGCGTGAACACGTCCGACGTCGAGGTCAACATCAAGATCCTGCTCAACGGCCTGGTCTCCGAAGGGGACATGACCGTCAAGCAGCGCAACAAGCTGCTCGCCGCGATGACCGACGAGGTCGGGCACCTGGTGCTGCGCAACAACTACGCGCAGAACACCGCCCTCGGCAACGCCGAGGCGCAGTCCGCGTCCCTGCTCCACGCCCACCAGCGGTTCATGCGCCGCCTGGGCAAGCAGGGACACCTCGACCGGTCCCTGGAGTTCCTGCCGAACGACCGGCAGATCAAGGAGCTCCTCAACACCGGGCGGGGCCTGAGCCAGCCGGAGCTGGCCGTCCTCCTCGCGTACACGAAGATCACGGCCGCCGACGAGCTGATCACGACGTCGCTGCCGGATGACCCGTACCTGCGCCGGCTGCTGCACGCCTACTTCCCGCAGGCGCTGCGCGACAAGTACCTCGACGCGATCGACGCGCACGCGCTGCGCCGCGAGATCATCACGACGGTGCTCGTCAACGACACGGTGAACACGGGCGGTTCGACCTTCCTGCACCGCCTCCGCGAGGAGACCGGCGCGTCGCTGGAGGAGATCGTGCGGGCGCAGCTCGCCGCGCGCGAGATCTTCGGCCTCAGCGAGGTGTGGGATGCCGTCGAGGCGCTCGACAACGTCGTGGCCGCCGACGTCCAGACCCGGATCCGGCTGCACTCGCGGCGTCTGGTCGAGCGCGGCACGCGCTGGCTGCTCAACAACCGGCCGCAGCCGCTCCAGCTGGCCGAGACGATCGACTTCTTCAAGGCGGGCGTCACCGAGGTCTGGGCCGCCATGCCGAAGATGCTGCGCGGCGCGGACGCCGAGTGGTACCAGTCGATCCTGGACGAGCTGACCGGGGCCGGGGTGCCGGAGGAGCTGGCCGAGCGGGTCGCCGGGTTCTCGTCGGCGTTCCCGACGCTGGACATCGTGCAGATCGGCGACCGGATGGGCAAGGACGCGCTGGCCGTCGCCGAGGTCTACTACGACCTCGCCGACCGGCTCTCCATCACGCAGCTGATGGACCGCATCATCGAGCTCCCGCGGGCCGACCGCTGGCAGTCGATGGCGCGTGCGTCGATCCGCGAGGACCTGTACGCGGCGCACGCCGCGCTCACCGCCGACGTGCTGGCGGCGGGCAACGGGACGTCGTCGCCGGAGCAGCGGTTCAAGGCGTGGGAGGAGAACAACGCGCCGATCCTGGGCCGCGCGCGCACGACGCTGGAGGAGATCCAGGGCTCTGACGCCTTCGACCTGGCGAACCTGTCGGTGGCCATGCGGACGATGCGCACGCTGCTGCGCGCGCACTCGTAACGCGACAGCACTGAGCACGAGGGTGCCCCGGGCCGCACGGCCCGGGGCACCCTCGTGCTGTCAGGCAACCCGGACCGTCCTCCTGCCGTCTGCCCAGATGGACCACGGCGTGCCACGCCTCCGCCGAGCGCCCTATGCCTCGAAATCGGGCATTCCGTCTAAAGTGGACCCGATTGTCTGACAGATCAGGGAGAGTCGATGCCGTCGAAGCCGGATGCGAAGCCGGACACGAAGCCGACGAGCCGCGCGGTCGCACTGCCGGACGACTGGGCCGCGACCCCGCTCACCGTCGTCATGCCGACGTACAACGAGGCGGGCAACCTGCCGGGCATGGCGGAGGCGCTCATGGCGCTGCCCCTGCCAGGACTCCGGCTGCTCGTCGTCGACGACTCCAGCCCCGACGGCACCGGCGACATCGCCGAGGAGTACGTGCGCCGCTTCGGCGGCGAGCGGATGGCCGTGCTGCACCGGGCGGGCAAGGAGGGGCTCGGCCGCGCGTACGCGGCGGGCATGACGCGGGCCGTCACGGACGGCGCCCGCTACGTGCTGCAGATGGACGCCGACGGCAGCCACCCGGTCGCCCGGGTCCCCGAGATGCTGGGCGTCGCCCTCTCGACGGGCGCGGGCGTCACCATCGGCAGCCGCTACGTCGAGGGCGGCACCCTGTCCGACGCGTGGGGCGCCCACCGAAGGCTGCTCTCCCGCTGGGCCAACGCCTACGCGGGCACCATCCTCGGCACCCGCGTCCGCGACATCACCGGCGGCTTCAACCTGTGGCGCGAGGACGCGCTGCGCGCCATCGACCTGGCCTCCGTCGACAGCGCCGGGTACAGCTTCCAGGTCGAGATGAAGTACCGCGCCGTGCGCCGCGGTTACGGAACCATGGAGGTGCCGATCCACTTCGAGGACCGCACCGTCGGCGAGTCGAAGATGAACCTGATGGTGCAGCTGGAGTCGGTCGCCATGCCGTGGAAGCTGCGCGCGAGGTCGCGCCGGTGACCGCGACGGCGTACGCGCCGCCGCGCCCCGCGCTCGTGGTCCGGCTGCGCCGGCTCTCCTACGAGCTCGTCAAGTTCTGCGTGGTCGGCGGCAGTGGCGTCCTCGTCAACCTGCTCGTCTTCAACCTCCTTCTGCACGGCCTGGGTTCGGGCCCGATGGCGGCGACCGTCCTCGCGAGCTGCGTCGCCATGGGCACCAACTACCTGGGCTTCCGCTTCTTCGCCTACCGCGACCGCGCCGCCCGCACCCGCCGCCAGATCCTGCTGTTCTTCGTCTTCAGCGGCCTCGGCGTGCTGATGGAGAGCGTGCTGTTCTACGCGGGCTACCACGGCGCCGGAATGACCGGCCCGCTCGCCTCGAACGCGGCCAAGGCCCTGTCGATCCTGCTGGCCTCCGCGTTCCGCTTCCTCGTCTACCGGACGTGGGTGTTCCAGCATCAGCACCATGCGCGGCACCGCTAGGACAGGCCCTGGCGCGGCGGCCCGGTCCGCCGCGGTCCTGGTCCTCGTCCTGCTGGTGGGCGTCGTCGTGCGCCTGCCGTGGGCCGGGGACCTCGGCATGCACGCCGCCACCATCGAGCGGCTGCGGCACGATCTGCTCGACCCGGGCGATCCGCTCGTCGCCGCCGACGCCCCCAGCCCGTACTACACGCCCTGGACCCTGCTGCTCGGCTCCGTCGCGAAGGTGACCGGGTTCGGGGTGTTCGTGGTGCTGCGGATCGCGGCGCTGGTGTCGCTCGGCGTGCTGGTGACGGGCGTGTGGGCGTTCGTCGGCACGTTCCTCGACCGGGCGGCGGACCGGTGGCGGCACGCCACCGTCGTCTCGGTCGTGCTGCTCTGCCTCGTCCTGCTGTGGGGGACGCTGCTGTTCAACTGGAGCGGTTTCCTCGGCCTCAACTCCCTTGCGCTGACCGTCTCCTACCCCAGTACGTTCGCGCTCGGCGCCGCCTTCTGGCTGTGGTCGCTGCTGCGCCGGGCCGAGGGCTGGGGGCACTTGGTCGGCGCCGGTGTGCTGTGGGCGGTGATCCTGCTCAGCCACCAGTTCACCGGGGTCGTCGCCTCGCTCGGCGCCCTCGCGATGGTGCTCGGGGCGCGGCCGTGGCCGGCCCGCGCGACCTGGCTGCGGCTCGCGGCCGGGCTCGCGGTGGGCGTGCTGCTGCTGGTCTGCTGGCCGTACTACCGGTTCTTCGCCCTGTTCGGCGTCGGCGGTCTGGAGGGCATCCACCGCTCGCTGTACCGGGACCTCCTCGGCCGGTTCTGGCTGGCCGGGCTCGTGGGCGGGGCCGCGCTCGCGCTGCGGTGGCGGCGCGACCGGCGGGACCCGCTGGTGCTGTTCTGCCTGTTCGGGTGCGTGGTGTTCGCGGCGGGCGGGGTGAGCGGGCACTGGTCGTGGGGGCGGGTGCTGCCCGCCGTGCTGATTCCGGCGCAGGTCGCGGCGGGCCTCGAAGTGTTCTGCGCGCCGCGCTCCGCGGTGCGGGCCGCGTTCGGCTGGGTCGTCGCCGTGGCGCTGGTGGTGGGGGCGTGGACGCAGTCGGGGACGCTCGGGTACGTGCTGCCGCGGTCGGTCCTGCCGCCGCCCGCCGCCGCCCACTACCGGGAGCCGTGGCCCGGTTACCGGTGGATCACGCCGTGGGTGAAGTACGGGGACGTGGTGCTGGCCAAGACGTTCCCGGCCCGGCAGATCCCGGCGTACGGGCCGTACACGGTGGCGCCCGGCTACCCGGACCTCTTCCTGGGGGACGAGGGGGCGCGGGACGCGGCGGTGCGGACGTACTTCGCGGCGGGGTCGTCGCGGGCCGAGCGGATCGCGGTGCTGCGGCGGTACGGGGTGAAGTGGGTCGTGGCGTACCCGGGGGACGGGGGCCTGCCCCTGGAGCGGGTCGCGGTGGGACCGCGGGGGCAGGTGCTGTACCGGGTCGGGTGACCTGAAGGGGCGCGGGGAACTGCGCGCTCAGCCCTCCACCGGCGCGCAGACGCGTCTGCCACGTCCTGCCCCACGGCGAGTGCGGGTCCGTGCGGGCTGAGCGCGCAGTCCCCCGCGCCCCCTCACCGCACCAGCCGTACCGCCTGACGGACCTTGCGGCCCCACGGGCTGCGCCCGACCCGCCGTGCCACCGGCCCCACCACGCTCGCGGTCAGCCCGACCGACTCCCACCGCACCTGCAACCGCCCGGACCCCCGGCCCTCCGGCTCCACCGTCACCCGGTGGTGGGCGACTTCCGCGGTGAACGCGGGGAAGTCGAGCGGGGCCAGCAGGAGTCCCGTGTTGCGCAGGCCGCCCGGGGCCTGGAGCTGGAGCAGCGGGTGCCGGACCCCGTCGAAGCCCTGCGCCGGCAGCGGGGCCGACGCGAGGTCGAGCAGGACCCGGCCCTCGAAGACGCCAGGCCGCACCGGATCGAGCCGGAACCGCACCGTCAGGCGCTTGCGGCCGGGGGAGATGAGCAGCGAGGCGACCTGCGGGCCGACAGGCAGCCGCAGACCCGGGTCGTACGTGCGCACGTGCAGCGCGACGGAGGCCGGTCCCGGGCCCCGCTCGACCGACACGATCTCGTGCCGGAACTGCGCCCGGGGGAACGGCCGCGCCTCCAACGCCAGCTCGGTCAGGTCGAGTTCACGTCGTCCGGTGCCGGAGTCCGGCACCCGGTCGCCCCAGTACACGGCGCCGCCCTCGTCGGCCGACGTCACCCGCGGGGCGACCCCGTGGCCGAGGCCCCGCGCCGCGGTCCGCGCGTCGTCGAGCCGGCCGTCGCGGACCAGCTGGACGACGACCCGCTCGGCGCGTGGCAGGCGGGCGAACGCGCCGGGGGAGAGGCGGGTCAGGTACGGGGTGACGAGGGCGGCGAAGCCGCGCAGCCACTCGTCGTCCCGGTACGGCAGGTCGCCCGCGTACATCCGGAAGTCGTGCTTGAGGAACTTGTAGTCCTTCGCCTCGCGCAGCGCCTCGCTGTAGTCGCCGTCGGCCAGGAAGTCGTCGATGAGTTCCTGGACGTGGATGCGGTCGCGGACGTTGCTCAGCTTGTGCCGCTGGTTGGAGATGGAGGCCGCGGACTCGGCGACGTACGGCGCGATGTACCAGCGGTAGACCGGCTCGGGGACGATCCTGAAGGCCTTGGCGAGGCAGTAGGCCTGCGCCGAGAACAGCTGGTCCTCGTAGTGGATGCCCTCGGGGAAGCGCAGCCCGTGGCGGTCCAGGAACTCCCGCGCGTACATCTTGCTGGTCGACAGGTGCTCGAAGAACAGGCCGGGTTCGGCCTCGATGCCCAGGACGGTGCGGCCCTCGGCGACCAGCTGCGGCATCCACGTCGACGTGCGCCCGGTGTCGACGCGGACCCGCTCGACCGCGCCCATCGCGAAGTCGACGGCGGGCTCCTCGCCGTGCGCGGCGAGGAGCAGCTCGACGGCGCGCGGCGGCAGTTCGTCGTCGCTGTCGAGGAACATCAGGTACGGGGCCCGCGCGATGTCGAGGGCCCGGTTGCGCGGGGCGCTGCAGCCGCCGCTGTTCTCCGGCAGCCGCAGGTACGTGATGCGGTGGTCGGCGGCCGCCAGCTCCCGGGCCACTTCCGGGGTGCGGTCGGTCGAGTGGTCGTCGCTGATGATGATCTCGATGTCGCCGTGCGTCTGCGCCTGGAGCGAGGCGACGGCGCGCGGCAGGCGCTCGGCGTCGTTGTAGACGATGACCGTGACGGTGACGTCGGGGGTGCGCGCGGGCATCAGCTGGTCGCCTCCTCGGGCGTGGGCGCGGGGGTGCGGGACTCGACCGGGACGACCGGCGGCAGCGCCTCCTCGGGCTCGCCGAGGAAGACCCGGCGCACCACGCGCTCGGCCGCGTGCCCGTCGTCGAACTCGCAGAACCGGCGCCGGAAGTGCGCGCGGGCCTTGGCCGACGCCTCGTCGCGCCAGGCACCGCCGACCAGGATCTCCGTCAACTCGTCCTGGGTGCGCGCCACATGACCCGGCGGCTCGGCCATCAGGTCGAAGTAGGTGCCGCGCGTCTTCGCGTACGTCTCCCAGTCGTCGGCGTAGCTGATGATCGGGCGGTCCAGGTTCGCGTAGTCGAACATGATGGACGAGTAGTCGGTGATCAACGCGTCGGCCGCCAGGGCCAGTTCCTCCACCGGGTCGTACGTGGACACGTCGATGACGCGGCCGCTGCGGCGCAGTCCCGCGAGCGGGGAGGCCGTGCCGCCGTAGAAGTAGTGGCCGCGCACCAGGAGGACCGTGCCGGCGCCGAGCCGTTCGGACAGGGCCGTCAGGTCGAGGCGCGGGGTCCACGTCGCCTCGTAGTCGCGGTGCGTCGGCGCGTAGAGGACCGCCCGCTTGCCCGGCGCGATGCCGAGGCGGTCGCGGACCGCGCGGATGTCGGCGGCGGTCGCGCTGTAGTAGACGTCGTTCCGCGGGTAGCCGTGGTCGAGCGAGACGTAGTGGGAGGGGTAGGCGTGCTCCCACATGCGGGTGGAGTGGCTGTTCGCGCTGACGCTGTAGTCCCACTTGTCGATCCGGGACAGCAGCGCGTCGAAGTCGAGGCCCTTGGACGCCGTCGGGTAGTCGAGCTGGTCCAGGCCCATCTTCTTCAGCGGGGTGCCGTGGTGCGTCTGCAGGTGGATCGCGTCCGGGCGCTTGACCACCGCGTTCGGGAAGTTGACGTTGTTGGTGAGGTACGCGGCGCGGGCCATCACCTCCCAGTAGCGGCGGGTGCCGGGCACGACGTGGTCCGTGCCGGGCGGCAGCAGCGGCTCGGTCGCCTTCGACACCACCCACACCGGCCGGACGTGCGGCGCGAGTTCGGCGAGCTTCGCCGCGATCGCGCCCGGGTTGCAGGCCACGCCCCGGTCCCAGTACGCGGAGAAGACGGCGAGCTCCGGGTCGACCGGTGTGCGCAGCGCCCGCTGGTAGTAGTGGTCGCGGACCTTCGCCCCGGCCTTCTTCTTGCCCGCCCGCACGGCCGCCTTCAGATCGCGGCGCCGGTGGTTCGCGGCCTGGAACGCGCGGTACTTCGTGTACGCGTCCTCTTCGAGGAGCCGGCGCCTGATGCCCTCCAGGCCGCCGGGCCGCCGGTGCCCCGCGGGCTCCCAGCGGACGGCCGCCGCGGACGCCCGGTGGAAGAACTCCCGCGCCACCTCGTCCGGCATCGTCTCGCGCGCCACGACCCGCATCGCCTCCGTGGCCATCAGGTCGTACAGGACGGCGCGCGGGCGGGCCGGGGTGCGCAGGCGCTGCATCAGGCGCTGGAGGTCCTCGTACGCGCCGATCAGCCGGTACCGCTGCTCCGCGGTCACCGGCGGCAGGCTCTCGCGCCGCAACGCCCGCACGTCGAGGACCACTTGCTCGGTGCAGGCGATCCGGTCGGCGAGCACGAGCGCGGCCCGGGCCGGGAACATCTCGTCGTCGGCGGCCAGTTCCTCCTCGTGAGCGCGCCAGAACGCGGCGCGCAGCGCGCGGTTGCCGAGGAGCGGCGTGACGCGCAGCAGGCCGGGGGCCTCGCCGAGGGTGACGTCGCGGCGGCCGACCGCGGCCAGGTACCGGGCGTCGCCGCCGCTGCCGCCACCGCTGGAGCGCCAGGTCGAACGGACGTGGTCCGCGACCACCACGTCCACCGTGTCCGGTACCTCGGACACCCGGTCGAGCAGGGCCCGTACGCCGCCCACCGGCGGCCGGTCCTTGGCGTGCACGAACCACAGCCAGTCGCCGCGGGCCCGCCCGGCCCCGGCGGCCCGCGCCGCCGCGTCCGACGTGCCGTCCGGCAGCGGGACGACGGTGCCGCCGTGCCGCACCGCCACGTCCTGCGCCGCCTCGCCGACGGCGGCCGTCAACAGCTCGACGCCGGACGGCAGTTGGCCGGCCACGGCGTCCAGGCAGACGCCCAGCAGGCCCTGCACGTCACGGCCGTGCACGATGACGCTGAGCCGGGGCGCCGCCGGGTTCGTCGTCGTCATCTCAGGCTCCGCCCTTCTCCAGCATCCGGTCCACCACCCGGCGGGCCGCCCCGCCGTCGTCGAAGTCGCAGAACGCCGAGCGGAACTCCGCGTACGCCCGCTCGTACGGTCCGGTCGCCGCGGTCACGTCCCGCAGCGCCGCGATCAGTTCGCCGGACGTCTGCAGGAGCGGGCCCGGCGCCTTCTCCTCGAAGTCGAAGTAGAAGCCGCGCAGCCGGCCCCGGTAGTGCTCCAGGTCGTACGTGAAGAACAGCATCGGTCGGCCGGTGACCGCGAAGTCGAACATCACCGAGGAGTAGTCGGTGACGAGGACGTCCGCGACGAGCAGCAGGTCCATCACGTCGGTGATCCCGGCCTGTGCCGACACGTCCCACACGAAGCCGTCGCCCGCGCCCGGCACCGGCTCCGCGACGTGCGCGTGCGGCCGGATCAGCAGGACGTGGTCGTCGCCCAACTCGCGTCTGGCCGCGTCTAGTTCGATCCGCAGGTCGAGCAGGAAGCCGCCCCGGTGGCGCTGCTTGTCCTCGCGCCAGGTCGGCGCGTACAGGACGACCTTCTTGCCCTCCGGCAGGCCGAGCCGCTCGCGCATCCGCTGGGCGCGCTTGGCGCGGTCGGCGGACAGCAGCACGTCGTTGCGCGGGTAGCCGGCCTCGACGAGGTCGCCCTCGTAGCGGAACGCGCGGCGCAGGACCGGCGTCGAGAAGCTGTTGGGGGACAGCAGCATCGACCACTGGTGGCGCTCGCGGTCCAGGTCGTCGAGGTAGGCCGTGGACGCGAAGTGGTCGTTGTCGAAGTCGAAGCCGATGCGCTTGAGCGGGGTGCCGTGCCAGGTCTGCACGATCTGCTGGCCCGGGCGGCGCTCCAGCCACTTCGGCAGGTGGGTGTTGCCGACGACGTAGCGGGAGCGGGCGAACGCCTCGTAGTACTCGGGGCTGTGCACGCGCAGCGCCCGCGCGGTGGGCGGCACCTCGCACTGGCCGTCCTTCACCACCCACAGGTGCTCCAACTCGGTTCCCCTGCGCACCAGTTCCTCGTGGATGGCGCGGGGCGAGTCGCCGTACATGCGGCCGCCGAACACGTCGTAGACCACGGCGTCGCGCAGCGGTTCGTGGCGGGCCAGCGGGTACGTGTGCTCGCGCAGGCGGGTCTGCCGGTGGCGGCTGCGCTCGGCGGGGCGCAGTTCCGAGTGGGCGAGCAGGGCGAGCTGGTCGTACTGGCGGGCCTGCAGCTCGATCCGCTTGCCGGCCGCGGTCACCTCGGCCGGGAGGGCCTGGTACGCGGTCGGGGCGAGCTGCACCGAGCTGCGGGTGCCGTCCCGGCGCTCGACCGACGGCCACCAGAAGCCGGAGCGCAGGGGGAGGGCGGAGTCGGGCGGGGCCGGGGTGAAGGTGGCGCGGAACCGGCCGTCGGCGGCCTCGGCGGGGAACGCGTACTCGTGGCCCGACCAGGTCTGGCGCAGGACCAGGCGCAGGGGGTGGGTGCCGGGGGCGGGGTAGGTGCCGGTGAGGGTCACGGTCCCGTCGGCGTCGACGGTGACCGTCTCCACGAGGGGCTGGGCGGGCTGGTCCACGAGCTGGAGGTAGCCGCCGGGGGAGCGGCGGGCGTACAACGCCCGGTCGGCGTTGGGGAACTGGGCTCCGCTGCATCCCTCGCGGTCGTCGAGGACGAGGGCGAGCCGGGTCGTCCCGGCGGGCGCCTGCGTCCCGGCACGCGGCACCGTGGGCCGCCTTGCCCGCCCTGCCGCCCCGGGCGGCGGACTGCCCGAGCCGGGGCCGGGGCCGCCCGGAGCGTCGGCGGGGCCGAGCAGGACCGACGTGTCCCAGCGGGCGATCGAGCGTTCCGCCTGGGTGGGGCGCAGGCGTTCGTGGTCCTCGCGGACCTCCCGGAGGTCCGCCGCCCGCACCCGCGCGGTGAACGGCACCCGGCCGTCGCCGTCGGCCGGGCCCAGGTCGAGCGGCGCGAGCAGCACCTTGCCGGACTCGCGGTGGCGCAGGCGCAGGGCGGCCGCGGCCTCAGGGGCCGTGCGCAGCACGCCCCGCACGACCAGCTCGCCGGCCACGTGGCGCACTTCGAGGGCGCGGGCCTGCGCCGTCTCGACGCGCAGCTGCAGGATGCCGCCCTGGATCTGCGGGGCGACGCGGACGTCGGGGGAGACCCAGTGGGCGGGCGGCGCCTGGCCGGAGCCGGTGCGCGCTCCGTGCAGCGGCCCGCGGCGCGGTGTCGCGTGCGTGCCGCCGACCGCGATCCTGACGTGCCAGATGCCGTCCGCCCAGCGGCCGCGGTGCCGGAGCCGGCCCGGATCGACGGTGGCGCTGAAGCCCGCCCAGTCCACGTGCCGGAACTCGCCGCCGGAGGCGACCGTGGCCTCCGGGTCGTGGTGGCTGCGGGCCGGGACGACGACGCGCTTGCGGCCGCCCTTCTCCCGCAGGACGAGGGCCTTGAGCGCCTGGCTGCGCTTCTCCGCGCCGAGCTGCCGGGCGAACGCCCAGCCCGCCAGGTGCAGCTTCCCGTCCGCGCCCCAGGACGCCGAGTCGAGCCGGCTGCGCAGGCCCAGCTCCTGGTGGTCCAGGCGGAGGACCGCGTCGGGGACCGGGCGGGAGGCGTCCAGGAACGGATAGGCGGCGCGCGGGTGCAGCACCCCGGCCACCGGCAGCGAACCGCCGTGCTTCTTCTCGAACTCCAGCAGGGCGATCAGCTCGTCCATCCGCCGGTGCACCGTCAGATAGATCTTGAGCTTGTGCGGGACGGGCAGCGCCTTGACCCTTTGCTGCCCGATGTCGCGGGCGAGCTGCCCGACGTGGTCGAGGAACGCCGCCCGGTACGCCGGGCCGGAGGCCGGCAGCACCTTCCAGAAGAGCGGCATCTCCTCGTACAGGGCGTTGTGGTCGTAGACCGCGAGGTGCTCCGCGTACATCGGGTCGGAGCCGACCCGCCCGGCCAGGAAGTCGCGCACCATCCGGATCGACCGCACCCGGTCGACGAGCCCCCGCGGGTCCGTGCGGTTCTGCGTGATGGAGCGCTCGCCGGTCTCCCGCTCGCGCCAGTGGTAGATCGGCTCGCTCAGGACGTCGACGGAGCCGGCGAGGTAGTGGGCCGGAATGCTGACGGGCGCGTCCTCGTACAGCATGCCCTCGGGGTACGCGAGCGCGTGCTCCTGCCAGAAGTCGCGGCGGTACACCTTGTTCCACGCGGTGCGGTCGGTGAGCAGCGGGCGGAACCGGGAGATGTGGGTGCGCAGCCGGGTGGTCGCGAAGGGGGTGCGGTGCACCGGCGACTGGACGTGCCCGGCCGACCGGAAGCGCGTCACGTTGCCCGCGGCGAAGTCGGAGCCCGTCTCGTCGAGCGTCTCGATGAGCAGCTCGTACGCGTTCGGCGGGAGGGTGTCGTCGCTGTCGACGAACGCCAGGTACGTGCTGCCGGGGGCCGTCTCGCGCACCCCCGTGTTCCGGGCGGCGCCCAGCCCCCGGTTCGGCTGCGATATGAGGCGGAAGCGGCGGTCGCGGGCGGCCCACTGCCCGGCGATCGCGGCGCTCCGGTCGGTCGACCCGTCGTCCACCATCACCACCTCGAAGTCGGTGAAGGTCTGGTCGGCCAGGGACCGGAGGCATTCGTCGAGGTACAGCTCGACGTCGTGGACGGGGACGATCACACTCAGCCGGGGCTGAGCCTGGGGCTGCCGGGCCTTGGCCTGCACGCGTGCTCCTTATCCTCTTCTGTTCACCGCTCAGCGCACCATATTGGCACTAAACGGACAAAAGGGTAAGTGCGGTTGTGCTTTTGGTGGGCCTCACGAGGGAAGAGGGGCTTTGGCCCGTTTAGGTTCAGTCTTGGTGGGATTCGTGAAGGCCTCGTACGCCTTGAGGACCTCGTCCGTCGGCCCGTCCATCCGCAGCTCCCCGCGCTCCAGCCAGAGCACGCGGTCGCAGGTGTCGCGGATCGACTTGTTGCTGTGGCTGACCAGGAAGACGGTGCCCGCGTGCTTGCGCAGCTCCCGGATGCGGGCCTCGGAGCGCTTCTGGAAGGAGCGGTCGCCGGTGGCCAGCGCCTCGTCGATGAGCAGCACGTCGTGGTCCTTGGCGGCGGCGATGGAGAACCGCAGCCGGGCCGCCATGCCGGACGAGTAGGTGCGCATCGGCAGCGTGATGAAGTCGCCCTTCTCGTTGATCCCGGAGAAGTCCACGATCTCGTCGTAGCGGTCGCGGACCTGCTCGCGGGACATGCCCATCGCGAGCCCGCCGAGCCGCACGTTGCGCTCGCCCGTGAGGTCGTTCATCAGGGCCGCGTTCACGCCGAGCAGGGACGGCTGTCCGTCGGTGAAGATCCGCCCGTTCTCCACCGGCAGCAGCCCGGCCACGGCCTTCAGCAGCGTCGACTTCCCCGACCCGTTCGTGCCGATGAGCCCGATGGCCTCGCCGCGGTACGCGGTGAAGCTGACGTTCCTGACCGCGTGCACGGTGCGCACCCCGGCCCGCTTCTCGGCCTTCTTCTTGCCGCCGATGATCCGGTTGAGGGCGGCGGTGGCGGTGCCGCGGCCCGCGCCGGTGCCGTTGACCCGGTAGACGATGTCGACGCCGTCGACGATGACGGTGGGCACCGCTTCGGTGCCGGTCCTCTTGTCAGCCACGGCCGTACGTCTCCTCTGCCTTCCAGAAGTAGATGAACCCGCCGACGCCCGCGAGCAGCGCCCAGCCCAGGGCCCACGCCCACACGTGCGTGGGCAGCTGGCCCGCGGTGAAGGTGTCGATCAGCGCGAAGCGCATCAGGTCGATGTAGACGGCGGCCGGGTTGGCCTGGAGCAGCACGGTCACGATGTGCGGCAGACCCTTGTCGCCGACCAGGTGGTCCAGGCTCCACATGACCCCGGACACGTACATCCAGGTGCGGAGCAGGAACGGCATGAGCTGGGCGATGTCGGGGGTGTGCGCGCCGACCCTCGCCATGATCAGCGCGAGCCCGGTGTTGAACGTGAACTGCAGCAGCAGCACCGGGATCACCAGCAGCCAGGACATGGCCGGCGGGACGCCGAAGCAGAGCAGGATGACCACCAGCGCGCACATCGAGAACAGCAGCTGCTGGAGCTGCTGGAGGCAGTACGAGACGGGGAGCGCGGCGCGCGGGAAGTGCAGCGCCCGCACCAGCCCCATGCTGCCCGCGATCGCCCGGGTGCCCGCCATCACGGACGACTGCGTGAACGTCCACACGAACACGCCCGTGACCAGGAACGGGACGTAGTCCGGCACGTCCCTCTTGGTGTCCATCAGGACGCCGAAGATGAAGTAGTAGACCGCCGCGTTCAGCAGCGGCGTCGCCACCTGCCAGACCTGGCCCAGCTTCGCCTGGCTGTACTGCGCGGTGAGCTTGGCCGTCGCGAAGGCGGTGATGAAGTGGCGCCGCTGCCACAGCTGGCGCACGTACGCGGGCAGGGAGGGCCGGGCGCCGCTGACGCTCAGTCCGTACCGCGCGGCGAGGACCGCCGCGTCCTCCGTCCCGTGCGCCGCGGTGGGCGCGGGCGCCGGCGCGGGAGGCGTGTCCAGGGCCTGACTCACATCGCCTGCTTTCCTCGGGGTTTGCCTGCTGTTTACGTCGGGACGGACCCGTATCGTCGTGACGCGAGACTAGGCCGCTTCGACGTCGGAACGCAACCGTTTCGTCGTTACGGAACTATGCTTTGCCCCATGACGACCAACGCCGACTCCGCCAAGCCGACGCGTCGCAGGGCTCCCGCCGGGGCCGCGGTCCTCCGCGAGGACGTGACCGACGCCATCCGCGCAGCCGTCTTCGAGGAACTCGCCTCGGTCGGCTACGCACGCATGTCCATCGAAGGGATCGCGCGCCGCGCGGGTGTCGGGAAGACGGCGGTCTACCGCCGCTGGCGCTCCAAGCTGCACCTCGTCCTCGACCTGGTCTCCGCCATGGCGGTGCAGGGCCTTCCGGCGCCGGACACCGGCTCCCTGGAGGCCGACCTGCTGCTGCTCTACCAGGTCACGTCACGGGCGCTGCGCCACCCGGTGGCCGGCCAGATCATCCCCGACCTCCAGGCCGAGGCGGCCCGCAACCCCGACATCGCCGAGGCCATGCAGAAGGCGCTGCGCGAAGGGCAGCACGGCGTGGCGAGCGGCATCGTCCAGTCGGCCGTCGCCCGCGGCGAGCTCCGCGAGGGCCTCGACGAGGACCTCGCCCTCGACCTGATCTCCGGCCCGCTCTACTGGCGCGCGGTGGTCGTGCGCTCGCCCAAGCTGCCCAAGGGCCATCTTGAGCGGTTGTCCGCGGCCACGTCGGCCGCGCTCAGGGCGCTGTGACGTAGCCGAGGAAGGCGGCCCAGGCGGCGGGGGCCGCGGTGAGCCGGGCGTGCTCGGGGCGCTTCGAGTCTCGGACGTGGATGGTGGTGGGGGTGGGGGCGACTTCCACGCAGTCGTTGCCGTCGCCGCTGCTGCTGTAGCTGCTCTTGTGCCAGCGCAGGTCAGCGGCGAGGTCGGCGAAGGTCGTACGGATCATGTCTCTCCCAGCAATCGCTCGACTAGGGCTCGCGACTCCCGCGGTGACAGAGCCTGAGCCCGGATCATTCCATAGCGCAATTCCAGGATCCGGAGCTGCTTCGGATCGGAAACGGGACGCCCGTTGAACGCGCCGTCGGAGCGGCCGATCGCGGTCCCGTCCGGGAACTTCAGCACCTCGATCAGTCCGCCCGTTCCAGGATGCTCCTCCGACGCGGTCGGCATCACCTGCAGCGCGACGTTGTGCAACTGGCCGATCGCGAGCAGGCGTTCGAGCTGCTGGCGCCAGACCATTGTGCCGCCGACCCGGCGGACCAGCGTCGCCTCCTCCTGGATGAAGCTGAGCGCCGGCGCGGGGTCCCGGTCGAAGACCGTCCGCCGGGCGAGGCGGGCGGCCACCACGCGCTCCAGGTCGTTCGTCGAGTAGGCGGGGAGCCAGCCCGCGAAGAGGGCGCGCATGTGGCCCTCGGTCTGCAGCAGGCCGTGCACGTTGTGGTTGCTGTACAGACACATCTCGACGCACCGCGCCTCCATGTCCGCCAGCTCCCGCACCTTCTTCGGATAACGGGCCCTGGCCATCCGGGACTTCATGTGGCGGACGGCGCCACCCGCGCCCAGCACCTCGTCCACCTTGTCCAGGTACTCCGGCCGAGGAATCCGTGCGCCGCGCTCGATCTTCCGTACGAGGTCCTCGCCGTACCCGACGGCCTCCGCGAACTCCGGCACCCGCAGACCCGCCGCCTCCCGCAGGAACTTCAGCTGGTCGCCCACGATCTCGACCGCCGAGGCGATCTCGTCCTCGGGGTCGACGTCCCACCCGGGCTCGTCCATACGCACCCACCTCCACTGCCGAGCCGTACCCGTACGGCCTCCCGGACAGCGGGGACAAGCCGGGACAGACGCGGGACAGATCCGATACGCACCGCAGTCGTGCCAGCTCGAAGGACCCCTCGTCCGGAACGCTGAGTGACATGGAAACAGAAACTCAACTCACCGCAACCGAACGCGAGTTCACGCTCCAGTTGTCGGCGACGCCGCGCGGCGCCCGGCTGGCCCGGCTGCTCGCGACGGAACAGCTCCGGGCCTGGGGCCTGCCGTTCGAGGCGGCGGGCCACGTGGTCGCGGAACTCGCGGCGAACGCCGTCACGCACGGCCGGGTGCCGGGGCGGGACTTCCACCTCGCGCTCCGGGCGACGGACGACGCGATCCGGGTGGAGGTGACGGACACGCGCGCGGAACGCCTCCCGGAACTGCGGCCCCCGGCCGCCGACGCCGAGTCGGGCAGAGGGCTCCTGCTGGTGGAGGCGCTGGCGACGCGCTGGGGCGTGGCGGTCGGGGTGCCCCCGCGCAAGACGACCTGGGCCGAACTGGCGGTGCGGGCCTGACCCGAAAACCCGGTGCCCGGCCCCGCCCGCCCCCGCTACCGTCGCTCCCCATGGTCAACGGAGACGCACCCAAGGACCCCGACGGCTACTTCCCCGAGCGCATCGCGGCCGACTACGACCGGTCGTCCGCCCGGATGTTCACCCCCGAAGTCCTCGACCCCACCGTCGACTTCCTCCACCGGCTCGCCGGTGACGGGCCAGCGCTGGAGTTCGGCATCGGGACGGGGCGGATCGCCCTGCCGCTCGCCGCGCGCGGTGTCGACGTGCGCGGGATCGATCTGTCCGAGGCGATGGTCGCCCGGCTGCACGCCAAGCCGGGCGGCGACCAAGTACCTGTGTCCATCGGGGACTTCGCGACCACCACGGTCGGCGCCGGAGGCGAATTCACCCTCGTCTACCTCGTCTTCAACACCGTCATGAACCTGACCTCGCAGGACGCGCAGGTCGACTGCTTCAGGAACGCCGCCGCGCACCTCGCCCCCGGCGGCCGTTTCGTGGTCGAGACCATGGTGCCCGACCTGCGCAGGCTGCCGCACGGGCAGGAGGCCGTGCCGTTCCACGTGAGCGACACCCGGTGGGCCTTCGACCGGTACGACGTCGTCACGCAGGCCATGAGCTCGAACTACGTCGAGGTCGACCCGGAGACCGGGCACGGCTCGTACTGGACCATCCCCTTCCGGTACGTCTGGCCGGCCGAACTCGACCTCATGGCACGCCTCGCCGGGCTGCGGCTGCGCGAGCGGTGGGGCGGCTGGGCGCGGGAGCCGTTCACGGGCGAGAGCGGCCAGCACGTGTCCGTGTGGGAAAAGCCCGCCGGCCCCTGATCTCCGCCCTTGGCCCTAGGTCGGTGGTCCCTTGTGGTTCGTGACGCGAACTACCTGTCGTTCGTACTGCGAACCACGTCAACGGGGCCCGGGGGAAAGGGAGATCATGTTCGTCAGCACGCGACGCGTCGTCTTCGGATTCGGCGCGCACACCGGCGTCGACGAGGCGGCCGCCGCCGTGGGGCGCGACCCGGGGGAGGTCCGCACCGTGTTCAACCTCCCCGGGCGGATCACCGAACGGCCGCTGCCCGCCACCCGTACGCCCGACGGGACGTGGGTGGGCGGCAGCGTCGGCCAGTGGGTCGAGGAGCTGACCGGCGCGGTCCTGGAGCACGGCGCCGCGGGGTTCACGCTCTTCCCGCCCGGCCACGAGGCCCAGGACGACACCACGCTCGCCCGCTGGGCCCGGGACGTCGCCCCGGCCGTCCGCGAGGCCGTCGCACGGGAGCGCGGCTGAGTGCGGGGCGTGTCCCGGGGCTCGCTCACGCCACCCGTGTGGCCCCTGCGAACGGCATCTCGTCGATCGGCGCGATCCGCACCGGCGCGCTCGGGTTCGGCGCGTGGATCATCTTCCCGTCGCCGATGTAGAGGCCGACGTGGCTGATGCCCGAGTAGAAGAACACCAGGTCACCCGGCTGGAGTTGGGACTTGGCCACCCGCTGTCCCGCGTTGATCTGCGCGTACGTCGTGCGCGGCAGCGAGATGCCCGCCGCGCGGTACGCGGCCTGTGTCAGGCCCGAGCAGTCGAAGGCGGACGGCCCGGTCGCGCCCCAGACGTACGGGCTGCCGAGCGCGTCGTAGGCGTAGGCGATGGCCGATGCCGCACGGGAGTTGGGGGCCTTGGACGGGGCGCCGGCCGAGGGGGAGGCGGCACGGTCCGTGGAGCGGGAGGCGCGGTCGGCGGCGGACGCGCCGGGCCCGCCGGCCGGGTCGAGGGTGCGGTCCGCCGGGGCGAGCCGCTCCAGGAGCTGCCTGGCCTCGCCCAGCTTCGCCGTCACCGTCTTCTTCTGCTGCCGCAACTCCTTCTGCTTCGAACGGAGTTCGGAGAGCTGTCCGTCGGCGTGGTCGCGCAGCTGGTCGATCTCGCGCAGCTCCTTGCGGACCCGGGTGATCGTGGCCGCCTGCCGGGTGCCGACCCGCTCGGCGAGCGCCGCCTCGTCGAGGTAGCGGTCGGGGGCCGAGGAGAGGAGCAGCCGGACCGTCGGGTCGACGCCGCCGGTGCGGTACTGCTCGGCCGCCGCCGCACCCAGCTTCTGCCGCTGGGAGTTGAGGGCCTCGGTGCGCCGGGACGCCTCGTCCTGGAGGGCGTCGACCTTCTTCTGCGCCTTCCCGGCCTTCTCCTTCGCGCCGTTGTACTTCTCGGTGGCGACCTCCGCTTCCTGGTAGAGCTTGTCGACCTTCGCCTTCACCTGAGCGGGGGTGAGGTTCGGCTCCGCGTGCGCCGCGCCGCCGTCGAAGGCGGTGGCGGTCGCCGCGGAGGCGAGGGCGAGGGTGGCCGCGGTGCGGACCGTACTGCCGCTGAGCGAGCGCTGCCTGGGCTTGCGATGCGCTGCCGGCACGTGGCGCCACGTCCTTCCGGGTCGTACGCCCGCCTTGTGCGTCCGGCGGCGGCCCGCACAGGGGGAGCGGGTCGCCGCCGGACCTTTCTCGGCGGTGGTGTCCGACTGCCGCCCCTGGTCCGGACGGCGGTGGGGAGCCGGTCACCTGGGGAAGGACGCTAAACCTCGGCGTAACGGGTTGGTGTGGGATTGTTCGCAACTGGTCCGTTTGTTACGGATCGTGTCAGAGCGTGACAGGCGAGTGTTCGTGGGGGATCGGTGACGGCGTCCGATGAACGCCCCGTTAGGCTCCGGAACCATGGACTTTCTCATCCATCTCTTCGTCGGCCTGCACATCATCGGCATCGCCTCGCTGCTCGGCGGCTTCCTCACGCAGATGTCGGCGATGGGACAGGGCACGGCCCGGTTCAACAAGGCGATGCTGCACGGCGCCCTGACCATGCTGGTGACGGGCGTCGCCCTCGTCGGCCTCAACCAGGCCGACGACAACACCGTCAACAACATCAAGATCGGCGTGAAGCTCGCGATCCTGATCGTGATCCTCGGCATCGTCTACGTGAAGCGGGACGAGGAGAAGGCCGAGAAGGGGCTCTTCGCCGCGGTCGGCGGGCTCACCGTCGCCAACATCTTCATCGCGGTGCTCTGGACCTGAGCACCTGCCGGACCGCCCCCGTCGCGACGACCAGCCAGACGGGGACGGCGATCCACAGCAGCACCTTCCCCGGCCACGTCAGCCAGGACACCTCGACGGCGGTGGCGACCGTCAGCGTCGCGACCGCCGTCATCCCCATCGGGAAGACGGTCGACCAGCGCCGCACGTCGTACCGGAACCGCGGCCGCACCAGCTCCGCCCCGCACAGCACCGCGTACCAGCTGAGGTCGAGCGTGAGCAGCAGCCCCGCCATGAAGCGCAGCACACCGGTGTCGTCGGAGTTCCACAGGTCACCGGCCCGCCCGGCGAGCACCAGCTTCGCCGCGGCCAGCGCCGAGATCGCCAGCGCGCCGCCCGCGACCCAGTGGTCCCCCGACCCGGTCAGCACCTGCCGCAGGTCGAAGCGCGTGAACGCGGCCGCGTAGATCGCGAGCCCCAGCCAGAACAGCGTCATCGCCGCGTACCCCAGCCAGTCCCCCCGTGCCGGTCCCAGCGCCGCCGACAGCGTCGCCCCGAGCACCGCGAGCGCCTGCGTGGCCACGCACGTGATGAACACGCCGCCCGGCATCTTCGGCTTCCAGTGCCGGACGACGACGTACAGCAGCCCCGGCCACACCACGACGGCGACCGCCAGCAGCACCTCGGCGAGCCCCTGCCACCCCAGCAGCGAGAACCGGGTGCCGAGCACGCACGTCGCGGCGACCGCGGTCATCGCGGGCGGGGTGTCCGCCTCCCGCTCCCACCGGTCGCGCTCGCGGAGCAGCCGGAAGCAGAAGTCGGCCGCGAGCAGCACCCACAGCGCGGCGGCGAGCACCAGGAAGACGCCCGACGTCCCGTCGTGCCCGGTCAGGTGCAGCCCGACCGAGACGATGCCGGTGGCCATGACGGCGGCGCCGGCGGCAGGCGGGAGCTGGGACCAGTAGGGACGCGAGGTGACGTTCGGGCCGGGCACCGCCCGAACGTAACCGCGGACGGCGTCAGGCGGGCCGCACCACGCTGTGGATCGACGCCGTGCCGTCGTAGTAGATGGACTCCTCGCGGACGTACGCGCCCGGCTTCGGGGCGTGGATCATCATGCCGTCGCCGAGGTACAGGCCGACGTGGCTGATGTCGTCGTAGAAGAAGACCAGGTCACCCGGCTGGATGTCGGAGAGCGGCACCGTCGTGCCGACCTCCACCTGGTCCCAGGTGGTGCGCGGCAGGGTGATCCCGGCGGCCTTCCACGCCGCCTGGGTCAGACCGGAGCAGTCGTACGAGTCCGGGCCCGTGGCGCCCCACACGTACGGCTTGCCCTCCTGGGCCTTGGCGAACGCGAGGGCCTTCGCGGCCTTCGTCGCGTAGTCGGAGGAGCCGGACCCCGTGGACGAACCGGAGCCGGAGCCGGACGAGGAACCCGAGCCGGACTGCTCCTGCTCCTGCTGCGCCGCCTCGTCGGCCGCCTTCTGCTTGGCCTCCTCGGCGGCCTTCTGCTTCGCGGCCAGCTCGGCGGCCTTCTTGCGGGCCGCCTCCTGCTTGGCCTTCTCGATCGCCGCGAGACGCGCCTTCTCCTCGGCGGTCAGCTTCGACAGCAGGGCGCGGGCGTCGGCGAGCTTCGTCTGCACGTCCTTCTTGGACGTCTTCAACTCGGTCTGCGAGGAGGTGAGTTGCTGCAGGTTCTCCTGCGCCTCGGTGCGCTTCTTCGCGGTCGCGCGCTGCTGCTCCTGGTAGTCGTCGACGGCCTTCTTCTGCTCGGACGTCATCCGGCTGAGCAGCTGGTCCTGCGCGAAGTAGTCCTCGGGGTTGTCGGCGAGGAACATGGTCGCGGTGTTGCTGACGCCACCGGTGCGGTACTGCTCCGCGGCGAACCGGCCCAGCTCCTGGCGGGCCGTGTTCATCTTCTCGGTGCGCTGCGCGATGTCGTCGAGGAGCTTGTCGACCTGGGTCTTCTTCTTGTCGGTCTGCTCCTTGGCGGAGTTGTACTTCTGCGTGGCGACCTCGGCCTGCCGGTACAGGGTGTCGACCTTCTTCTGCACCTCTTCGAGGCTCGGCCTGTCCGGCTGCGTCGGAGCGGCCTGCGCCGTCTGCGAGAGCAGGGCGACCGAGGTGAGGGCGGCGGTCGTGATGCCGACGGCAGGGGTCGTACGGAGACCACCGGACATCCGGGACCGGCTGCGCGGCTTGCGGTGCGACGCCAAAACAGGCGCTCCTTCCGTGGTCCGCCTACCGGGTTAGCTGTCGGGTTCGGGCCGGTGGTACATGTCGTACGGAAGGCTGCCCTACGGTCAACCGCCCGGTCCTGCTGGGCCGTTGAGCCGATTCACCCCAAGGTCGGTGGGTCCCCGGTTCCCTGCCTCTCGGCGTACGGAACTCGGCGGGGGCTGCCCGCTCGCCGCGTTGTTCGCGGGCGGGGGGACGGGCTGCCCGCGCAGCACCGTAGCCAACTCGTGTTGCTGCTGTGAAGGTTGATGTTCGATATGCCCGATACATTTTCGTGACCTTGCTCTCGGGCACGCTCCGTGTCGCTTTGGGTGCCGCATCGTGCGCGAAGGGTCACGTATGGGAAGACGGCGGCGGGGTGTCAGTGGGGCGGCCTAGACTCGTAGAGCGATGAGCAGCCTCTTTGACGACAACTTCCTGGCCAGCCTCCAGAGCGGTACGGAGGAGCCCCCGCCGCCGCCCGAGGACTCCGACAGCGACAGCGCTCCGGAGGCGATTCCGGACGACCTGTTCGGCGGGAAGTTCGACGCGCCGCCGCCCCGGGACGCCTACTACCGGGACGGGGCGCCACGCCCGGCGATCGACCCGGCAGCCCTCCTCGACGGGCTGAACGAGAACCAGCGGGCGGCCGTCGTGCACGGCGGCACGCCCCTGCTCATCGTCGCGGGCGCCGGCTCCGGCAAGACCCGCGTCCTCACGCACCGCATCGCGCACCTGCTCGCCGAGCGGCACGTGCACCCCGGCCAGATCCTCGCGATCACGTTCACGAACAAGGCCGCGGGCGAGATGAAGGAGCGCGTCGAGGCCCTGGTGGGCCCGCGGGCCAACGCGATGTGGGTGTCCACCTTCCACAGCGCCTGCGTGCGGATCCTGCGCCGCGAGAGCAAGAAGCTCGGCTTCACGTCCTCCTTCTCGATCTACGACGCCGCCGACAGCAAGCGCCTCATGGCCCTGGTCTGCCGCGACCTCGACCTGGACCCGAAGAAGTTCCCGCCGAAGTCCTTCAGCGCCAAGATCTCGAACCTGAAGAACGAGCTGATCGACGAGGAGGACTTCGCCGCCACCGCCGCCGACGGCTTCGAGAAGACGCTCGCCCAGGCGTACGCGATGTACCAGTCGCGGCTGCGCGAGGCCAATGCCCTCGACTTCGACGACCTGATCATGACGACGGTGAACCTGCTGCGCGCGTTCCCGGACGTCGCCGAGCACTACCACCGCCGCTTCCGGCACGTCATGGTCGACGAGTACCAGGACACGAACCACGCGCAGTACGCGCTGGTCAAGGAGCTGGTCGGCCCGACCGACGGCGAGGACGCGGACCCGGCCGAGCTGTGCGTCGTGGGTGACGCGGACCAGTCGATCTACGCGTTCCGCGGCGCCACCATCCGGAACATCCTCCAGTTCGAGGAGGACTATCCGAACGCGACGACGATCATGCTGGAGCAGAACTACCGCTCCACGCAGACGATCCTCTCGGCGGCGAACGCGGTCATCGAGCGCAACGAGTCGCGCCGCCCCAAGAACCTGTGGACGAACGCGGGAGCGGGCGCCCAGATCACCGGCTACGTCGCGGACACCGAGCACGACGAGGCCCAGTTCATCGCCGACGAGATCGACCGGCTCACGGACGCCGGCGACGCGAAGGCGGGCGACGTCGCGGTCTTCTACCGGACGAACGCACAGTCCCGTGTCTTCGAAGAGATCTTCATCCGCGTCGGCCTGCCCTACAAGGTCGTCGGCGGCGTCCGCTTCTACGAGCGCAAGGAGGTCCGGGACGTCCTCGCGTACCTGCGGGTGCTGTCGAACCCCGAGGACTCCGTCCCGCTGCGCCGGATCCTGAACGTGCCCAAGCGCGGCATCGGCGACCGCGCGGAAGCGATGATCGACGCGCTGTCGCAGCGCGAGAAGATCTCCTTCCCGCAGGCGCTGCGCCGCGTCGACGAGGCGTACGGCATGGCGGCCCGCTCCACGAACGCGGTGAAGCGGTTCAACACGCTGATGGAGGACCTCCGCACGATCGTCGAGTCGGGCGCGGGCCCGGCGACGGTCCTGGAGGCCGTCCTGGAGCGCACCGGATACCTGGCGGAGCTGCAGGCCTCGACCGACCCGCAGGACGAGACCCGGATCGAGAACCTCCAGGAACTCGCCGCCGTGGCCCTGGAGTTCGAGCAGGAGACCGGCGCCGCCGAGGGCGAGGGCGAGGGTCAGGGTGAGGGCCAGGGTCAGGGCGAGGACGCCGGCGGGGCCGCTGCCCCGGGCACCCTCTCCGACTTCCTGGAGCGGGTCGCGCTCGTCGCCGACTCCGACCAGATCCCGGACGAGGAGGACGGTGACGGAGTCATCACACTGATGACCCTGCACACAGCGAAGGGCCTGGAGTTCCCGGTCGTCTTCCTGACCGGCATGGAGGACGGCGTCTTCCCGCACATGCGCTCCCTCGGCCAGACCAAGGAGCTGGAGGAGGAGCGCCGTCTCGCGTACGTCGGCATCACACGCGCGCGGGAGCGGCTGTACCTGACGCGCTCGTCCATGCGCAGCGCCTGGGGCCAGCCCTCGTACAACCCGCCGTCCCGCTTCCTGGAGGAGATCCCGACCGCGCACCTGGACTGGAAGCGCACCGGCCCCTCCGCCCCGGCGGCCCCGACCAAGAGCATCGGCGGAGGCATCGCGGCATCGCTGTCCTCGTCGCGCTCCCGCTCGACCCCCGCGTTCGCCACGCGCCGGGCGAGCGAGAAGCCGGTGGTGTCGCTGGCCGTGGGCGACCGCGTCACGCACGACCAGTTCGGCCTCGGCACGGTGGTGGGCGTCGGCGGCTCGGGCGGGAACGCGGAGGCGACGATCGACTTCGGCGACCCGAAGCCGAAGCGGTTGCTGCTGCGGTACGCGCCGGTGGAGAAGCTGTAGCCGACCGCTGCGGGCGGCTCGGGTTCGGGACGCCCGGGTTCGGGCGGCTCAGGTGGGGTCGAGGCCGTGGCTGCGCAGCCACGGCAGCGGGTCGATCGCCGAGCCGCCGCCGGGGCGCACCTCGAAGTGCAGGTGCGGCCCGGTCGAGTTCCCGGAGTTGCCCGACCGCGCGATGACGTCGCCCGCCTTCACGGGACCGCTCATCACGGTGTGCGCGGAGAGGTGGCAGTACCAGGTCTCGGTACCGTCCTTGGCGGTGACTATCGCCATGTTCCCGTACGCGCTGTTCCACTGCGTGCGCACGGTCCCGTCGGTCGCGGCCATCACGGGCGTCCCGTACGAGACGGGGAAGTCGATGCCGCTGTGCACGGACATCCAGTTGATCCCGGCCTGCCCGTAG
This sequence comes from Streptomyces sp. KL116D, assembly GCF_030766975.1. Classification (NCBI taxonomy): domain Bacteria; kingdom Bacillati; phylum Actinomycetota; class Actinomycetes; order Kitasatosporales; family Streptomycetaceae; genus Streptomyces; species Streptomyces sp. KL116D. Next base: position 4,896 of record NZ_JASERH010000106.1, on the reverse strand, counting down.
TAGGCGCTGAGCCCGTGCTCCTTCACCGGGAGCGCGAACTTCGGCCGCTCCGCCTCCTTGCGCGCGGCCTCCTGGGCCGCCTTCTTCCGGTCGGCCTCCTGCTTGGCCTTCAGGTCGATGCGCTCCTGGGTGCGGCTCGCCCGGTCGGCGAAGTCACCCGCGTCCGCGGACAGGTCCTGCAACTGGGTGTCCAGCTTGTTGTTCGCGACGGACGGCTTCACGGCGGTCGCGTCCGGCGCCGACGCGGCCTGCGTCTCTTTGCCGTCGTCGCCGCTGCCCATCACCGACGCCGCCGCGATCCCGGCGACACCGACCACGCACACCGACGGCACGGCGACCGTCAGGAGCGCGGAGCGCTTGGCGGGGGTGCGGCGCCTGGCCCGGCCGCGGGAGGCGCCGCGCGGGGCGAACTCCGGGGCGCCGGACGGGAGGTGAGAGGTTTCGTCGTCCGTGTCGACGGGGCCGACGGGTTCGGCGGGCTCCGGACCGGCGGCGGGCTCGGGCTCCGGGTGGTGCGCGTCGTGGTCGTGGTCGTGGGCCTGGGCCTCGGGGTGGTCGGCCGGGCCGTACTGGTCCGGCACCTGCTCGTGCACGGTCTCCTGCTCGGCGGTGCCGCCGGAGTTCCACTGCGTGGCGTCGTACGCGCCCGTGTCGTAGGCCGTCGTCCCGAGGAACGGCGCCTCGAAGGTCTGGGTGGCCTGCGCCTCGTACGACGTCCCGTACGCCGACGCGGCCTGCGGGGTGTCCCACTGACCGGTTTCCCACTGGCCCGTGTCCCACTGGCCCGTGTGCTGCTGGTCCGTGTGCTGCTGTCCGGCGTGCGTCGTCGCCTGCGCCGGAATGTCGGCGCCCTGCCCGTACCCACCGCTCGCCCAGACGGCGGTCGTGTCGTAACTGCCGGTGTCGTACGCGGAGTAGGGGGCGGCGTACTGCTGCTGCGCCTGGTCCGGGTACCAATGACCGGTGTCGTAGGAACCCGTGTCGTAGGAGCCGGTCCCGTAGGCACCGGTCGCGGGGGAACCCGTCGCGTAGGAACCGGTGTCGTAGGAACCAGTGGCGTAGGAACCGGTGTCGTACGGGTCGTTGCCCGACAGATCGCCGAAGAGCGGATCGGCGGCGAAGCTGGTCGTGGAGTAACCGTCGTAGGCCGCGTACTGCGCGTTCCCCGACGGATGACGGTCGTTCACCAACTTCTCTTTCGCCTCGACAACAGGGGCTGCCAGAGCAGTGCGGTGACTGTACCCGGCGGTACGAGGGCACGACAATCTTCCGCAGGTTTCCTGCCCTGCGGAAACGGGCAATCGGCCGCCTTTCGGTGGACTGTGGGCGGAGCTTTGGCTCTGAGTTCGAGATGCGTTCGACGATTTCGGGCCTGCGGCGGGTCTCCGGCAGACCTGCGGACAGCCGGTGGCGGCTCAGTAGCGGCTCAGTGGCATGGTCACGCCACCGTCAGACCGCCGACCGAGTCGGCGGCGCGCGCTCCTTCCGCGGTGGGTTCGGCGTCCAGGGCCTGCCGGATGCCGGTCGCCACGGCCGGGTGCACCGGCAGCGCGAGGTGACCGATGCCGGTGACCCGCACGTTCTGCGCGAGCAGGTCGGCGTGGTCGATGCAGGCGGTCTCCAGCGGCACCATCAACTGATCGAGGTCGCTCCAGAAACTCACGAAACGCGTCCGGCACCCGGGCGCCGGCTGCTTCAGCTCCTCGACGACCGAGGAGCCGGGGCGCATCTGTCGCACGATCGGGTGGGCGTCCGCCAGCGGTGCGACGAGGGTGCCGGCGTGCGGGGTGCCGAGCGTGACGAGGGTGCGCACGCGCACCTCACCGCCGAGACACTGCACGTAGTAGCGGGCTATCAGGCCGCCCAGGCTGTGGCCCACGATGTCGATCCGGTCGTGGCCCGTGCGCTCGCACAGCTCCTCCACGTGCCGGCCGAGCAGTGCGGCCGCGGCCCGGATGTCGCAGGTCAGCGGCGAATAGTTGAGGGACTCCAGCTGGTTTCGGCCGTGCTGGGCCAGGGAGCGGCGCAGCAGGACGAACACGGAACGGTTGTCGATGAAGCCGTGCAGGAGCAGCACCGGCGGCTTCGCGGGGGTGGGCAGCCGCGACGCCCCGGCCGGCTCCGCCAGGACCTCCGCCAGGTCTTCCGCCACCGGGCCCTCGTCGGCTGACGGCGGGGCGGGTGGCAGTGCGGGCGGGAGCGGGGCCTGATGCCTTCGCTCCGGGAGGATGCCGGAGGGATAGAGGAGCAGGTGCCCGGCGAGGATCGCCAGCTCGAGCGCGGTCGCCTTCAGGAGCGCGATCGAGAGCCCGGCCAGTCTGGTGGGCAGCAGATGGCAGAGCGGGCGAAAGGGCAGGGTCCTCGTGACCTGCATCGGTCAACCTCCCGTCGGCACACGGGAGGGCGTCTCCGTCCCCCGTGTGCGCTCATGAGGAGCCTGCCCTGCGAGCTCCGTCCCGTGGACCACCCGGTGAACCGGAATGCCGACCCGGCTCGACGATCGGTGAGTGGTCCGCGCGGTGTGATCCGCGCGGTGCTGTCCCCGCGATGGCGAACGCACCGTGCCACCGTGCCGTGCGGCTGGCGGCGCGGTGGCCCGGCGCTCTCGAAAGCGGCTCCCCTCGCGCCTGGCCCGGATGCGGCCGAAGGGCCGCCTGACGCGGGTGCGGCGCGTAGCGAACGTGTCCCACCGTGTGATTTCCCCCTCGCTCCGCACCGCGAAACGGCCGGTTGCGGGATGCTGTCGATAACGTTCGTTCACTTCGGGTATCCCGGATGGGGTATCAGGAACCCGGGTCGTTCCAGGGCCCCCGGGGACAGTCACTTCATGGAGGCAGTGATGGGTGTGGCAGCCGGTCCGATCCGCGTGGTCGTCGCGAAGCCGGGACTCGACGGCCACGATCGCGGGGCCAAGGTGATCGCGCGGGCGCTGCGCGACGCCGGTATGGAGGTCATCTACACGGGCCTGCACCAGACGCCCGAGCAGATCGTGGACACCGCGATCCAGGAGGACGCGGACGCGATCGGTCTCTCCATCCTGTCCGGCGCGCACAACACGCTGTTCGCCCGCGTCATCGAGCTGCTCGTCGAGCGGGACGCCGCGGACATCAAGGTCTTCGGCGGCGGCATCATCCCCGAGGCCGACATCCCGCCGCTGAAGGAGAAGGGCGTCGCGGAGATCTTCACGCCGGGCGCGACGACGGCGTCGATCGTGGACTGGGTCCGGGCCAACGTCCACCAGCCCGCCGGGGCGTAGTCCCTCCGGGCCGGATCCGTCCGGGCCGGATCCGTCCGGGCTGAATCCGTCCGGGCTGAATCCCTCCGGGCCGAGCGGGATGCCTCGGCGCGGTGCGGCGGGGCCTCGGGGCTTCTGCCGTGCGGGGTGCGCCGCCGGGTGGTGGCGTGCTCCCGCCCGTCCCTCGTCCTGGACGGACTGCCGGCCGGGGCGGCAGCGTGGGCAAGGCGGCCCCCGGTGCCGCGCGACCGGTGAGGCGGGGGCTCGCCCCGGGGCAGCGCGGCCGGTGCCGGTGTCGGTGCCGTGTGACAGGGGTGCGTCCCCGGCGACGCTCACCGCGCCAGCTCGTCCCGCATGGCCCGGCGCAGCCGCAACGTGCCGACCAGGCGCTGGAACGCCTCCGTCCAGTACCCGCCCGCCCCGGGCGCCGCGTCCTCCGGCTCCTCCACGGCCGCCGTGAGCCCTTCCAGCCGAACCGCCTCCTCAGGATCGAGACACCGCTCGGCGAGCCCCATCACCCCGCTGAAGCTCCACGGATAGCTCCCGGCGTCCCGCGCGATGTCCAGCGCGTCGACCACGGCCCGCCCCAGCGGCCGCGCCCACGGCGTGCCGCACACCCCCAGCAGCTGGAACGCCTCGGACAACCCGTGCGCCGCGATGAACTCCGCGACCCACTCCGCCCGTTCCTCCGCGGGCAGCGGCGCCAGCAACTTCGCCCGCTCCGCCAGCGACACCGCCCCGGGCGCCGTCGGCGGCCCGAGCAGCGCCCGTGACCACCCGATGTCCCGCTGCCGCACCGCCGCCCGGCACCACGCCGCGTGCAACTCGCCCTGCCAGTCGTCGGACACCGGCAGCGCGGCGATCTCCTCCGGAGTACGGCCGCCGAGCCGTGCGCCCCACCGGTCGAGCGGCGCGGCCTCCAGCAACTGGCCCAGCCACCACGACCGCTCGCCCCGGCCGGCCGGTGGCTTGGCCACGACGCCGTCCCGCTCCATCGCCGCGTCGCACTCGTGCGGGGCCTCCACCGTGATGGTGTGCGTCGTCCGGTCGAGCGCCACGCAGGACAGGGCCCGGTCCGCCATCCGCCCGGCGAGCGCGGACCGGGGGAGCGCGGAGAGCAGCTCGGCCGCCGTCGCCCGGACGTTCCGACTGCGGTCGGTCAGCGCCTTCTCGAGGAACGGCTCGTCGTCGTCGCCGAGCCCGGTCCGCAGCGAGTCGAGGAACATCAGCCGGTCCTCGGCGCGCTCCGTGCCCCAGGTCCCGGCCAGCAGCGCGCGGGCCGCCGCCGGATCGTGCCCGCGCACGGCGGCGAGCAGCGCGACCCGCTCCGCGAACAGACCCTCGTCCCAGAGGACGCGGACCTGCTCCGTGTCTCCCGGATCGGGGAGCGCGGTGCCCGCGCCGGGCGTGGCGCGCAGGGCGAACTTCCAGTCCGGGTTGAGCCGGGCGAGCCACAGCGCGCGCGGCCCCGCGAACGTGAGCGCCTGCGGCCGCAGGTCCGTCCGGCCGCGGGCCGCGTCGAGCAGGGCGGGCAGCAGCTCGAACGGTGGCGCGTACCCGTGCCCGTTGGCCGCGGCCAGCCACTGCGGGAGCAGTTCGAGGAGGTCGGGCGTGGAGCCCCGGCGCGTCGTCCCTGTCCCGGGCCGGTCGGTGAGCAGCAT
>NZ_JASERH010000105.1:0-30069 GCF_030766975.1 Streptomyces sp. KL116D | reverse complement strand
AGCACAGCGCCTCCAGCTGAACCTCGGCGCCGTCTGACTGGAAGTCCGAGGTCTACAAGTCAACGGCAGCAGGTCGCCGGACCACAAGGGCGTGCTACGACAAGCCCAGCGCGGACGTCACCGACGCGCTCAAGCCCGGCCGCACCCAGGGAGCTGGATCGTCGGCGCTCCACGACCCGACCGGACGCGGCGAACGGCGAGAACCCGCCGCTCTCGCGCAGCGCCTCGGACCCCAGCGGCATCTGGTACACCCCGCCGTCGGGCATCTGGCAGACGGTGTGGATGGAGCCCGTCGCGGCCGACCACGTCACCGACCTGGAAGCTGACGCCGGCCATCGAAAAGGGGGACAAGTGGCCACCCGACCGCCGACACCACGGGGAGTCCGGACCGGACTCCGGTCACGGCCACCGCGCAATGCCGAGACCGCAAGGTGGCCACCGCCACCGGCACCTGGGATCGCTGCTCACCCTGAAGATCGCTGCTGCGGCTGTGGACCCCGGACGACCCTACTCCTGTACCGACCAAGGTGAGCGTCGGCACGGACCGCGTCGGCAGCTACTGATGTGCTCCATCAAGGTCGAGCAGGTGGACGGGCACCCCGCGCACCGTGCCTTCTAACGGCAAGCCCAATTCTTCATGATACAAATTCTCGACCAGGGCTTCTTGTGGGCCGGGACGGCCTGCACACCGCGCCCAGTGACGAGGCGCGTCAGTGCATGACCTGAAGAAGCATGCACAAGAGACGCCTCTAACTCCGTCCGCGGGGCTAATACTCGCTGTCGAACCTGACCGCTGGTTCTACTGGGCCGACAAGCTGGGCCTGCTCGTCTGGCAGGGTATGCCGGCGATGACGGCCGGGTGAACCTGTCCACGGCCGCCCGCGCCGAGTTCGAGTGAGATGAAATAGATCATGATCGACCAGCACTACAACCACCCGTCGGCGCCGGTATGCAATACCTTCAACGAGGGTTGGGGGCCAGTACGAGCCGAGGCGCGCCTCGCCGACCGTGCCAAGTCGTGGGACCCGACCCGCCTGATCAACCTTGATGTCCGGTATCAACCGGCCTGAGACGAGAACCGGCGACATCCTGGACGAACACGGCTATCCGAGCCCGGCCCTGCCACCGAACCCCGACGGTGCGGCCCCGGTCGTGCGGGGCGAGTACGGCGGACTCGGCCTCACCCGGTCACGCCTGGTCTGCGCAGCAGTCGTACGTGGACGTGACCCCGCGACGTACACGGACGACTACCTCACCAAGCTCGACGAGGTGCACAAAAAGCTGGCCTGCGCGGCAACGGCGCCGCCCACGCAGACTCGACGTGGAGGGTGAGCTTCTGAACGGCTCACCACCTACGACCGCAGGGTCGTCGCCGGACGTGAAGCGCGTGCACGGCGCCCAGCAGGCGACTGATCCGCGACGCCTCGCAGGCGACCGTGCAGGAACTGCTCCTGGTCCGAGAGCAGCTCGGGGCAGCCCGCTACGCCGGGCCGCGCCCTTCTCGTGGGAGAGCGGCTTCGGCGCAGACAGGACGACGACGCGGCGTGCTGCCAGGCCGCGACGGTGGTCTCCTCCGCGGCCACCGCGTTCGGTGGCGCGGCCGGCGCCACGGCCAGGGCGGACGCGGCCGGCGCCGCCGACGCCTTCACCCGCCTCCCGCCGGCAGCATCACCGCCCGCGGCTAGCTCTGCCGGCCAGCTGGGACTCCAGCTCGCCGGACTCTGCGGCCGCTACGAGGAGCGCTCGCACTTCCTCGCCATGGACACCAGCGGCTGGGCCCACCGAACTCGGCGGCTGAGGGAACTCCCTACGGCTGCGTTCGTACGCAGCTCGCCGTCGCCACCCGGGACCCGCGGCGCTCGCCACCAGCAAGCGCTGGATCGACGCGATCCTCGCCACCCAGGAGTCCGGCGGCTTCTTCCGGCCCGCGGGCCCTGCGCACCTCCTGAACGGCGGCGATTTCTGGCCGTTCCTGCCGCTGCTCATGGCCCTGCGCACGTACGAGAGTACGCGCACGACGAGCGCATCGTCCCGTTCCTGACCCGGTTCCTGCGGTACATGGAGGCGCAGGGCAAGGGCGCCTTCGACTCCAGCGGTCTCCGTGCGCTGGGGCGACGGCATCGACACGGCGCGCTGGCTGTACGAGCGCACCGGCGACCCGTTCCTGACGAGCCTCGTGGAGAAGATGCACCACTACGGCGCCGACTGGACCGGCGCCCTGCCCACGCGGCGTCAACGTGCATGCCCAGGGCTTCCGCGGACCCGCCCAGTACGCGCAGTGGGCGACCGGCGGCGCCGACAGCCTCGTCGCCACCTACCGCGCCTACGACCAAGTCCTCGCCGAGTATGGACAGTTCCCGGGCGGCGGCATCGCGGGCGACGAGAACTACCGGCCCGGCTACTGGCGACCCGCGCCAGGGCTTCGACTGCGGCATCGTCGAGTTCGTGGGCCAGCGCGAGCTGCTCACCCGATCACCGGCGACCCGGTCGAGCCGACCGCTGCGAGGACCTCGCCTTCCAGCATGCTCCCGGCGGCCCTCGACCCGCAGGGCAAGGGCATCCACTGCATCACCAGCGCCAACGGCGTCGACCTCGACAACGCCCGCAAGACCGACGGCCAGTTCCAGAACGGCTTCGCCATGCAGTCGTTCCAGCCGGGCGTCGACCAGTACGCTGCTGCCCGCACAACTAGCGGCATGGGCTGGCCCTACTTCACCGAGGAGCTCTGGCTCGCCACCCCCGACGGCGGACTCGCCGCCGCGCTCACGCGGCCTGCGACGTGCGGGGCGAAGGTGGGCGCCGACGGCGTGCCCGTGACCGTGCGCGAGGACCGACTACCGTTCGACGAGACGATCACGCTGACCGTGCAGGTCGACCGGCCCGTCGACTTCCCGCTGCGGCTGCGGGTCGCGGCTGGTGCGACCGGCCGCGCCTCGCCGTCAACGGGCAACAGGTGAAGGCGCGGGCCGGGCCCCTCCTTCGTCACCGTCCGGCGCACCTGGCGGGACGGCGACCGGGTCACCCTGCGCCTGCAGCGCACCACGCTGCGCACCTGGACCGGGCAACCATCTGGCGGCGTCAGCGTTTCGACCACGGGCCGCTCACCTAACTCGCTGGAAGGTCGCCGAGAAGTACGTACGGACCGGCGAGGCGGCGACACCTTCCCCGAGTACGACGTGCACGCCGCCTCGAACTGGAAAGCTACGGCCTGGTGGACGGGAGTTCACCGCACTGCGGCGCAGGTCCGGGCCGCTGCCCGACCAACCCGATTCACCCTCGACGGCACCCCGTCACGTCTCGCCGCGAAGGCCCGCCGCATCCCCGGGTGGATCGCCGACGACGAGCACGTCGTCGCACCGCCCAGCCCAGCCCCGCCTGCAGCCGGGCAGCGGTGGAGACCGTGACGCTCGTACCGATGGGCGCGGCCCGGCTGCGCATCACCGCCTTCACGACCGCCCCCGACGGACACTGGACGCGAAACCGGCGTACCACCGCATCCAGAACAAGCACAGCCGGCAAGGTCCTCGCCGTCGACTCCCATGCCCACCAGCGAACGACGCGCGGCCGTCCAGTTCGACAAGCACGGGGACGGTGACCACGCCTGGCAGCTGCTCGACGCGGGCGCGGACGGCCGTGCGCGCCCCGCAAACGGCCAGAGCGGCAAGTTCCTGGCGGTGCAGGGTGGTTCGACCGCCGACAGCGCCCGGCCGTGCAGTACGAGGACGACGGCCGGCCCGACCTGCTGTGGACGCAAGTCCGAGCGGGCCGACGGCTGGTTCCTGCTGCGCAACGAGCACAGCGGCAAGGTGCTCGGCGTCGACGGAGGAAAGTCGCTCCGCCAACTTAGTGCCCAAGTGGTGCGGTTCGCCGACAACGGGACGGACGACCACCGTGGCGCCTGGAGTCCTTGACGGGCTGTCGGGACGGACGAAGAATGATCGCGCATCACGCTGACAACGTTATCGAACGCGCACCATGAGAGGCGCACGATGAAGAGACGTACCTGCCGCACGCTCGGCGTGCCGCGGCCGCCGCCCCTGCTCGGTATGACTCAGCGCCCGCGGCTAGGCCGTTTCGGGCGCGGACGGCCGACTACTCGATCTGGTCAACCCGTTCATCGGCACCGAGAACGAGGGCAACACCTACCCCTGGCGCCGCCGTGCCGCTTCGGCATGGTGCAGCTTCGCCGGACACCGGGCGCAACACGCTACGACTACCTGAGAACCACACACCGCGGCTTCTCCACCGTCCACCTCTCGGGCGTGGGATGCGCTCGGCGGCGACCTGCCGGTGCTGCCCACCACGGGTGACGTCACGAGCACCGATTACGCGTCGTACGTGCGGCCGAGTTCAGCCACGACGACGAGAAGGCGTCGCCCGGCTACTCAAGGTCGGCCTGAAGACCGGGATCGACGCCGGAGCTGAGCGCCACGAAGCGACCGGGGTGCAGCGCACACCTTCCCGGCCACCGACAAGGCCAACGTCCTCATCAACGCCGGGCAGTCGCTCCACAAGAGCCTCGCACACCACGCGTCGAGATCCCTCGACAACCGGACCGTGCGCACCGCCATCACCGGCAGCGGCTTCGCCAGGACACCAAGCCGTACACCGTCTACACGATCACGAGGTTCGACCCGCCCCTTCACCACGTCCGGCACCTGAAGGGCGACACGGTCACCGCCGGTCTCGAAGACGTCGGACGCGGACGCCGACCGCAACGGCGCCTACGTCCGCTTTCGACACGAGCAAGGACCGCACGGTCGAGGCGACCACGGCGATCTCCTACGTCGACGCCAAGGGCGCGGCCCTCAACCTCCGCACGGAGGGCGGGCGTTCCCTTCGACTCCGTGCAGGCGACGCCGCGCAGGCAGCGTGGGAGGGCCGCCCGACGACGTAAAGGCCCAGGGCGGCAGCTGAGACGCCGCGCGGACCTTCTACCCGTCGCTGTACCGGTCCTTCCTCGCGCCGAACGTCGGCAGCGACGTCGACGGCGCTACACCGGCTGGGACCAGAAGGTCCACCGGGCCAAGGGCTTCACGCACCACCAGAACTGGTCCCTGTGGGACACCTACCGCACCCAGGCCCAGCTCCTCTCGCTGCTCGCGCCGCACGAGTCGCGGGGACATGGCGCTGTCCGTGGTCCAGATCGACAAGGACAGCGGCTGGCTGCCCGCGTGGGGCTAGCGGCACGGTCGAGACGAACATCATGACCAGTGACCCCGTCACCCCGTTCCTCACCAACGCCTACCAGCAAGAGGCTGTTGAAGGGCCACGAGGAGGACGCGTACCGCGCGCTGAAGAAGAACGCGGACGGGGTGCCGCCCACCGACTCGGCCCCGGTCGGACGCGAGGCCAACAAGGAGTACCTGGCCGACGGGTTCGCGCCGTACGTCAGGGCCGCGCGCACGTGAAGCCCGGTGACTCTGACTACGACCACGGCGCCTCGGCCACCCTGGAGTACGCGCTCTCCGACGCCATGCTCGGCCAGATGGCGAAGGAGCTCGGGCACGCGGACGACGCGAAGCGGTACACCGAGCGGGCCCAAAACTACCGGAAGATCTTCGACGCTCGACCGGGTTCTTCCGGGCGCGGGACGCGGCCGGCGCCTTCACCGGGCCCGCCGACCCCGCCGAGAGCGAGGGCTTCCACGAGGGCACGTCCTGGCAGTACCAGTGGCTCGTGCCGCAGGACCCTGCCGGGGATGGTCGGCCTGATCGGCGCGCAGGACGCCGCGAACCAGCGGCTCGACTCGTTCTTCGCCTACGACCAGCTGGTCGAGGACCCGGCGAAGACCGCCCGCGAGGTGTGGGTCAACGGCCCGTACGCCTACTACAACGCGGACAAGTACAACCCGCAGAACGAGCCCGACCTCATCGCGCCCTACACGTACCTGTCGACGGGACAGCCGTGGAAGACCACCGACGTGGTGCACGCCGCGCTGACCCTGTTCACCGACGCGCCGACCGGCATGACCGGCAACGACGACCTCGGCACCATGTCCGCGTGGAACGTCCTGTCGTCCATCGGGATCTTCCCGGTGCAGCCCGGCACGGACACCTGGGGCCTGTCGACGCCGGTGTTCGAGCGGGTCGACGTCACGCTCGACCGGCGGTACTACCCGCAGGGAAGCTGACCGTGCGGGCGCCGGGCACCTCGGACTCGGTGCGCTACATCCAGTCCGCCCGGACGAACGGGACCGCGTACGGCAAGACGTATCTGACCACCGAGGACCTGCGCGGACTGCGGGACCTCTCCTTCGAGGTGGGCAGTGCGCCGTCGGCGTGGGGGACCGGTGCCGACGCGGCGCCGCCCGCGCTGAAGTGACGTACTAGACAGCCCACACCTGTCCCACGGGACCCGCCTCTCCCAGAGAGGCGGGTCTTAATCTGTTGTGCTAACTGAGCGTGCCGAGATCGTACTTCGACCGTAATCGAGTGAGGGCGATTGACCGCTCACTCCCGTCGTCGACGCGAGAGCACTCCACGACCGCCAAGAGCTCGGACCTGCTCGCGCCACTCGACCTTGCCTTCTCGGAACATCGAGACCGCCGAACACCCCATGCACCTGGGTGCGTTGGGGGTCTTCGAGGCCGATGCGCCTGGCGCCGCGCAGCACGCCCTGACGAACTGCTCGCGGCCCGCGCCGCCGGGGTGCCGGGACTGCGGATGCGCATAGCGGGAGTGCTGATTCCCGCCGGCGGCGCCGCCCAGGTGCCCGTCACCGACTTCGAGCCGCTGGACCACGTGCGGCTCACTCGCTCCCCGTGGACGACTTCCACGCGGCCGCGGGCGCCCTGATGGAGCGGCCGCTCGACCGGCGGCGGCCGCCGTGGGAGGCGCACGTGCTCCCGCGGCGGACGGCGCCTCGTTCGCCGTCCTGTTCCAAGTTCCCACCACGCCCTCGCCGACGGACTGCGCGCCCTGACACTCTGCGGCGGCCGTGATGGACCCCGTCGACCTGCCCTGTGACACGCGCACCGAAGGACGAGCCGGCGCTGCGCCGCGGACTGCGGCTGCCGTTCCCCCGGGATGCGGGAGATCACGCTCGGCGACCTCGACCCGCGGCGCTACCCGGCCACGTGCGGGCGCTCGCGGGCGGCGCGACGCAGGCCCCTGTCGATCGGCGCGTCCGTGGCGCGGGCCACCTGGGGCGTGCGGACTCGCCCGCGCTCACCGCCGACGCCAGCGGCTGGCGGCGCACCGCCGGGATCGTCCCTCGACCTGGGACGACGTGCACCGGATCCGCAAGACGGTGGGCGGCACGGTGAACGACGTCCTGATCGCCGTCGTCGCCGGGGCGGTACGGCGCTGGCTCGACGAGCGCGGCGACGGCAGCGCGGGCGTCGAGCCGCGCGCCCTCGTCCCTGGTCTCCCGCCGCCGCCCGCGCACCGCCCACCCGCAGGGCAACCGGCTCTCCGGCTATCTGGTGCGGCTGCCCGTGGGGAGGGCGACCCTCGAACGGCTCCCGGTCGTGCGGGCCACCATGGACCGGCGCAAGGACCACGGTCCGGCCGCGGAGCGGGGCGCGGTGGCGCTGCTCGCCGACCACGTGCCGCCGCTTCGGCCACCGGCTCGGCGGCACCTTCGTCGGCCAGAACGCCCGCCTGCTGTTCGACCTGCTCGTCACCAGCGTGCTGCTGCCCAGCCTCGGCCTGAGGCCCGGCTGGCTGCCCGCTCACCGAGGTCTTCCCTGCTGGCCCTCGCTCGCGCAGGGCCAGTCCCTCGCCGTGGCCGTCTCTGACGTACCGCGGCCGGGTGCACTACGGGCTCGTCGCCGACGCCGCTGCCGTACCCGACCTGGACGTCCTGGGCGGGCGCGGTGACGGACGAGGTGAAGGAGCTGCTGGCCGCCTGCGGCGCCTAGCCCGGGTCCACGCCGGGCCGGCCGAGGTCGCGCGAGCGCGTCCAGCGCCTCCGTCAGGGCTCTCGGCCCGCGGGTCGAACCAGGTCGTGCGGATCCGCTCGTTCGTGCCCTTCGGCGTCTCGTGGTCGCCCGCGAGCTGCCGCAGGGGCCGCGAGCCGTCCCCCAGGGTGCGGCCGACCTCCTGGAAGAGGCCGCGGACGTACCGGTCCGCGTCCTCGGCGGGAACCCTGCCGGGCGGCCCATGCGGTGAGCGTCGCCAGGTACCAGTAGTGCGTGGTCAGCGTGGACGTCAGCGTCTGGAAGACGTCGAGCGTCGCTCTCGTCCGCGACGGGCGGCGCCCCGCCGAGCCGGTCGAAGAGGGCGTCCACGGCCGGGTGGCGCCGGGCAGGTCACGGCGACTGAGCGGCGCTCGCGCACGGCGGGCAGCAGGATGGCCCGCACGACGGGCACGGTGGTGCCGAGCAGACCGCGCACCTCGTCGGCCGTGACGCCGGCCATGACGCTGAGCACGACCTGCCGTCCCTGATCCGCAGCCCGTCGAGGGGCCTGCGCGCGGGTCCTGCGGGCGGACGGCGAGGACCACCAGGTCGCTGCGGTCCGCCACCTCCTGGTTGTCGGCACCGACCCGCACGCCCGGATACCGCCCGGCGAGCTCGGCGGCGGCCCGGGCGCCACGCGGCGAGAGCGTGATCGACGGCGGGTCGGCGACCCCCTCGCACCAGCCGGTCACCAGGGCCCTGGCCGAGCTCGCCCACGCCGATGATTCCTATGCGGTCCACGGTCTCTCCTGGTCGTCCTCGGTGCTGCGCGCACGCCGTCCCGACCTCGCCAAACCTACAACGTAGATTCGCCGCCGCGGAACGAGTTTGGAGACAGGGCCCGCTGCCCGTAAAATTCCGCATTCGAAAGCGAGCGCGGTTCGCGCGCGACGCGGGTGACCCGAGGAACGGCAACAGCGATGACGGTGACAGAGAACCACGAGGCCCCCGGGCCCGGCGACGAGATCGCGTACGGTCCCGGCATCGACCCTGAGCGCCTCGCCGTCTGCCTCGCCGTCCTCGACGAGCTCGACACGTTGGACGTCGACCACACCCCGACGCGATCATCGTGCGGCGCGCCACCGCCGGCATCTACCGGACCGTGAAGCAGCGCCGCCGCCAGGAGCGCCGGGCCGCCAAGACCGCCCACGACAAGGCGGTCACCGAGGCGACCGCGACCGGCTCGGCGCAGCGCATCGACGACGAGACCGAGGGCATCCCTGCCGTCGTCGATCACCGAGGAGGGCCGGATCGCGGGGATACTCCAGCGCCCGCGCTCCTGCTACACCTGCAAGACCCGGTACGTGGAGGTCGACTACTTCTACCACCAGCTCTGTCCCGACTGCGCCCGCCTCAACCGGGAGAAGCGGGACGCCCGCGCCGACCTCACCGGCAAGCGCGCCCTGCTCACCGGCGGCCGCGCCAAGATCGGCATGTACATCGCGCTGCGGCTGCTGCGCGACGGCGCCCACACCACCATCACCACGCGCTTCCCTGAGCGACGCCATCCGCCGCTTCAAGGCGATGGAGGACTCCGCCGACTGGATCCACCGCCTGGAGGTCGTCGGCATCGACCTGCGCGACCCCGCGCAGTCCGTGGCCCCTCGCCGAGCGGCTGACCGCGGCAGGACCGCTGGACATCCTGATCAACAACGCGACGCAGACCGTGCGCCGGCTGCCCTCCGCCTACGCCGCCTCTCGTCGAGGGCGAGAGCGCGCCGCTGCCCGCCGGTGAACTGCCCGCCCACCCGTGATCGGCGCGTTCAACTCGGGCGCGGTCGACGGCATCGCCGCGCTGCCCATCGGCACCAGTGGCATCGACGCGCAGCAGGTGGCCGACCTCGCGCTCGTCGCGGGCAACGCCAGCATCGAGCGGCACCTCGACGGCACCGCCATCGACGCGGGCGGCCTCGTCCCGGACGTCGTCGACACCAACACCTGGGTGCAGACCATCGACCAGATCTCCCCGGTGGAGCTGCTCGAGACCCAGCTGTGCAACTACACGTCGCCGTTCATCCTGATCAGCGCCCTGCGCCCGGCGATGGCCGAGGCCGCGAAGAAGGCGGGCAGCGGCCGCGCGTACGTCGTGAACGTCTCGGCGATGGAGGGCGTCTTCGGCCGCGGCTGCAAGGGCGCCGGCCACCTGAACACGAACGCCGCCAAGGCCGCGATGAACATGGTGACGCGGACCAGCGCCCAGGAGATGTTCCAGTCCGACGGCATCCTCATGACGTCCGTCGACACCGGCTGGATCACCGACGAGCGCCCGCACTACGACAAGCTGCGCCTCGCCGAGGAGGGCTTCCACGCCCCTGCTCGACCTGATCGACGGCGCCGCCCGCGTCTACGACCCGGTCGTCCGCGGCGAGTCGGGCGACGACGTCTACGGCGTCTTCCCTGAAGGACTACGAGCCCTGGGAAGTGGTGACGCAGCTGCCGCTGCACGGCGTGCGCGTCGCCGGTCGGTGAGGCGGCGCGCACCCGGGTGCCGCCGTCCACCAGCAGGTCCGCGCCGGTGATCCAGGACGCCTCGTCCGACACCAGCCAGCGCACCGCCCGGGCCACGTCCGCCGGCTCCCGATCCGGCCCGCGGGCAGCCCCCGCCGCCACCGTCTCCTCCAGCGGTCTCCCACACGAAGCGCGCCATCTCGGTGCGCACGAGCCCGGGGACACCGAGTTGACCCGCACCGACGGGCCCAGTTCCCCGGCCAGTTGAGCCGTCAGGGTGCAGCAGCGCCGCCTTGCTCGTGCCGTACGCGCCCACGTGCGGGCCGACGTGCGCGGCGCCCTCCGTGCACACGTTGACGACGGCGCCGCCGTGCTCGCCCATCCACGCCCGCCACGCGCACTGCACCAGGCGCAGCGGTGCCTCCACGTTCACGGCGAACGCGGTGCGCCACGCCTCGGGGTCGGCGTCCATGAGCGGGCCGTACGGCTGGTTCGTCGCCGCGTTGTTCACCACGACGTCGACCCGGCCGAGCTCGGTCATGGTCCGCTCCGTCACCTCCCACAGGTGGGCCGGGTCGGCGACGGACCCGGCCACGCCCACCGCGTTCGCGCCGAGCGCGCGCAGGGCGGTGACCGTCTCCCGCGAGGCCCTGGGTGTGGCGTGCGGTCACGCACACGTCGGCGCCCGCGCGGGCCAGTTCCTCGGCGATCGCGCGGCCGATGCTGCGTGAGGCCCCGGTCACGACGGGTTACCCGGCCGTCGAGCACGCGCTCCGCATTCATGCGGGTACGTTCTCACGGGGCGGGTGGGCGTGACGACGGGTCAGTGGGGTGGGGTGGTCGTGGACGGTTGGTGCGCCAGGTGTGTCGATGGGGCGTCGCCGGCTACGGGTGCGTGGGGCTTTTCGCGCCCGCGGCGGAGCCGCTCATGACACAGCCCCGCGCCTCTGAGAGGCCGACTGCGTCTGCCAGGCCGAGCTCGTCGCGGACTGCGGGTGCATCGTGACTGGTCGCGCAGTTCCCGCGCCCCTGAGCGTCTGCCGTGCCGCGGATCGATCTCGTCCGCGGGTTCCGTCGTGGTTGCTCGCGCAGTTCCCCGCGCCCCTGGAAGGCATGCGCTTCGCGCAGCCTTCCCCCACGGGGAAGGCCGCCCGAAGGGCGTGCCTCCCAGGGGCGCGGGAAACTGCGCGACCAGCCCCCCACCGGCCCGCACTCCGGCAACAACCCTTCGCGGCACCACCCTTCGCGGCACCACCCTTCGCGGCACCACCCTTCGCGGCGACACCGCTCAGCGCACCGGCACCCCTCTGCGCCACCAGCCTCGACCACGGCCCGCCAGTCTCTCCACCGACCCGGCATCGAGCCCGACCACCTTGCCCGCGTCGTCCGCCTGCCGCAGCGTCACCGCGTCCTCCGCCAGCGGATCCGCCTCGAACGCCGCCACCTCGCGCGCCGTCATCGGACCACCCTGCGCACCGAGCGTCAGCGAACTCTGCGCGGACAGCCCACGGCCCGGCTCGACGGCCGCGAGGTACCGCTTGGCCGGCACGTGCAGCCGCACCAGCCGCGCCACCCGCTCACCGAGCAGCCCGCGCACCGCCTCCGCCGCCCGGTCCGCGTGCCCCGCGTCGTCGCCCCGGGCCTCAGCAGGTGTCCGAGGTCGTGCACCAGACCCGCGACCTGCAACTCCCTTGTCGCTGGGCCGGGAACGGCGCAGCAGCGCCGCCGTCTGCAGCGCGTGGTCGTGCAGGTCGACGGGGTCACCGCTGCGGTCGAGGGGTGTCCCACGCGCCTCCGGCAGGCGTACAGCGCGGCCATCAACTCCTCGACGGTGCACAGCTCGACGCGTTCCATGGACGGGACTCCTCCCGAAGATCCTCCGCTGCCTGTCCGGAAGCAGACCATGAGGACCCTGACGGACCGGTCAACGGGACGTTAACGTTCCTTCCCTCGTGTGGTGCAGAATTGCCCGCATGCCCCGCCCGACCCACCGCACCCGGACGCGCCCCTGCCGCGCCGGGCGCGCGCGTCCTGCTGGGGGTGCGCTGCTGATGGCGCTGCTCGTCTCCGTCCTCGGCGTCTCCCCGCGTGCGCGGCGACCGCCCCGCAGGCCGACGCCCGCACGGTCGCCCGGGTCGCGCCCGCGACACCCGGCTGCGACCCCGAGCGGCAGCACGCCCCTGGACGGCCGGCAGGGGCGTGCCCGCGCGCGGCACGTCCGCCCACGAACTCCCCCTCGCGCCGCTCGTGCACGAGCACGGGCTCGGCGCCGACGCCACGTTCGACGGCACCGTCCCGCCGACCCCGGCCGGCCGCGGGCCCGCCGCCGCACGACCCGCCCTCACCGGTCGAACTGTCCGTCCTGCGCGTGTAGATGACGCCCACTCACCCGCGTCATCACCCGTACCTCCGCACGCAAGGACGACTTCGCCATGCCCGAAAACGCCACGCCCAAGAACACCGGCGTCAAGAACACATCCGGCAAGAACACCACCGGTAGGAACACCCCCGGAAAGCGACGTCCGCTCGCCGTCTGCGCCGCCGTCGCCGTGGCCGCCGCGCCTCGGCACCGTCTCGTACACCGCGACCCGGCCCGAGCCCCGTACCCCGTGGTCACCGAGGAGGGCGACTCGGGCAGCAGCTCGACGACGCCACCGCCGAGCTCGTGAAGCTCGCCCGGCGCGACGCCGGCGACGCCCTCGCGCAGGGCCGTGCGGACGCGCCCGTGGTCCTCATCGAGTACGCCGACTTCAAGTGCGGCTACTGCGGCAAGTTCGCCCGCGACACCGAACCCGCCCTCGTGAAGAAGTACGTCGACGACGGCACGCTGCGCATCGAATGGCGCAACTTCCCGATCTTCGGCGCCGAGTCCGGAGTGCCGCCGCGCATGCCTCCTGGGCCGCCGGGCAGCAGGGGCCGCTTCTGGCAGTTCCACGCGGCGGCCTACGCCGACGGCGCCAAGGAGAAGGGCTTCGGCGCCGCGCGCGCTGGACGCCCTGGCCCGGGAGGCCGGGGTGAAGGACCTCGACCGGTTCCGCACCGACCGGGACGGCGCGGCGGCGCGCGCGGCCGTCGGCAGGACCGGGACGAGGCGTACCGCCTGGGCGCCACGTCCACGCCCTCCTTCCTCGTCAACGGGACAGCCCATCGCGGGCGCCCAGCCCGCGGCCACCTTCGAGCAGGCGGTCGAGACGGCGAAGGCGCAGGCCGCACGGTGAGCGACATCGGCTACCTCGCGGCGTTCCTCGGCGGCCTGCTCGCGCTGCTCAGCCCGTGCAGCGCCCTGCTGCTGCCCGCCTTCTTCGCGTACTCCGTCGACAGCTCCCGACCCGGCTCGTCGCCCTGCACCGGCATCTTCTACCTGGGGCTCGCCACCACCCTGGTGCCGCTCGGCGCCGCCGGCTCGTACGCGGGCCGCTTCTTCTACGGCAACCGGGACCTGCTGGTCGCCCTCGGCGGCTGGCTGATCATCGCGCTCGGCGTGCTGCAGATCGCGGGCCGGGGCTTCGCCTCGCGCCGGATGACCGAGCTGTCCGGGCGGATCAGGCCCACCAACGCCGTCTCCGTGTACGCGCTCGGCGCCGTCTACGGACTCGCCGGATTCTGCGCGGGACCGATCCTCGGCAGCGTCCTCACCGTCGCCGCGCTCGGCGGGCACCCGGTGTACGGCGGGGCGCTGCTCGCCGTCTACGCGCTGGGCATGGCGGTACCGCTGTTCCTGCTCGCCCTGCTCTGGGAGCGCTTCGACCTCGGCGGGCGGCGCTGGCTGCGCGGGCGGCCGGTGCGGATCGGCCGGTTCGAGGCGCACACGACGACCCTCGCCTCCGGGCTCTTCTTCATCGCGCTCGGCACCCTGTTCCTGGTCTTCGACGGGACGACGGCGCTGCCCGGACTGCTCGACGTCGACGACTCGTTCGCCGTCGAGCAGTGGGCGCGGGCGCCGGCGACCGGAGTGCCGGACGTGGCGCTGCTCGCCCCTGGCCGTCGCCGTCGTGGGCGGGGTGTTCGCGGTCCGCGCCCGCCGCGGCCGGACACGGAACGTGACCGAGGACGGCGAACCCCGCGAGGAGCTGGAACACGACACCCGCCGCGCCCGTATCTTCCCGTACCACTAGTAGCTCGCCGTACCGGCGAGTCGACGTCGGTCACCGGGAGGACTGCTTGCGTCGCGTCAACGGCACCGCCCTCATCCTCGCCGCCCTGGTCGCCACCCTCGGCGCCCTGGCCTTCCCGATCTGGTCGTACGCGGACCGGTCGGGAACGGGCCAGGCGAACCTGAACGCCGCCACGGTGGCCACCCAGTGGGGCCCGCTGTCGGCGACCGACCGGGACTTCATCGTCAAGGTCAGGCTCGCCGGGCTGTGGAGATACCGGCGGGGCCAGCAGGCCATGGAGCGCGCCCCCGACCAAGGCGATCCGGGACGCCGGCGACCACCTCGTCGTCGGCCACACCGACCTCGACCAGCGGGTGCGCGCGTGGCCGGCGCAGCTCGGCGTGGAACTCCCCAACCAGCCGAACCCGCAGCAGCAGGGCTGGCTCGACGAGCTGTCGGCGGCGAGCGGCAAGGACTACGAGCGGAAGTTCGCCAATCTGCTGCGGGACTCGCACGGAAAGGTGTTCGCCCTCATCGCCCAGGTCCGGCACACCACCCGCAACACGCTGGTACGGACCCTGGCCGCGACGCCAACCAGACGGTGCTCGACCACATCACCATGCTGGAGGGCACCGGTGACGTGGACTTCGACGCGATCGCCGACGAGGCGGCGGGCGCGGCGACGCCAGCCCGACCGGACCGCCGGCGCCGAACGGGCAGGTCCCGCCCGCCCCCGCGCCCGCCCGGCCCACCGGTTCGCCGGACGCCACCTCGTACCCGTCGGCCGAGCCGGGCGACGACGCGACCTGCTCCATCAACACCGACCGTCCCGCCCCCACCTCCTGACCCACTCGTACGGACGCAGACCGGGCGGACGGCGGAAGACCGGTCGCGTCGGCCCGCCCCGCGTGGCTGAATGAACACCCGGCGACCCCAGGGGATGCCCGGGTTTCAACCCCATCGAGCGGACCCCCGCTCATTTGGTTACTCTGTAGCCGGACGGTTACTGCAAGTGGGTCCCACCCGTACCCATGGTTCCGTCAGAGAGAGGCCAGTCACCACGGCCGATCCACCAGCGACAACCAGCGCCACCGCGCCCGAACTGGCCTTCCACTCCAAGCCCGATCGGGCCTCCGGTGCCCGCGCGACGCTGGGCCCGGGCCTCGCCGGAGCGGGTTACCCGACACACAAGAGGTGCGCGGTGACACCAGAAGACGAATCGCGAGCAACGCCCGAAGGAACGCACGGAGCGGGCCGGCCGCAGGCCGGGGAAGCTCGGCAGCCTCGACGTCTGGGCCCGGTCGGCCCCGATCCGCCTCGCCGGGTACGAGGACGATCTCGCCGAACCCGCATCCTGCCCAGCGTCGACTGAGCTGGGGTCCCGCAGCCCCGACCGTACGCCCGCACTCCTCCACGGTGAGGAGTGCGGGCACAAGTGATGTCCGGGGGCTCCGAGGGCTTCCGGTGTGCCGGGGCGTTCGGCGCTCTCTGATTGGCTCCCCTGTGTCATCGGATCATTTGTCAACTCCTCTGTCTGCACAGTCCGTGACGCCTCCCGTGCACGCCAGCATCATCAGACCTCCGATGAATGCAAGCCGAGCCGCCTTCAGGGAGTGCTGTGCATGAGTGCGTACCCAAGACGCCAGGTCCTCGGAACCGCAGCCGTCGTGGCCGCCGCGACCGCTCTGCCGTGGGGTACGGCGGGTCCGGCCGCCGCCGCGCAGACCGGAGCGCCCGGGCGGCCGGTGCCGCGGGTGACTGGGGCACCGTCCCCGCCCCCGGTCCCGGTGCCGCTGGACGCCCATTTCGACAACGACGGCATCGACACCGCCGACGCCCGGGCGGCAGCTTCGACGGCAGCGGCACACCTTCCCCCGGCGAGGAACTGCCCGCCGGACGGCTCGAAGTCGACGGCGTGCCCTATGGTTCCCGACGTCCTCGGCGGGCGCGAAGAACAACATTTGTCGCGCTCGGCCAGCGCATCGAACCGCCCAGAGCCGCTACCTCTCGGCCCTGTTCCTCGCCGCCGGCAGCTACGGCGACGCAGGTCCGGCCAGGCCACCGTCCACTACGCCGACGGCTCCACGGCCGGCGCGGGCCTGAGCGCCCCCGACTGGCGCGCGGGCAGCGGCGCCGCCGGCGCCTCGTTCCGCTACCGAGACGACGGCACCAAGGACGCGCGCGTCGGCATCGGCGTCAGCGAGATCGCGCTGGAGCGCGACCCGCAGAAGGCCGTCGCCCCTCTACCCTGCACCGAAGCTGGACCCCGCCGAGGAGAACAAGACGGCCCTGCGTCGTTCGCGCTCTCCTGCAGCCGGCCGCCGAGGGCCGGGCCCTCGCCCTGCGCGACGCCCGGCTCCACCTTCCCGCTGCTGGAGGAGACCGGCGCCCAGAGCGTCGAGGCGACCGTCATCAACGCCGGCACCGTCGCCGTCCTCGCCTCCGACGCGCTGACCGTCGGCGTCGATGTGCCCGGCGCCCGCACCGTCGAGCCCGCCCGCGACGTGGGCTCGCCCCGGGGAGCAGGCCAGGGTCCGCGTCGGCATCCCGCAGCCGGGGCGGCGTCGCCCCCGGCACCGTCCAGGACGGCACGGTCGTCGCCACCGCCCACGCGGCAGCCGGGCGGCCACCGCGGCACGGAAGCTGACGCTCGGCGTGCCCGACTACCGGCCGACCGAGGCCCCGCTCTCCGGACACCAGAGCGCCCCACTGGTTCCACGCGGCCAAGTTCGGCATCTTCATCCCACTGGGGCGCCTACTCCCGCGCCCGCCTGGGCGCCCCGTCGGCACCCAGTACGCCGAGAGTGGTGCTGGAACCAGATGCAGGACCCGAACAGCGTTGACGTACGCGCGCACCACAAGGAGGTCTACGGCGAGGACTTCGCCTACGACGACTTCATCCCGCAGCTTCACCGCCGGACAAGTTCGACCCCGCGCTCCCTGGGTGGGCTTTCTTCGGGACGCGGCGGGCGCCCAGTACCACGTGCTCACGTCCAAGCACCACGAGGGCTTTCGCGCTGTGGGACACCAAGCTGTCCGACCGCAACTCCGTCCAGATGTCCCAAGAAGGACCTCTGTCAAGGAGCTCTTCGACGCTGAAGAAGTATGCGCCCGAACTCCACCGCGGCCTGTACTTCTCCATGCCCGAATGGATTCAGCGGACCACCCCTGGATTGGGGCACGCCCCGCGCAACCTGTACACCCTGGAGCCCGTCCCCTCACACCCGGCTACACGGCCGGCAAAGGACTACGTGAAGGACTCAGGCCCAGCAGATGCTGGAGCTGGATCCACCAGTACGACCTGCAGCTGATGTGGTGCGACATCGGCGGGGACAACGACTTCGCTGCACGTCCTCGCCGAGTAGCTTCAGCCACGGCAAGAACCGGCCCGAGCCCCTGGAAGTCGCCGTCAACAACCGCGCCGGGATCGGCTTCCACGACTTCACGACGCCCGAGTACACGACACGACAACACGGTCGTCGCCAAGTGGGACGTCCAGCCGGGGCCTCGACCCGTTCTCCTACGGCTACAACGCGCAGACCCCCGACGACCGCTACATGACCACCGAGGAGGTCGTGCACAGCCTCGTCGACATCGTGTCGAAGAACGGCAACTTCCTCCTCGACATCGGGCCGCGCGCCGACGGCACCATCCCCGAGATCATGCAGACCCGGCTGCGCGAGACCGGCCACTGGCTGAAGGTCAACGGCGAGGCGATCTACGACACCACGTACTGGGCGCGGATGGCCCAGCTCGGCGAGGACCTGCGGTTCACCGTCCGGCCGGACAAGGCGTTCTACACATCCACTCGCTCGCCCAGCCCGGGGCCCGGCTCACGGTCGAGGCGCCGGTGCCGGTGCGCCCCGGCGACAAGGTGACGATGCTCGGGTACCCACGGCCGCTCGACTGGACCGTCAAGGGCGGCGCGTTCGTGATCGACGTGCCCGCCGCCGCGCCGGGCCGGCGAGCACGTGTGGGTGTTCAAGGTCGAAGGGCAGGGGCGATGAACGTGACGAGGTCCTCCCGGATCGTGGGCACCGTGCTGGCCCTGCTACTGGCCGCGGTACCGGTCTCCGCCGCCCGCGCGGACACCCCGGCGGCCCCGCCCCCGAAGACGCTGCCCGCACTCACGAACTGGACGCCGCAGAAGGGAGTTACGCGTTCGACGAGAAGACCAGGCTGGTCGCGGGCGACGCCGCTGCCCGGCGCGTCGCCCGCACCCCGCCGACGATCTGCGCGCCGCAGGAAAGGGCACGGTGCCCGTCACCGGCGGCCCGTCCCGCGCCGGCGACATCGTCGTCGACGTACGTCCGGACCGGGAAGCAACTCGGGGACGAGGGCGCTACGAG
This sequence comes from Streptomyces sp. KL116D, assembly GCF_030766975.1. Lineage (NCBI taxonomy): Bacteria > Bacillati > Actinomycetota > Actinomycetes > Kitasatosporales > Streptomycetaceae > Streptomyces > Streptomyces sp. KL116D. The sequence goes on along the minus strand of NZ_JASERH010000105.1, from coordinate 11,275 downwards.
TTGCGGGCGGGCAGCCGCCTGGAGATCACCGGCGCCGCCGGGGCCGGGTGCCTTCTACGGCACCCGCACCTCCTCCAGCTCCCTCGCCCAGGGCGACGAGATAGCCCCGCCGGACGCACCGTCGACGTACCCGGGTACGAGGAACGCGGCGTCGGCGTCTGCGCCTGCTACATCCACATCTCCACGGACTGGCTGGAGAGCCTGGTGCGCGACATGGCGTACCGCAAGCTCAATCCAGCTCCTGCTGGAGATCAAGGTGAAGAGCGACGCCCCGCGAGGGCCCAACACCTGGGGGTACTACACCAGGAGGAGATCCGCCGGCTCGTCGCGCTCGGCGAGAAGTACCACGTCACCATCGTCCCGGAGATCAACTCGCCGGGCCACATGGACCCGTGGATCCAGGACCGGCCCGACCTCCCAGCTCGTCGACACCGACGGCAAGGCCCAGCCGTCCCGCCTCGACATCACCGAGCCCGAAGGCGCTCGCCTACTACAAGAGCCTCATCGACGAGTACGCCGAGGTGTTCCCCCGCCCGCTGGTGGCACATGGGCGCCGACAGTACATGCTCGGCTCCGACTTCGCCAAGTACCCGCACGTCCTGGGTACGCGCGCCAGAGTACAGGGCCGGACGCCACCCCAGGACGCGTTCATCGACTTCGTCAACCAGGTCGAGGCGTACGCGGCGAGCAGACCGGCAGCTGCGGATCTGGAACGACGGACTGACCGGCGCCAACACCGTGCCCGTCACCCCGGCACGACCGTCGAGCACTGGCTGGACGTGAAGGTGAAGCCGAGCACCCTGATCGCGCAGGGCTACCCGTGATGAACGCCGCCTACTCCCTCTACCTCGTCCGCGGCGGCTTCCACACCGACACGAAGAAGCTGTACGACCAGCAGTGGGACCCGCGCAGCTTCGAGGGCGAAAGCTCACGTCGCGCGACGGCATCACCGGCGCCAGATCAGCCTCTGGCCGGACAACGGCCGCGGCGGGACCGAGAACGAGTGGCTTCGGCCGCCCGGCTGCCCGCTCGCACATCGCCCAGACCACCTGGGGCGCGGCCCACCCGACGCCGACTACGCCGGGTTCACCGCCCGGGCCGACGCCGTCGGCACCGCCCGCAGGGCGCCTGGACCTGACCCGCGTGCCGCTCGCCGACGGGACGTACACGCTCGCCGACCGCGGCCACCGCACCGCCCCGGCCGACGTACGCCTGAGCCGCACCGCCGACGGCTATCTGACCATCGCCTCCGCCGACGGCGCCCGCTGCCTGGAGACCCGCAGCGGCAAGCTCACCCTCCAACGTGCCGCTGGGCCGGCTCCGCGCACCTGAGAACCTGCGACCCGAAGAACACCCTCCAGCGCTGGCGGTTTCACGTGACGGCGCCGGATACCGAATCGCGGCGCGATCGCGGATGAACCTCGACGCGACCCCCGGCGGCCGGCTCGTCCAGGACCCGCCGGACCATGGAGATCTGACCTGGACCCTCGCAGGGCTGAACCGAGGGACCCCCGCACAGATGGCACTCAGCAGACGGCACGCCCTCCTGGCCGGCACGGCCACGGCGGTCGTCGCCACCACCAGCCTGCCCGCCTTCGCGGCGACCCCACGAGACCACTACCGGATCCCCGTCGGCCCGGACGACACCCCCGACGAACTCGTCGCCAAGGCCGCCGAGGTCCGCGCCAAGCGCCAACTCGCCTGGCAGCGGCTGGAGAAGACCGCGTTCCTGCACTTCGGCGTGAACACCTTCACCGGCCTCGAATGGGGGCACAGGCGACGAGGACGGACGTCTTCCAGCCCACGGGCTCGACACCGACCAGTGGGCGCGCGCCCTGCGCGACGGCGGATTCAAACTCGCCATCCTCACCGCCAAGCACCACGACGGCTTCGTCCTCTACCCGTCGCGGTCACCCGGCTGGCGTGGCGAGCAGCAGCTGGCGCGACGGACGCGGCGACGTGCTGCGCTCGTTGCTGACTCCCATGCGCAAGTACGGCATCAAGGTCGGCGTCTACATCGCCGCCGCCGACGAGAACCAGTACCTCGACGGCGTCTACGCTAACGGCAGCGCCGCACCGCACCGTGCCGACCGCTGGTCGACGGCGACGACCGCGCGGGCCGCGAGCCTGCCCACGTACGACCTCGACGCCTGCCGACTACGGCGCCCACATGCTCAACCAGCTCTACGAGGTGCTCGCAGTACGGCCCGGTCGACGGGTGTGGTTCGACGACGCAGAGGCCGCATCCCGCGACAAGGTCGAGAAAGTACGACTGGGGACAGCTGGTACGCCCTGATCCGCGCGCTCGCTCGCGGACGCCTCGATCGCCGTGGTCCGGGCCACGACGTGCGCTGGGTCGGCAACGAGGGCGGCATGGCGCGCGAGAACGAAAGTGGGCGTCATCCCCGTCAAGGACACCGGCAGCAGCAGGGTAGCACGACTACGTGCTGCCCTACGACGCACCCGACAACGGCAGCCGGGAGGCCCTCGTCGAGCGCAGCCGACCGCCGCCGCGCTCCAGTGGTGGCCCGCCGAGTACGATGTGTCGATCCGGCCGGGCTGGTTCTACCACGCCGACCAACAGCCCAAGTCCGTCGAGCAGTTGACCGACGTCTGGTTCCAGTCGGTGGGGGCGCGGCGCCGTCCTGCTTAGCCGGCGTCCCGCCGGACAGGACGGTTGCGCGCCCGCGGCCGACGTCGCCACGCCTCAGGAGTTCCGCGAGCGCACCGACCGGGAGCTGCCCAGGGACCTGGCGCGCGGCGCCCGCGTCACCGACGACGGCGCGGGTGCCCGCACCGTCGACCTCGGCAGGCCCCTCGCCGTCGACCGGATCCGGCTCCGCCGAGGACATCCGGCTCGGTCGGCAGGTGGAGCAGTTCGTGGTCGAGGCCGAGGCGGACGGAACCTGGCGGACCGTCGCCGCACTCGGCACGATCGGCGCGGCCCCGCATCCCTGCCGCTGGCGGCACCGGTCACCGCGCGCCGCTGGCGGCTGCGGGTCACCCGGTCCCCGCTCGACCGTCCACCTCAAGGAGTTCGGCCTCTGCACAAGTCACAGGTGTGAGCGGACGGGCGGGGGCCAGGCCCCGCCCGTCACGATGCGAAGGATCGGCCCGGACACCCGAGAGCCGGAGGCCGCACGAGGAGAAAGACCATTGACCGCGCGACGTTCCTGTGACGGCGGACGGGACCAGCTCAGCCGCCCCCGCATGCTGCGCCGCACCCCGCGGCGCCACCTTTCAGGCCCCGATGCCGCAACCGGTCGCCCCGCGTCGCGCGCCCTCCGGCCGCGGCATGGTGACGCTGCCCGGCGGCACGTTGCATAGACGCGAGGACGAGCGGGCCAACCCGGGCGACGGCGAGGGTTGTGCGCGATTCACGGTCGCCGCGTTCGCATCGACGAACACGCCGTCACCAACGCCCCGGTTCGCGGCCTTCGTCAGGAGACCGGACCGTCACCGCCGCCGAGCGGTTCGGCTGGTCGTACGTCTTCGCGGGCTTCCTCACCCCCAGCAGGTCCGGGCCGACCGGGCGCCCGCCGGAACCCGTGGTGGCGCGGCGTCCGAAGGAGCCACCTGGCGCGCCCGGGGGCCCGGGGTCCGGCGTCGGCGACTCCGGGCCAGGCGCACCGTCGTCCCACGTCTCCTGGGACGACGCGCAGGTACGCGCGGTGGGCGGCAAGCGGCCGCCCACCGAGGCCAGTGGGAGTACGCGGCCCGCGGCGGCGCTCGACCAGGCCCGCTACCCGTGGGGCGACGAGACTGACCCCGCGCGGCCGCTGGCGCTGCAACATCTGGCGGGGCGGCTTCCCGAAAGGTTGACACCGGCGCGGACGGCCACATTGGCACGGCCCCCGTCGACGCCTACCGGCTACGCGCGCGGCCTCCCACAACGTCGTCGGCAACGTGTGGGAAGTGGGTCGCCGACCGCTTCACGGCGACGCACGACGCGGCGCGCGCGGTGGACCCGCGCGGCCCCGACGAGGGCGGGAACCGGGCGATGCGCGGCGGCTCCACTGCGCTGTGCCACGGCTCGTACTGCAACCGCTACCGGGTCGCCGCCCGCACCTCCAGCACCCCGGACTCCAGCAGCGGGAGCTGCGAGGTTTCCGGTGCGCGGCCGATGTCGAGGAGGTGTGGGCGCTCGCTGCGGGTGCGCGAGCAGAGACCGACCGGCGGGTCCTGCGCGACGCTCTGCTGCCCGCCGTCCTCGTCCTGGTCCGGCACGCCCGTCCCCCTCCCACGACGCGCAGCTCGCCGTGCACGCGCGCTACGAGCGGCTCGGCGACCAGGTGGTCCGGCGGCCCGAACCGCGCCCCTGGACATGCGGAGACGTTGGGCGCTCGGGCGGCCGGGACGTCCGAAGGGCGGGTCGTGGAAGGATCGCCGCCGCCGTGTGGGCGGCACACGATTACGGCACTGGTTCGTGGACTGGACCTGGTGTCGCCGTCACCCGGGACCCGCCGGACCGCGCCCGGCTGACCACGATCACCTGGTCCGCCGCCGAACGGCGGCTCGGCGAGGACCGCGGCCGGCGTCACCCGGCGGCGGTCCTCGCCGAGCGGCTCGGCAGTGAACTCGCCGACCGGCTGGGGGTTGTCCCGCTTCGACAGCCCGGACGACCCGGGCGGCGCCCTGCCGGCGGTTCAGCCGCCGAAGACGCGCTGACCGCCCCACGAACGTCTGCTCCACGCTCGTCGTGCCGATCTCCCGGCCGGGCCCGCGAACGGGTCCCGGTCGAGGACGACCAGGTCCGCGAGGTGCCGCGATCGTGCCGGTCTCGTCGTCGGGGTGGTTCACGTACGCGCTGCCCGCCGTGTACGCGGTGATGGCGCGTCCGCCAGGCCGATGCGCTGCTCGGGCAGGAACACCGGGGTGCCGTCGGGCGCGTCGTCGAGCACCCGGTTCACCGCGACGTGGATGCCCTGGATCGGATCGGGGCTGCTCACCGGCCAGTCGCTGCCCGCGGTAGCGTCGCCCCCGACGCAGCAGCGCGGAACGGGTACTGCCACGACGCCCGCTCCGCCCGAGGAACGGAATCGTCAGATCGTCCATCTGCGGCTCGTGCGCGCCCGCAGCGGCTGCATGTTGGCAGTCGCGCCGAGCTCCCTGAACCGGCCGATGTCGTCCGGGTGCACGACCTGGAGATGCGCCAGGTGCGGGCGGGTGTCGCGCCGGCCGTTGGCCCGCCGCGCCGCCTCCACCGCGTCCAGCGCCTCCCGCACGGCCCGGTCGCCCAGCCGTGAAGTGCACCTGGAAGTCCCGCGCGTCGAGCTCGGTGACCGCATACTTCTTCAGCGCGCGCGCGGCACGAAACAGATGCTGCTGTTTAGTCCCGAAGCGCAGCCGCACCCGTCGAGTACGGGCCGAGCAGCGCCGCCGTGCCGTTCTCGGCGACACCGTCCTGCATGATCTTCACCGACGTGCAGCGGAGCCGACCGAGGGGTGCCCGCCGCGCGCCGGGCCACCAGTTCCTCGATCTGCTCGGTGCCGCGCGCCCGGTCCCACCACAGGGCGCCGACCACGCGCGCGGTGAGCCGGCCGTCGGCGGCGCAGGCCAGGTACGCGTCCGTCGGGTCGGTGAGGTTGGCGTGCTCGCCGAGCAGCGCGTCCTGCCACGCCGTGATGCCCAGTGAGTGCAGGAGCGCCTGGGCCCGGAGCAGACCGGCGATCCGCTCCTCCCTGGTGACCTGCGGCAGCAGCCCGGCCCACCAGGTTCGCCGCGCCCTCCTGGAGCATGCCGGTCGGGACGCCGTCCGCGTCGCGCTCGATGCGGCCGTCCGCCGGGTCGGGCGCTACGGGCGTCGATCGGCACGTTCCAGCGCACGGGAGTTGACACGCCCCGTGGTGGTGCGCGGTTGACCAGGTACACCGGCCGGTCGGGGACCAGGGCGTCCAGTTCGGCGGCCGTCGGCGGGCCCGCCGGGAACCTCCATCGCCCAGCCGCGCCAGTGAGCCACGCGTCGTCGGCGTGCTCCACGCGCGTACGCGGCGATCCGCTCCCGGTACGCGGCGAGCGTCATCCGCTCCAGATCACGCTCAGGCCGCCGCCGACCGGGTGCGCGTGCGCGATCCTGGAACGGTACCAGCAGCTTCGCGAGGATCGAAGCGACCTCGGTGCTGCGGGACGACGTCGAGCTCGCGCACCTCGTCGTGACCGACGGCGACGATCCGCTCGCCGCGGACGGCCACCGAGGTGGCGGGACCGGGCGGGGGTGGTGCGGACCGGAGCCGCCGGTCAGGCAGGTCGGCGTGTACCCGGTGTCGGGCATGTGCGGCAACTCCTTGTGCGGTGGCGGGTGTTACGGAACGTCGGTGGCGGTCAGCGGGACGGCGTCGGCGTCCGTGCCGCGTCCGGTGACGGGCGTAGGGGAGCGGCGCCGGTACTTGGCGACGGCCGCCATCACGAACCCCGGACACGATGATCGCGGCGGGCACGGACAGCATGAACCAGCCGTTGTCGGGCTGAGTTCGAAGCCGTCACTCATCGTGGCGTAGTCGCGGGCAGTACGCGCCGATGCCGAGCAGCGCCAGCCCGCTCAGGCCCGGCGCGACGACCGCGCGCAGCCTGGCGGGGAGCGGTGCGCAGCATCCCCGCGGAACCGGACGGCGCAGGCCAGCGCAGTGAGCCCGTAGTAGAGAGCGCGACGACGAGACCGATGGAGTTCACCGCGGCGAGGATCATCTCGTTCCTTCGGGATCGCCAGGGCGAGCGGCGCGAGCCCGCCGAGATCGCCGTGACGAGGACCGTGCCGGCGGCCGGCCGAGCCATGGCGCGGGCTGACCTTCGTCCACACCGGGCCCATCGTGCGGTCGGCCCCATAGCGACAGCCGCGCGCCGTCGAATGACGCTGGACTGCAACGAGGCCACCGCAGAGAACAACGGCGCGACGGGCAGCGTCGCCCGGTTCACCGTCCGCGAGCTTCGCCCCGAGGTAGGTGAGGGCCTGCGGACCCCTGCTCGACCAGCTCGAGGCAGGGACATCTCGCGCTGGAAGGCCAGGGACCCGTACGGGAACGCGCGAGCATCGTGAACAGGGCGATGAATCCGCGCCCCGCGTCCCGGACGTCGCCGGTCTCCTCCGTGACGCTGAACGGCGTCCCAGCCCCAGAAGAAGAACACCGCGAGCACCAGGCCCCTGCGCGAAGCCGGTGCCGTCGTGGATGTCCAGCGGGTTCAGCCACGACCAAGGAGAAGCCGTGCGCGGTGGCGGGCCCAGCCGCAGAACCCCGAGCAGCACCGCGTACTCGAAGACGAGCAGCCAGGTCACAGCCGGGTCGCCTTGCGGATGGGGTGACGGCCGTGACCGTGACGGCGGCGAGCACGACGGGGGCCGACGACGGTGGACAGGGCCCGTCGAGTTGGGGTCGAGCCGCAGCCCGCCGACGGTCTCAGGTGCGCCTTGTTGGCGAACGGAACGCGAGCCGGTCACCGCGGTCGTGTGAGCCATGAAGATCAGGGTGCCGATCCAGCGTCGCAGCCGGTCAGGAACCCGAGCCACGGGCCGAGCGACCGGCCGGCGGGTGCGTAGCCGCTGCCCATGTTCTGCTCGTCGCGGTTTGAGCCGTTGCGTACCTTCGGTCGCGATGCCCAGGATCCGGCACGAACGCGACGAGCAGGATCGCCGGGGGCGCGAGCCCCACCGTCGCGGCCAGCGAACCCCATCCCGATGCGTGCCGATATGGTGGCAGTGTGCGGTGCTGGACGCGGCGACGGCGATGCCGTCCACGACGCCGAGGAACGGCGCAGACCTGGGGGTTTCGCTTCTCATGTGCAGACTCCTGGGACCGAGAACGAGGGACTACGAGGGGGTGTGCGAGCGCGGGGGGAGGAGGCTGCGATCAAACCGGCCTTGTCAGCGTTGCGTCAATGGTGCTGACATAAGGGTGAGCGAGGTCGCCTACGGGAGGGAACGGGATGGCCGAGGGACGGATCCCGGCGGAACGCGCCGGCGGCGCAAAGCCGACCAAGTAAGTGCTGCACTGTCGAGGAGACGATCATTTGGGGAACGCGTCGTCGGGCAGCACAGGCTGGCCCGACGCCCTGAGCGATGCGCCGGCTGGGAGCCGCGCTCGGCTGCGAGCTAGCGCCCTGTACCGGTACTTCCACAACACGGACGACCTGCTGCTCGCCGTCGCGGACCGGATCATCGGCGAGGTCCATGGCCGGCTTCGAGCCGAGACCGGATGCCGTGGCGGAAGGACGGGCTGCGGGAGATGGCGCTGCACATCCGCGGCTACCAGGGCATCCGCGGGTGGCGGGTCAACGAGTTCCGGTCGGTGGAGTCGGGGATCGGGCTGCTGCGGCGGAGCCGTTCGGCGACGAGGACGCCGTGCGGCACTACTCGGCGTTCGTGGACACGGTGCTGTGGCACGCGGCCCTGGATGCCGCGCATCTTGCGTTGCCGGCCGAGCGGCGGGCGGCGGACGACCGTCGCCTGGACCGTGTATGCGGGGCTCTCCGATGCGGAGTACCCGGAACTGGCGGCTGTGCGCACTTGTCGATCTGGCGGCGGGCGGTTCGTTCGAGGCCGCGCGCTGGAGCTGCTGCTGTCGGCTCTGGTCGTGGCCGCGCCGCAGTAGGAGTGAGCCGCGTCTGCCGGGTGCCGGTTGTGCGTGGCTGGTCAGCGCAGTTCCCCGCGCCCCTGAGGTGCGCACCTTCGGTGCGCACCTCCCTCTGAAGGCGCGGCGAAGCCGCGTGCCTTCAGGGGCGCGCGCTGCGCTGAGAAGCCACCGACCCGCGCGCGGGCAGACGCGGGCTCACGCGGCGCGGTACCGACACGTGGCTCCAGCCGAGACTGCCCCCGCAGCCACTCCTCCCACCTCGCCGACGTGCGCCGCGGCAGCGTCCCGCGCCGCGCTGGTCATGGGCGACCAGCGCCCGGTGGATCGGGCGTGCTCGCGCGCGGGTCCGTTTCGACCGCTCCTCCTGGTAAAGCCCCGCCAGCACCCGCGCCCGGAACGTCCGCGACGACAACCCTCCTTCCGATCGCCGCCATCGTCTCGTTCCGCCGCGGCAGTGTCGCCCGGTGGGAACGCCAGATCGATGGGAGAGATCTCCTCCGTCCGTCGGTGGCCCTCCATCGCGGCCAAGGTGCTCCTCGACCTCGGCGAGCCGCGGTGGCCGGGTGATGCGCGCGGCCGCCAGCGCTGTGGCGGTCGACTCCAGGATCCGGCACCTCCGGGAGGCTCGACCAGGCGAGCCGCGCGACGGGTCCGCGACCACCCCGAATCGTCTCAGCAGGTCGCCGGCCTCCAACTGCGTGACGTAGATGCCCGAAACCGTGCCGGGCCTCCAGGGACACGAGAGCACGGTCCAGGGCGCGGGATCGCCTCCCGCATCGACGACCGAGATGCCCAGCCGCACGCCGCCAGGTCCCGTTCCGTGGGGCAGCCGTTCGCCGCTCCAGGCTGCCGCCGCCGCCGATCATCGCCTTGATCTGCTCGATCGCCCGTTCCGTGACGGTGCCCTTCTGGGGGCGGTCTGCTCCACGATGACGTCCCTCCTCACGGCCGGATGCGCCGCAGCCCAACACGATGCGGTCCGACCACTGCGTGGAGGTGGTCGACCTATTTGAGGTCTCGAGGCGCAAACCGAGAACTTTGGGAAGGTCAGCAATGTCGAGGCGAAGTGGTCTGATAAATATCTCGGCGCGCCGGTTCTGGGACGGGCAGGACCCGGTCGCACTCCAGCGACTTCCGGTTTAGTGAGCGGCCTCGATGACCTGGCACCACGAAGGGCACGAAGCGGCTCGAAGACCGCGAGGGTGCCGAGAGGACGGATGCATGCGGCACCTCCCAGCTGCGCCGCCTCGTCCCGAGAGCGCGTGCGGCAGCACCAAGGACGACGCGGCCGATCGAGCGGCGGGGAGGCGGCGACGGCAAGGTCGGCGTCATCCCGCCCCTCACGCGCTGACCTCGCCGTTCTGGGCGCAGTCGCCAACGACTACGTGCCGAAGATGGCGAAGTCCGAGGGCGTCGACGCGCTGAAGACGGTCAACCCAACAGCGACCCCTCGCAGTGACTGACATCAACAACCAGCTCAACCAGGGCGTCAAGGGCCCGTCGTCGTCTCCTCCTGCTGGACAGCGCCGCCATCGCGGCCGGCCTCGACCAGGCCGAGCGCAGGCGGGCGTCCCGGTCGTCGCCGTGGACGTCGCGCGCCCGAGAAGCAAGGTCGCCATGGTCGTCCGCGCCAACAACGTCGCGTACGGCGAGAAGGCCTGCGAGTACCGGCAGCCAGGTCAAGACCGGCAAGGTCGTGCAAGATCATGGGCTGACCTGGCCTCCGCTTCAACAACGCCGGGACCGCTCCAAGGCGTTCCGCGACCGCGTGAAGACGAAGTGCACCCGAAGCTGAAGGTCCTGAGATCCGCCGCGGGAGTCGGACACCGCCGCTTCCAAACTGGACACCCTCTCTCAACGCCAACCGACATCGGGCATTCACGCGTAGGGCGGCGTCTACCTGCGCCATCCCGGATCCCAAGTCCAAGGGCATGCTCAAGAAGGCGCAGCGCGTGGGCCACATCGCGATCGTTCCAACGACGGTATATCCTGCAGGAGTTCACGCTCATCCGCAAGGGGCTGCCAGATCGACGCCACCGTCTCTGCAGCCCGCCGACGCGTACGCTGGGTACGGCATGTACTACATCAAGGCCGCGATGGTGGAAGAAGCCCGCCCGGGCCGACCGACCACGACTCCGTACGATCGTCGAGCTGCTGCCCAGCGATCCGGAGGACCAGCGCCCGCGCCACTGGTCACCAAGGACAACGTCGACGACCTCAAGCTGTGGGGAAACACGGTCAAATGACGGTACCCACCCCGTCGGCTCTGGTAGCCACGGGCACGCCAAACGCCGGCGGTTGGCCCGCCGCCGCCCTCGTCAGATCGGCCGGTCGCCTGTGCGCGCGGGCGAGTCCCACGCGCTGGTCGGCTTCGCAACGGTGCGGGCAAGTCCACCGTCACCGTCCTGGCCTTTCAGGCGCCGGACGCGGGCACGTTGTTGTTCGACGGCGCCCGCGCCCCCGCTCGGCGACCGCGAGGCCTTCTGGCGCGCCAAGGTGGCTTGCGTTCACCAGAAGCCCACCGTCGTACCGGAGCGACGGTCGTGGAGAACCATCGTCAGCCCGATTCCGCCGCGGCTTCTTCAGCTGAAGAAGCTGCGCACGGAGGCCGAACGGCTGCTGTGAAGCGGCGCACGAAAAACGCGAAAGCGTTTCAATGATAAATGCGAAAACGGTTAAACACCCAAATCTGATCCAACCAAGTACAACA
>NZ_JASERH010000104.1:0-38809 GCF_030766975.1 Streptomyces sp. KL116D | reverse complement strand
CGTGTACTTCGTTCGGTTAGTTGGGTGTTTAACCGCGTTTTCGCATTTATCGTGAAACGCTTTCGCGCGTTTTCGTGCGCCGCTTCCACGGACACCTGGATCGCGCCTGCCGCATCGCCAGCTCGTGGTGGAGGGACTCGGTCAGCGCGAGGTGCCGGGAACTCGGTGACGCTGTAGGGCGCCATCAGCGAGCTGGGGAAAGAGTCCGCCGACGGACGAGACCTGGAGGATCCAGCCGGGCGTGCCCTGCGCGAGCATGCGGCACGAAGGCCCGCAGCACGTTCACGTATCCGCCGATGTTGACGCGGGCGCCGCGTCCCAGCGGTCGGCGGGGGATCTCCAGGACCAGCCCATGGCCATGATCCGGCGTTGTTGACCAGCATGTCGACGGTGCCGAAGCGGGCCGCGGCGCTCGGCGAGCGCCTCGACGGACGCCGGGTCGGCGACGTCGCGTACGACGTCTGCCCTCGGCGCCCTCCGCGCGCAGTTCGTGGGCCACGGCGGCGAGCCGGTCCGCCGCGATGTCGGCGAGGACCAGCTTCATGCCGAGCGCGAGGCGGCGTGCCGGGCGAACCCGGCGCCGATCCCCGCCGACGCACCGGTGATGACGGCGACGCGTGCCGGAAGTCCGCGGGTTCTGCGGCGGCGCTCACATGTGGCTCCCGCCGTCGATGCGGACCTCGGTGCCGGTGATGAAGTAGCCGTCGTGCGACGCCAGCATGGCGACCACGGCGGCGACCGTCGACGCCCGCGAAGTTGAAGTCGCCGTGTGGCCGACCTGGAGCATCGGCGCGGTCGCTGGAACAGCGTCATAATGGCGTCGGCGGGCAGGCCGGGACCGGCCGACTGCTTGACGCTGGCCGGAGCCGTCCGTCATGCCGGAGGAGATCGAGCCGGGCTGCACGGCGGTGAAGCGGATGCCGCGCTTGCTGAACTCCATGGCGAGGGCGTGCGTCATGGACTGGATGCCGCCCGCGGATGCCGCGTAGAGCTCGCCATGTAGGGGTGGGCGAAGTTCTGCGCGGTGGACGAGAAGTTGACGACCGCCGGTTCCTGGCCGTCCAGCAGCGCCGGTATGGACTCGCGGATCATCAGGAACGTGCCGACGAGGTTGACCTGGATGACCTGGTCGAAGTCGGCGAGCGTGGTCTGCTCGGTGTGCGAGGGCGCAGGATGCCGGCCGCGCGTTCACCAGCACGTCGAGCCCGCCCAGCGCCTGGACGGCGGTGGCGACGCCGGCGCGGTACGGACGTTCGTCGGCGACGTTCACCACGACGGTGGTGAGGCGCTCGGCAGCGGCGCCCTCTGCACGGTGTCCTGGAGCCCGGCCTCGCTGACGTCGGCGGCGACGACCGTGCCGCCCTCCTCCAGCAGACGCAGGACGGTGGCTCTGGCCGATGCCGGATCCGCCGCCGGTGATCGGCGCGCGCGGCGGCCTTCGTAGCGGTTCATGTCGACTCTCGGGATGCGGTGGTGCGGCGTTGCACGGCGTTCACCGTACGCCTATGTGGCACGTTTTGCCATAACGGCTCTACGTGCCACTTTCTTCCCGCTGCGGCTACTCTTCGTCGCGTGAACTCCGTGGACCGACCTCTCTCATGACCGAGCGCCGCAAGTCGCGACCCAGCTCGACATCGCGCGCCGCGGCAGACTGTTCGCCGACAAGGGCTGACGGGACGACGGCCGAGGAGATCGCGGGGCCGCGCCGGTGTCGCGCTGCGCACCTTCTACCGGGTACTTCCGCAACAGGCAGGACGCGGTGGGCCGCTGCTCGCCTCCGGCGCCGACCGGTGGCGCGCGCTGCTCGACAGGGACGCCGCCGGGCACCCCCGCTGCGGGAGGCGCTGGAGGCGGCGGCCGTGGCCTCGCTCTCGGAGCCCGGCGAGGCGGCGGCGAGGGGCTGCGCTGGACGCGCGGGCTGCTCCGTGCGGCGCAGGACGATCCCGGCGCTGCGGGCCGTCTGGTACCGGGTCAACCAGGAGTCCGAGGAGCAGCTGCTGCCGGTGGTGACGCGGCTGGCCCCGCCGGGGACGGACGAGCTCGGGCTCCGGCTGACGGCGGCCCGCGGCGACCGACGCGATCGGGTGTCTCCTTGAGGTGTGGGCGACGACGGACGAGGCGTCCCGGTCGACCTCGTGATCCGCGCCCTCGGGAGTGGCCCGGCGTCCGCGCGCTGAGGCGCCCGCGCCGGAGCCGCACGCCGGGACCGCCCGCACCGGCGGGGCGCATCCCGCGGAGGCGCGTGCGCCGGTGCGGCCGCCGCGCGGGCGCTCACCGGACCCACACCTACCCTCGGCCCGAACTCACGTATTCCGGAGCCGGGTTGGGGGCATGAGGCCTCCAGCCGTCAGCCGCCAACCGCCGGAGGCATCACGTGCATGCGGACGTCGTCATCGTCGGGGGCCGGGTCGCGGGACCATCCGGCCGCGCAGCACCTGACCAGGGCGGGGGCCCAGGTCCTGGTCCTGGAGGCCGCCGGAGGCATCGGCGGCACATGTCCACCGAGAAGGTCGACGGGTTCCGGCTCGACCGGATCGGTCAGCTGCTCAGCACCTCGTACCCCCGGACTGCGCCGCACCCCGGGCCTCGACACGGGCTCGTCCTGCGCCCCTTTCTCCCCGGTGTGCTGGTGACGCGAGCCGGGCACCCACCGGGCCCGGGGAGCCGGCCGGGCCCCGGCGCACAAGGGGCGCACTCAGTGCCGCACGCGCCCTTGCGAGCGCTCCCCGGACGGCGCGCGCGGCCGCCCCCCGCTCGGCGGCCCGCTCGACCACGCCCGGCTCGGCGCGGCGCTGGCCCGGCTCGCGGCGACCCCGCCCGCCCGGCTGCTCGCCCGGCCCGAACTGCCCGTCGGCCGCGCCCTGGCCGCCCGCGGCCTGCCGCCGAGGGTGCTGCACGGGTCCGTCCGCCCGCTGCTCTCGGCGCTGCTCTGCGATCCGGACCTGACCACGTCCAGCCGGTGCGCCGACCTCGCTGCACGCGTAGCGCGACGGGCCGCCTCGCGTGCCCGAGGGCGCGACGCGCCGCCCGAGCAGCTGGCGAGCACCCTGCCGCCCGGCACCGTACGGACCGGCGTCCGTCACCGCCGTCGCCGCGAACTCCGTCACCACCGCCGAGCACGGCAGGGCCGCCTGCCGCGCCGTGCTGCTGGCGACCGACGCGGTCGCCGCGCAGCCGGGCTGCTGCCCGGTCTGCGCGTGCCCGCCTTCCACGAGGTCACGGTGGTGCACCACGCCGTGCCCGAGCCGCCGCTCGCCGAGCCCGCGCTGCTGCTCGACGCGGACCGGCCGGGTCCCGTCGCGCACACTCCGTGATCAGCCAGGTCGACCCGACGCGCGCCCCCGCGGGGCGCGCCCTCGTGTCGTCGACCGTGCTCGGGCGCCGCCGCCGAGCACGAGCTGCGCTCCCAGCTCAGCCGCGCCCCTACGGCACGTCGACGAGCGGCTGGGAGGCCCTCGCCGTGCACCACGACCCGCGCGCCGTCCCGCGATGCCCGCGCCGCACGACCCGCGCCGGCCCGTCCGGCTGCTCGACGGGCTGGCTACGTGTGCGGGGACCACCGGGACACCAGCACCGTGCAGGGCGCCCTGCACTCGGGGCGGCGCGCGGCGCGTGCGGTCCTCACCGACCTCGGCCTGCCGGAGGCCGAGCTGCCGCAGGTCTCGCGGGACACGCGGGTGGGCGAGGCGGCCTGATCGCGCCTTTGCACCCCCGAGGCTTACATCGGATCTATCATCCCCAGACGCGCCTCGTCCCCGTGGAACCGATCCGGGGCGGGCGCCCCCATGCGGCCACCCTTGTCACGCCCGCAACTCGCCTCTACGGTCACCTGAGTCAGCCCTCAGGAGGTCATCGCCGTGCGAAGACGAGTCCGTGAACGCGCACCGGGTCTCTGTTCCGCTCCTCCTCACCCTGCTCTCCTGATCGCCGGATTCATCGGAGCTGTACGTCGGACGTGTCGCCCGCATCGGCCGCCGCCGCGGAGCCGGCGCCGCCGGTGCCCGTGATCCCCGCCCCACCGACTGGACGTCCCTCGACGGCACGGTCGCCCTCACGCCCGGCACCCGGATCCTGGTGGACCCGACGAGCCGCGACCGGCTGGACCGGCCCCGCGGGCCGCGCCGAGTTCCCGCCCGCCCACCGCACGACGGGCCAACTGCGCCACCCAGCTCCGCTGCGAGATCGAGGCAGTCAGCGGCCGTCTCGCGCCGCGCATCGCGAGCGACACCGCGCACGCCGGCCCCGGCGACATCGTCCTCGCCCTGCGCGACGACACCCGGCTCGGCGCGGAGGGCTACGCGTTCGATTTCAGCTGCGAGCCGGCCCGGTCCGCATCCGGGCGGCCTCCACCACGGCCTCTTCTACGGCACCCGCACCCTGCTCCAGCTGCTGCGCGCCACCGACCCGGACGGCCGCCGCACGCTCGGGCCCGCGCCACCGACGTCCCGCCCAGTCGGTCCGCATGGTCCACCTGGACGCGGGCCGCAAGTACTGGACGATCCCGTACCTGAAGAACCTGATCCGCAGGATGGGCGACCAGAAGCTGAACACGCTGCTCATGCACCTGTCGGAGTCGGAGGGCTTCCGCCTCTTCAGCCCGAGGTTCCCGGGCCTGGCCGACCCGGCGCACAGCTACGACCGGGCCGACATCGAGGAGCTCAAGGCGTTCGCGGCCCGCCACCACGTGCAGCTGATGCCCGGCCTGGAGCTCCCGGCCACGCGACGGCCGTCAGCGAGACGTTCGGCATCGGCTTCGGGTCGGGGCCCGACCCGTGCACCGCCGCCCACACCCACTCCCCCCTCACGCCCGACTGGATCATCGACATGACCAGCCAGAAGGCGGTCGAGAAGACGAAGGAGATCGTCGCCGAGTTCGCGGACTGGTTCGACGCGCCCCTGTTCTCGATCGGCGCGAGGAGGTGCCGGGCCAGCTGGCCGACCGCCCGCGGGTCAAGAACCACCTGCGCGTCGTCACCGGACGTCTCGACGCTCGGCGACCCGCTGAACCGCTACATCAACACCCTTGACGACGTGGTGACTTCACACGGGAAGCGCACCGCGGTCTACAACGGCTCCGAGCATCTGACGGCGCCCCGGCAGCAGGTGCACGCCCCGGTCGTCTTCCTGACCTGGGAGGGCCACGGCGGCGCCGAGCCGCAGATTCCCGGCCACGACGAGATCGCCATCGGCCCGTTCTACGTCACCCCGAACAACTACCACCACCTCTACCCCGACCAGTCGTGGATGTACGACGACTGGCAGCCGAGCGCGGCCGCCGACATGCTCGGCTCGGGCCTGCCGAACTGGGCCGACTACAACCTCTGGGCCGAGGACGGGTACTCGCAGCAGCAGATGGCGGGCGCCCGCGCGATCCTCGCCGACCGCGCCTGGAACCGGACGCCCACCCCGACGCGCTCGCCGGCTTCCGGTCCCGCGCCACCCTGATCGGCGACCCGCCCGGCATCACCCCGCCGCCGTCCCGGCCGCGCGTGGACGACGGCCGCCCGAGCCACCGCGTGGACCTTCGACGACGCCCCGTACCCGAAGGCTGGACGTGGGCGGGCTCCCCCGGCAACACGCTCTACGCCCGGGACGTCGCCGGTGACCTGTCCGGCAGCTCGTACATCATCAACAACCCGACGCCCGTCCCCGACGGCGCCGGCGGCCAGGCGTGGCAGTTCGACTCGGACCGACGGTGGGCCTCGGCGGTCTCGACGTGGCCGAACCGTGGACGGTCTCGGTCCGTGCGGCCCACGGCGCGCACGGCGGACCAGGTCCTGCTGAGCTCGGCGGCGGGCGCGCTCAAGCTCCAGCAGCTACGGCACCGGCGAGGTCGGCCTCACCCGCTACGGCAGGGCCGACCACTCACTTCGGCCACGCTGCCGCTCGACCGGTGGACGCGGCCGACGTGGGTGGCGACCGAGGGGCACACCACGCTGTACGCGGACGGGAGCGTCGGCGCGATCGACGCGTCGATCCCCCTCCCCCTCAGGTCCGTCGGCACCGAGAAGGCGTCCCTGCGCGGCGACCTGGACGACCTGACCACCTGGGACGACGCGCTGAGCCCGCGCGGGCCGTGGCCGGCCTCGGGTGACCCGGCGGGGCCGGTGCCGCGGGCACCGGCCCCGTCAGCCCAGCGCGGCGACCTTCTCCCGGTACCCGCGCACGGGCCCCGCGTCGCGGTACGGCTCGGGCGCCGCTCGAACTCCCGCACGTACTCGTGGGCCCGCACCTGACCGCATGTCCGCGGCTGCGTTGCGCGCGGCCTCGCGCCCAGGGCGCAGGCCGAGTCCAGCTCGCCGAGCCGAGCCGCGCGGAGGCCAGCACGACCCGGCAGAACAGCCGGCTGCGCGCGAAGCCCGGCGCCCGCAGCCGCAGCGACCGCTCGGCGCTCTGCGCCGCCGCCCGGTACTGCTGCAAGTCGCGGTAGCTGTGCCCGAACTCGTCCTGCAACTGCGCCTCGTCGAAGAACCGCGCCCAGTGCGGCACGTCGTCCCCGGACCGCCCCGCCTCCAGCGCCCGCTCCGCCCGCACGAGCGACGCCGTGCAGGCCCGCACCTCGCCGAGCACCCCGTGCCCGCGCGCCTCCACGGCGTGCAGCAGCGCCTGCACCACGGGCGGCGCCGACGCCCCGACGCCCTGCTGCGCGACCCGCGCCAGCTGCACCGCCTCCCGCCCGTGCGCCGAGGTGAGACGGCCTGCCGGCTCATGGTGAGCGAGCACGTACGAGCCGTACATCCGGTCGCCCGCGGCCTGCGACAGACGCAGCGCCTGCACGAAGTAGCGCTGGGCGAGGCCGTGCGCCGCGATGTCGTACGAGGTCCAGCCCGCGCAGCCGGGTGAGGTCGGCGACGGCGCCGAAGAGGCGCCGGCCGGTCTGCTCCGCCGTACGCTGCCGCGCAGCATCGGCTCGGCCTCGTGCTCCAGGTAGCGGACGAGCGCCTGCCGGGCGTGGCCGCCGCCGCACGCGTGGTCGAGCGCGCGGAGCAGCTCGCCGACGGAGCGCAGTGGGCGGCGATGTCGCCGGGGGTCACCCGGTGGCCGGGGCCGCGCTCGGTCTGGCGCGCGCTGCCGGGGCACGGCGGGGCGGCCCTGCACGGGGACGCGGGGCGCTGCTCGCCCCTGGTGACCCGGTCGTCGGCGCGGCCGATCAGCGTCGCGGCTGGGTACGACGAGCCCGGCCGGGGTGAAGGCGATCTTGCGGAGTTCGGCGTGGCTGCCGGAGTCCTTGCGCCACAGGCCGCTGACGATGTCGACGGCCTCTCCGGCGATCCGGCGAACTCCAGGCCCGCGTAGACGGGCGCGCAGGCGTCGAGCCCGAGGTCCTGGGCGGACAGGCGCGCGGCCGAGGCGCCGGGTGAACACCTCGGCGATCAGCGCGGGTGTCGTGCCGCGCGCGGCTGCTGCTCCGCGCAGCCATCTGGTGCACCGATGTCTTGTCGTAACGCAGGTCAAGACCGTGTTCGAGCTCCTAGCTGGTCGACGCGGCGCGCGAGCCCCGCGTTGGAGAAACCCGCCTCCGCGATGAGCGCGGCGAGCTGGCGGTTCGGGTTGCGCTGCGGAGGTCGTTCGTCGTCAGCTGTGCGGTCTCTCTGCCTTCCGGGCCGGGGTGCAGCCCTCATGGACACGGCGCGAATGTAGCGGCGATGTCCCGCCCGCCAAGAGCCTTCGCGGCGCCTTCATCCGATCGTGTGACGAACCGCCGGGTGGGTGGACAGCCGGCGGCGGTCCACGGCCCTCGTCCGCGGGCATACGATGCGTGTGCGCTACACCTGGAAGGTTGAAGGTTTCCCCGTGCCTCACATCGTCATCGACTACACCGACGGCCTCGACGGCACGGTCGACGTACCCGCCCTGGTGGCGGAGCTCCACCCGCTGGTCGTCGACCGCGTGGCCCTCGGTCGGGGTGGGCAAGACGCTCGCGCGCCCTCGGCGACGACTGTGGACGGGGTCGCGGCCCCGTTCGTGCACGTCTCGGTCGAGGTGCTCCCGGCCGCCCGGCGGCGGTCAAGGCCGCGCTCTCCGAAGACGTACTGGCGCTCCTGGAGAAGCACTCTGTCGCCGGTCGCGGGCGTGACGTACTCGGTCGAGGTGCGTGATCTGGACCCCTCGTACCGCCTCTACCCGACGCATTGAGCCGCCGTACAGTGGTTCGGGGCGCGATGTGTGCACGGTGAAGTTCTAGGAGGCGCTGGCCGTGAGTGAGTTCCGGTTCGTCCGCATGGGGTTCGGTGCGGACATGGTCGAGAGTACCAGGTCGCCTGGGACGAGCAGCGCCGGGTGCACGCCGCCCGTTTCGCCGACGAGATCCCCGACACCTGCCTGCTCCTGGAGCAGCCCGCCGGTCTACACCGCGGCCGTCGCACCGCTCCCGAGTGAGCTGCCCGCTGGACGGCACGGTCATCGACGTGTGGGACCGCGGCGGCAAGACATCACCTGGCACGGTCCCGGCCAGCTCGTCGGCTACCCGATCCAGAAGCTGCCGCGCCCCGTGGACGTGGTCAGCGCGCACCTGCGCCGCCTCGAGGACGCGCGATGATCGCGGTCTGCGCCGAGTTCGGCGCATCGAGTGCCGCGCGCGTCGAGGGCCGGGCGGGCGTCTGGGTCCTCGGCGACCATTGAGCGGCGCACGGCCCGCAGAGAACACAGCGGACCGTCACTCGACTCTCAACCCGCGCCTGAGCAGCGAGGACGAGGAGTTCGACCACCGCCTCGTCGGCCCCGAGTACGCGCCGCCGCCGAACGCGGCCAGCGCCACGAGGACCGCAAGATACCTGCGCCATGCGGCATCCGCGTCGCCAAGGGCGTCACGATGCACGGCTTCGCGCTGAACGTGAACCCGGACACCTCTCGAACTGCGACAAGATCATCCCGTGCGGCATCCGCGACGCGGGCGTCACCTCGCTCTCGCACGAGCTCGGCCGCGAGGTCAGCCGATGGACGAGGTGCTGCCCGTGGCCGAGAGGCATCTGCAGACGGTCCTGGGGAACGCTGGACCTCAAGCCGCGCGTCGTCGAGAGCGCGGCGACGGCGTCCGCCTGACCTGGTCCCGAATGCACCCCGATGGCCAGAGGTTGGCCATCCGTCAGGCCATGAACATACGGGCGTACCCTGATGTACGCCGAGGAATCAGCTTTAGGGAGCCGGTCGTGCCCGCAGTCGCACCCGACGGACGCAAGATGCTGCGCCTGGAGGTCCGTAACGCCCAGACCCCCATCGAGCGCAAGCCCGAGTGGATCAAGACCCGGGCGAAAATGGGCCCCGAGTACACGAAGATGCAGAACCTCGTGAAGTCCGAGGACCTGCGCACGGTCTGCCAGGAAGCGGGCTGTCCCAACATCCACGAGTGCTGGGAGGACCGCGAGGCCACGTTCCTCATCGGCGGTGACCAGTGCACGCGCCGCTGCGACTCCCGCTGCCAGATCGACACCGGCAAGCCCGAGGCCCTCGACCGCGACGAGCCCCGCCGGGTCGGCGAGTCCGTCGTCACTGATGGACCTGAACTACGCCACGATCACCGGCGTCGCGCGCGACGAGCCTGGAGGACGGCGGCGCCTGGCTGCACGCGGAGACGGTCCGCCAGATCCACGCCCAGATCCGCCGAGCGCGCCGAGGGCCGCACCAAGGTCGAGCTCCTCGCTGACTTCAACAAGCGGTGCCCGAGCAGCTGGCCGAGGTCTTCTCCTCGCGCCCCGAGGTCTTCGCGCACAACGTCGAGACGGTCCCGCGCATCTTCAAGCGGATCCGCCCCGGCTTCCGCTACGACCGCTCGCTCAAGGTCATCACCGAGGCCCGCGAGTACGGCCTCGTGACGAAGTCGAACCTGATCCTCGGCATGGGCGAGACCCGCGAAGAGGTCTCCGAGGCGCTGCGCCAGCTGCACGAGGCCGGCTGCGAGCTGATCACCATCACGCAGTACCTGCGCCCGTCCGTGCGGCACCACCCCGTGGAGCGCTGGGTCAAGCCGAACGAGTTCGTGGAGCTGAAGGACGAGGCCGAGCAGATCGGCTTCTCCGGCGTCATCGTCGGGCCCGCTGGTCCGCTCCTCGTACCGGGCCGGCCGGCTCTACCAGATGGCGATCGAGAAGCGCGGCGCGTACGTCGCGTCGCAGGCGGTCTGAGCGTCCGGCGAACCCGGGCCGTGTGAATTCACGCACAAGTGGCTACTGATCGGTAGTGGCCGGTAAGACGCGGCCCCGGCCGTCCCCGCAGCTGAGAGGGACCGTCAGGGCCGCGTCAGTGTTCGAGGCGCGAGCGTCAAGGCTTCATTGGTGTTTGACCGTCCGGTCACGCCCTGGTAACACCAATCAGTGACCCTGAAATCGCTCGCTCGTGCACCCCTAGCCAAAGCCGAGACCCGTCTCTGAGGGGGACCTCAACCATGCAGGCCGCGCCCGTACGCGCCACCGCGATCCCGACGTTCACCGACGCCCTGCGCGTCGTCGAGTCACTGCTGCATGAGCAGTGGCCAGCGCACCGCTCGCCGCAACGCCTGGACCTCCGTGCTGGAGGACCGCCGCCGCGCCAAGGACCGGGTCGAGGCGCAGCGCGTCCTCGAATCCGTCGCAGCCCGGGGCTGATGCCGCTTCTGCGGCCACGTAGACTTCAGGCATGGCGAGGAAGGAACCTGCAGCGGACGCTGCGAATCCAGGGCGACTCAAGCAGATCGCTCTGACCTACAAGATGACCCGCAAGGCCGATTCGAAGATCGGGCTCTTGTACTCGCGGCTGTGGGAATCGTCGCCTTCGGTGTCTTCCTCGCGATCGGCTTCTTGATCGGTCACCCGGTCTATCTCGAATTCTCGGCTTCCTGCTCGCCTTCCTCGCGATGGCGATCGTCTTCGGACGCCGTGCCGAGCGAGCGGCCTTCGGGCAGATGGAGGGCCAGCCCGGCGCGGCTGCCGCGGTGCTCGACAACATCGGGCGCGGCTGACGACGACCCCGCGGTCGCGATGAACCGCAGCCAGGACGTCGTGCACCGCGCGGTCGGCAGAGGCCGGCATCGTGCTCGTCGCCGAGGGCAACCCGAACCGCGAAGTCGCTGCTGGCGGCCGAGAAGAAGAAGATGGCCCGCATCGTGGCCGACGTGCCGGTGCACGACATCCTCGTCGGCAACGGCGAGGACCAGGTACCGCTGAAGAAGCTCCGCACCACGATGCTGAAGCTGCCCCGCGTGCTGGGCGGTCCGCAGGTCACCGCGACCAACGACCGGCTGCGGGCGATGGGCGACCTGATGTCGAACATGCCGTTGCCGAAGGGGCCCATGCCGAAGGGGATGCGGATGCCCAAGCGCGGCAAGATGCGGTGACGCTGCCGCCAGCCTACGGCTGCGAAGGGCGCTCCGGGACATGGTCCCGGAGCGCCCTTCCGTCTTTCGGCTGCGGGTCCGGTGGGGGCTGGCCGCGCGGTTTCCGTTATCGGCTGCGGGCCGGTGGGGCTCGTCGCGCAGTTCCGCGCGCCCCTGGAGGTGCGCACTGCGTGCGCCATCTCAGGGGCGCCGTGGTGAAGGCGCCGTCATGTAGGCGCGCCTCTCAAGGGGCGCTCCGATGGGGCTGCGGCGAAGCCGCATGCCCCAGGGGCGCGGGCGGGAACTGCGCGAGAAGCCCCACGCACCCGCAGACGCAGTCGCCTTTCAGGGCGCGGGGAACTGCGCGACCAGCTCCCCACCGGCCCTGCGGACCGCGGCGAGAGACCAGCCCGGCAGACGCAGTCGGTATTCAGGGGCGCGGGGAACTGCGCGGCCGAGGCCCCACCGCCCGG
Organism: Streptomyces sp. KL116D; assembly: GCF_030766975.1. Taxonomy (NCBI): domain Bacteria; kingdom Bacillati; phylum Actinomycetota; class Actinomycetes; order Kitasatosporales; family Streptomycetaceae; genus Streptomyces; species Streptomyces sp. KL116D. The sequence goes on along the minus strand of NZ_JASERH010000104.1, from coordinate 27,049 downwards.
GCCCGCACCCGAAGGCGGTCAGATGCGACCTCGACCGACTTCGCGAGGCTGGTCGTGGAGCCGCGGCCGTCACGGTCCCAGATCGAGCGCGGGCACGGCCACACAGAGCAGCAGCGTCCGACGACGACCCGGCCGATGCCCAGCCGCCCCCACCTCCGAGACGACCCGCAACCCGCAACAGCTGCCGCTTGCCCGGCGTGCAACCGATCGTCCCTGACCGTGAGCACCCCCAGAGCGAAGAAGATCAGCAGCGCCCAGTTCCCGGTCGCCTGGTCGTAGCCGTGCGTGATCAGGCCGTATCGCGATCAGCATGCACAGCGCCCAGCCGACGAAGAGGGCGCCGATGCGCCGCCCGGGACGGGCGATGGAACCGGGCCCGTGCTCGGGCAGACCGAGCTGCTCCCGCTGGTATCCGAAGTCCGCGCCCGACTGTTCCAAGGCCTCGCGGGGCCCGGACAGCCACGATCCCATTGCTTCCCTAGCTGTCCACGCATCAACGGTACTGCGCGCCGGGCGGAGGCAGGCTCCGGCCCCGCTCCGGCTAACTTCGGCGAAACAAATGGGTCATGCTTGAGAAATCCCGTCTGCCTATGGTCGGGTCCAGCGTGTGCCACCGCACTGGCCGCACGACCGAGCTGCAACCCCGCCCCTCCCTGGGTGGGAGTAGGAGTGAGTTGGATGTTCCAGAACGCCGATGACGCCAAGAAGTTCATCGCGGACGAGGACGTCAAGCTCGTCGACGTACGGTTCTGCGACCTGCCGGGTGTGATGCAGCACTTCACGGTGCCGGCTGCGGCGTTCGACCCGACCGAGGAGCTCGCCTTCGACGGCTCGTCGATCCGCGTGCTTTGCAGGCCATCCACGAGTCCGACATGGCGCTGCGCGCGGACCTCTCCACCGCCCGCGTGGACCCCTTCCGCCGCGACAAGACGCTGAACGTCAACTTCTTCATCCACGACCCGATCACGGGCGAGCAGTACCCCCGTGACCCGCGCAACGTGGCTAAGAAGGCCGAGGCGTACCTCGCCTCCACCGGCATCGCCGACACCGCGTACTTCGGCCCCGAGGCCGAGTTCTATCGTCTTCGACTCGGTGCGCTTCGAGACCTCCGCCAACCAGCTCGATCTACGAGATCGACTCCGAGGCGGGCGCCTGGAACACCGGTGCGGTCGAGAACAACCGCGGTGACAGGTCCGCTACAGGGCGGCTACTTCCCGGCCCCGCCGGTCGACCACTTCGCCGACCTGCGCGCCGAGATCTCCCTGAGCTGGACGAAGAACGGCCTGCAGGTCGAGCGCCAGCACCACGAGGTGGGCACCGCCGGCCAGGCCGAGATCAACTACAAGTTCAACACGCTGCTGGCCGCGGCCGACGACCTGATGCTCTTCAAGTACATCGTGAAGAACGTCGCCTGGCGCAACGGCAAGACCGCGACCTTCATGCCGAAGCCGATCTTCGGCAGACAACGGCTCGGGCATGCACGTCCACCAGTCCCTGTGGGCCGGCGGCGAGCCGCTCTCTCTACGACGAGCAGGGCTACGCGGGCCTCTCGGACATGGCGCGCTACTCTACATCGGCGGCATCCTGAAGCACGCCCCGTCTGCTGCTCGCCTTCACCAACCCGACGGTGAACTCGTACCACCGCCTGGTCCCGGGCTTCGAGGCCCCGGTCAACATGGTCTACTCGCAGCGCAACCGCTCCGCGGCCATGCGCATCCCGATCACGGGCTCGAACCCGAAGGCCAAGCGCGTCGAGTTCCGCGCGCCGGACCCGTCCTCGAACCCGTACCTCGCCTTCTCCGCGCTCCTCATGGCGGGCCTGGACGGCGTCAAGAACAAGATCGAGCCGGCCGAGCCGATCGACAAGGACCTCTACGAGCTGGCTCCCGAGGAGCACGCCAGCGTCCTAGCAGGTCCCGACCTGCGCTCGCGGTCCTCGACGCCCTGGAGGCGGACAACGAGTACCTGCAGGCCGGCGGCGTCTTCACGTCCGACCTGATCGAGACGTGGATCGACTACAAGCGCACGAACGAGATCGCGATCCAGCTGCGCCCGCACCCGCACGAGTTCGAGCTGTACTTCGACATCTAAAGATCAACAGGCTCTGAGCTGGACGGACCCTGTGCGGACTCTTCTACAGTCCGCACAGGGTCCGCAGTGTTTTTCGATCAAGGGGCCCATGGCGCGCTCCACAGCGGTCCGGGTCGACTGGTCTGCGTCGGGCCAGAGGTGACTGTACGTGTTCAAGGTCGTCGTCGCCTTCGAGTGCCGTAGCCGCTGCTGGACGACCTTCACGTCCGCGCCCGACGCGATCAGCATGCTCGCGTAGTAGTGGCGAAGGTCATGGAACCGGAAGTCGGGCGAGAGTCCGGGCACCTGCTTGCGGATCCGGCAGTATGTGCCACGCTCGACCTTCCACGGGCCCAGCTGCGCGCTGCCGTCGTCATCCACCAGGACCCAGCCGCTCGTGCGTCCGTCGAGCAGTCGCTTGAGCTCACCAGCGAACGTGTGCGGAATCGGTACGGCCGCCACGCTCGACTCAGTCTTCAGCGGCTCGGCCGGGTACTGGACCGTCGGCGTAACCGCCATCGCGTCGAGGTCGACGTCGGCCAGGCGCAGCCCACACGCTTCCGCCGTGCGCAGGCCGGCGAATGCCCCCAGCAGAATCGCGGGACGGTACTTCTCCTCGGCCGCCTCGTACAGCTTCCACAGCTGTGCATCCGTACAGACGTAAGCGACGCTGCTTCCCGGTCCCTGGCGACGTCTCCCGAGAGCACGGATTGGCCGCCAGCTTCTTCTGCCCGCACCGCGGCGCGCATCACCTGCGACAGACGGCTATGCAGGGCGAAGCGATGCGACTGCGCCACGCCCTCTCGGAGCAGGCGGGCCATCCACTCTCTTGACCGCCATCTCGTCGACGGCCATCAGAGGGAGCGGGCCGAACTCCTCACGGATCTGCGCCAGGTGCACCTTGGCCTGTCGAACCGTGGAATCCCGCTTGGCGTAGGACTCGATCCACAGATCGCACCATGCGTCGACCGTGAGCTTGCGGTCCTTCGGGTCGATGTAGGTGTTGGTCACCAGCGCGGCCGTGACCTCGTCGAGCCAGCGCTCGGCGTCGACCTTCCGCGCGAAGTGCCGCGCATGTTCCTTGCCCGCCAGGTCGCGATACCGGGCCTCGCCACTTGCCGTTCGGCCTCTTCTTGATGCTCTTGCTTGCCACTCCGTGCTCCTCTCAGAACGGGGTTCGTCACGCTTGCACGCCTCCGCTCGAGAGCGCGGGCGTTTGCGGTGATCTGTACGGCAGCCACGCGGAGCGCGAGCCGCTGCCGCCGCTCGCGACTCAACCAGCCCGGAAAGAGCGCGAGATGTCCGTCAACGCAGTGGCGTCACCATGTCGGCGTGCGTCACGCACGTCTTAGGGCAGATCGTCGGGTCGTCGTTCACCCGCAGGGCGAACTCGGCGCACACCCACGCCATAGGGGCCGGCCGGGACCGAGCTGCCGCCCGTAGCCGCTCGAGCCCCGCACGATGCCTTGTTCGGCCTGCCAGTCCTGGCACTCGTGCTGCCAGGCACGCCAGACGGACATCAGACGCGCACCACACGTCTCCCGGATGATCCCTCAGCGACTGCAGAGCCGTCTCGGCGATACTCCTCTCCGGGGCGAACTCCCGCAGGTGCGCGGGCGGTTCATCTGCGGTCTGGGCACGCTCCCGACGCTTCACGCGACTGACCCCCGATCCCGTAGGAGCGGCGGGCCGCACCGCGACGCTGGGGACGCTCGTGCCTCGTCGTCGGGGAGCCGCGAAAGCGAGGCCAGCATGCGGGCGTAGTTCCGCGACTGCCGCCGGTGCTCCGTGATCCATGGGGCGGCGTCACCTCGTCGCCCTGGCGCCCGTCACCGTGAGCCCTCCGGTCGCGGCCTGGGACGCCAGCCTGTCGAGCAGGTCGATGGAGCGGCAGGCCTGGAGCAAGAGCAGCTGCCCAGTGTACCTCCAGTTCGAACCGGTCCGCGACCGACGACCACAGACGCCGGCCCGACTCGGCGAGTCCTTCCGGGATCTCATGCATCCCAACCTCCTGTGTAACGGCAAAGCCTGCTCTGACCTGGGCTTTCCCCATGGTGGGGATGAGCCGGTATCTCGATCGGCGCCCGATCGGTCCTGCGTTTCCGCAGGTCAGGGGCGCCATAGCTTTTCAGGTCCCGTGCACGGCGAGGTGCTAACGAGCCCGAGTCCCGAGATCCGGATGATCTTGAGGGGTCCCCAGGGTGATCATCCGATCGGTGCGGCAGACGCCGGCCCGCACGGCGCCGACGTCTGCCGCTGACGACCACGCGGGAGGAGTCCGCTGTCGTCTCTCGCGCGCCTGCCCCGTGCAGGTAGGCGCGAGCCGTCTCGTCAGTACCTGGCGCGGAGCCAGGCTTCGGGGTCGGCGGCGGCGGGTGTGCCGCCTACCTGCACGGTGGGCTCGAGGTGGTGCACCGACACCCTCTGCCTGCCCTGCGGCCCTGGTGAGCGCGGCGGCGCGACGAGGAGGCCGGCGTTGACGGGGCCGAGGGTGCGGCCGTCGACGTGCAGCTCGTCGCTGCGGCCCATGCCTGCGTTGGTCCAGCCGAGTCCGGCGTGCGCGTCGTCGGGTGTGCTGCCCTGCGGTACGCGGGCGCGGCGCATGGCTGCCGTGGCTTGGGCGATGAGCTGCTGCCGTCCCGTGCAGGCTGCGATGAGCCTCGGCTGCGGCGTCCCCGATGCGGCGCATGCAGTCGAGGGCCTGGTCGGCGTTGCTGGCCTGGTCGAGGATCTGTGCCTTGAGGAGCTCCAGCTGCTCGATGCGCTCGGCGTCGGCCAGGGCTTGGGCGTGCTGGCCTGCGTGCTGCACGGTCAGCTTGGCGTGCTCGACGGCCCGGGACCGCGTTGCCGAGCTGCTCGGCGGTGACGCTGCCGGGTCCGTGGTCGAGGATCTGCGCCTTGAGCTGGTCGAGTTCGGCGGTTGCTGCGGTGAGCTGGTTCTCAGCGTCGGTGAGCGTGACGGTCTTGGTCACTGGCTGCTCCTCAGGCTGCGGGCGGGACGTCGGCGGTCGGCGGCTCTGCGGCGGCCTCGGGGTCCACGGGCTTGTTGTCGGAGGGCTGGTTGAAGAAGTTGGCGGCGGCCTGGTCGATGCGGCGGGCGGCGTCGAGGGCTTCCTCGCCGTTGTGGCCGGCGTCGAGCGCGGCGACGAACGCGATGACGCTCGGCGCCTGTCCGTTCATCAACGCCTGCAGATAGGCGGGGTCCTGGCGGGCGCGCCTCTTCTCGGTGTCGCGGTCGCGCAGTTCACGGATCGGGTCCTGGGGCATGGTCAGCTTCCTTACGGTACGTAGTGAAGTCGGGGCGAGCGGCAGATATTTGGGCTCTCTTGAAAGCCCATGTGCGTACCCTGACGCAGGGGGTGTTTCGTGCGCTCTGATCTGCGGCGATGCTCTATCGCGTGGGGGTACGCAGTCGTGCGTACCCCTTGGCCGCGACCTCGGGTACGCAGCCGTGCGTACCCCTGGCGCATCGGGGTTGACCTGGGGCGTTGCCCCTAACGGAGGGGGGTACGCACTCTGGCCGGAGAGAGGGAGGTTTTTCCTGTACGGCAGGGAGGCCATGTCACTCTCCGTCTTCATCGTCGGGTGCGGCGAACACGTCGGGCGTGAAGACGTAGAGGCGGACCTGGGTGCCGCTCATCTTCTTCTTGGCGAGGTAGGGGGGCCGGTAGGCGGGGTTCTCGACGAGTACGCCCGCCTCCCGCCAACTGGGGATGACGGATTCCAGCTCGTAACCGGCCCTGCTCAGTGCTTCCTTGAGCTTCTGCGCCAGCAGTCCGACCGACGGGACGCCGTCCACGCTGAGCTCACGGCCGATCCATCCGAAGGACGGAGCGTCGCAGCCGACGCCCGGCGACCACACAGGGCACGCCGGTTGGAAGCGACGTACTCCCGGACGACGTCGAGCGCCATCTGCGCCTCGGTTGTCCGTCTGGTCGGCGACCGCGAACAGTCGTTCCCAGACGGACATAGGCGGCGCCGGGAAGGGGACGACTCCATTCGTTGCCGACCTCCGCAGCGAGGGCGAGAGCCGCCACGAGGGCGCCCGTCGGGCGGCCATATCGCTGTCGTACCGGTGAGCCTCCGTCAGTTCCTTGTGGCGGGCGACCAGGCGACGCTTCCCGTCCCCTGCCGTGGCCTCGAGGAGCTTCTCGACGAACCGGGGTCCGGCGGTGCCGTAGTGCTCGGCGCAGCCGTCCCTGTACCTCGACGGCCGCCGTGGCGGACTCGGGCCCGGCCGTACCGAACGGTGCTTCCTTCACGGTGAGGACGCGGGCGCCGGCGCCCTGGTCGGTCGTGAAGGTGAGGACGGACTGTTCCCGGTCGAGATCATGATGGTTCGCCACGGGAGGCCGGACGGCCAGCCACCGCCGCGGGCCTGCCCGTGGTTCTTCGGGATGGAGTACAGCAGGGCGTGCACCATCTCCGGGTCGCGCACGAGCTTGGTCTCGTCGAACACGACGGGCAGGCCGTTGACGAGGTTCAGGCGCTTCTCGGCGGCGAGCATCGTGGTTCGCCACGAGTACATGCCGTCCGCCTTCTCGCTGGGGTCTGCCCACGCGCTCATGCCCGCGCCGGCCGCCGTGGTCTTCCCGCGTGTCGACCGCCCGCTGATGTCGACCGTGAAGGAGTTGACGCCGACGAGTTCCAGCAGCGGGGCGGCCAGGGAGGCGTACAGCGCCATCTGCGCGGCGGGGTACGCCTCCATCAGCTTCACCGCGGCCTGCCAGCCCTCGAACGTTCCTGCGGGGGCGTGCGCGGCCAGGGCGTGGGCTTCTGCTCGTCGAACTTGACCTCGACGCGGTGCGGGGTGTCCTGCGCCGTGACGAACGTGCCGTCCTTCTGCCAGCCCAACTGTCGGGCCAGGTGGACGCGCGGGATCTTGCCCTGGTTGATGGACTCGAACGCGCGCGAGGTAGCGCTCGGCGAGCTTGGCGTCGGCCTCGATGACGGGCAGGCCGGCATCGCCGAGGGTCGCGACCAGGATGCGGCCACGACGCACGATGGAGCGCTGCACGGTCCGGGTGACGACCTGGCCGCGGTCGATCCACGCCAGTTCGACGGCCTGGTCACCAGCAGGGTCTACGTACACGGCCTTGATGACCAGGGTGCCCACGCCACGCGGACGTCAACGAAGGTGTCCTTGGCGACCTGCTTTTCGACCCACACACCGCTGTAGCTGATCTTGTATCCGGTGGGCCTGCGAACGCCCTCGGGTACGAGACGGTTGTCCGTCCATTCCTCGGTGGCCTGCTCGGTCGCCTCCTCGCTCATGCGGCCGCCCCCCGCCCCGCTGAGGCGACGGTGCGGGCAGCTTCGCCTGCGCCGAGACCGATCCGGACCGCCGCCTCGATCAGCGCACCCTCGACGTCAGCAGCGGCGATATGCCCGTCCCTCACGTGCTCCCATCGCTTTCGCTGCCGCCCAGTACAGGCGGTCATTGCGGTTACCTTCGGTGGAGTTGAGGACGACGTTCAGCAGCCCAGTCGAGGGCCCGCCCCGCAGCGCCGGGCGTGGTTGTGTGACGACGCTGGGGGCGGGCCGGTGCCGGCGCGGGCAGCATGAGCTTGAGCAGCTGCTCGGGGATCGGCTCGGGGTCGATGAAGCCGAGCTTGGGGTGCAGAACGTACTCGCCTGTACGGCCGATGGAGCCGGGGCCGACGAGAGGTAGCCGCGGGAGCTGCGGACGTCGATACCGGGCCCGACGCGTCCGACCGAGTTGGGTACGAGGGTGCCGCCCGGTACGGCGAGCCACAGATGGAAGCCACCGGACGGTGTGGTGACGGTCGTCGTGCGCGGCACCGCGAAGCCGTGCCGGTTGGACAGGTTGTTCAGCGTGGCCACGCCATCGACGACGCCCTTCCTATCGAGGTCGAGGCCGACGAGCCGAGTCCCGCAGCGGATGCCGTAGCCGACCGCCTTCGGGGCCTGGTCGAACAGCCAGCGGACCAACTCGGGGTCGCTGGTGGCGTCGCCGACACTCGCAGCCCCGAGCGCCGCACTGGCGCATGCCGGGACAGCTGTGCCCCTTCTCGTGCGGGGACTTGATGATGGGCGTCTTGTTGATGGAGAGCGGGAAGACTTCGTATCCCCACTCGATGGCCGTCAGTGCGGCCGTGAGCGCGTTCTCGTGGTTGCTCACGCGACCCCCTTCAGCTTGGCTTTCGGCTGCAGCTCGTACTCGGCGCCGCAGGGCCGGTGACCTTGCCGAGGTGGGTGTGCCGGTGCATCGAGCCGCAGTTGGGACAGCGCCCCAGGAACTCGACGCGTCCACGGGTGACGAGCACGAGAGGACGGGCAATCGGGTCTGCGGGTCTGCGAAACAGCCCGTCGCCCTGGTGCGCTTCGTCAGTGGCCTGTGGCACGATGGGGGCCGCGACCACAGCGTTAGCTTTCGAAGAGGGGCTTGATTCCAGCAAGCCCCTCTTGCGTTCTCGGTCATGCCGCGGCGCCTCCGGCCTGGTCTGCGTCCCACTGGTCAAGGACGTTCGGGTCGTACAGACCCGCCGGCCGCGCTTGACCCCTTCGGGCGGTAGCCGATATGCCGCCAGTAGCGGACGGTGCCCGCAGCTACGCGGTAGCGACGGCCACCTCTTCGGTTGTCAGGTACTTGTCGATGCGTTCAGCGAGGTTCATTGACGCCTCTCAAGACGTGTCGTGTCGCTTTCGATCAATCACGACAGCCACAGGTGTACAGCACCGTGTCGTGATTGTGCAAGGTGTCATCGTGATTGTTCAGGCACGTTGACTAGCGTTGGAATCGGGCATACCGTCGGCCCGTGATTACCGACCAGGACTTGCCGAAGCCGTGGCGCGTGCTCGCGTCCCCCGTCGACCAGTCGAGCGCGACGCAGCTGGACGCTGTTGCCGGACTAGAAACCGGCATCGAAGACCCGGTCTCTTGGGACCTGATCGAGAACTCGGAGACGGGCGACGCCTCATGCTGCGCATGGGGGTCGACGACAGCGGAATCGTGATCACCGGCGTCTACGTCCCTGGTCCCGGTGCGGTCGGGATCGGCGAACTGCGTGCGTTCATTGGCCGCGATCGAGGCGGCGGTGCGATCACGCCGGGCAACCGCGGGGGCATCCGTACAGGCTGCGGTGATGGCTGGCCCTGAGACCCTCACGAGGGCCTCGGAACCCCAGCGGTCCGGATGACCAACGCTTTTACGCACGGCTTGCCCTCCGGTATCTACGTGTGGCGGCTGACTCGCCGCGCCCTGCCACGGACTTGGCGAAGGTTGAGGGGTCACGCCACGGACCGTTCAGCGGTGGACGGCCCGCGCGAGGGAGTCTCGGCATGCTTCCGCCCGGTCGTCCGCCGAGCTTCGTAGCTGCTGGATCAGAACAGCCCGTCAGGTTCCTGTCGTCGACGGACGCCAGAATCGCGCGGCGGGCCTCGGACGCTCGCCTGTCCCGCTCTGCCTCGTACTCGAGCCAGGCGTCGGGGTGTTGCTCGTACCAGGCTTCGGCACACGCCTTGTGGGTTGGTTTGCCGGTGTCAGATACGAGCGGGGTCGGCCGGCCACAGAGGACGCACGGTTCGTTGAAGCCGTCCCAGTGTTGATCGCGGTCGGACCAGTCGAGGATCGGCGGCGAGATGCGCGGCCGGCTCTCCACGGGATGCTCTCGTCGTCGCTCACGGTGTCCCCCTGAACTGTCAGAGCTGGTGTCAGCGGCTACTGTCAGGGCGCGTGACACCTGCGCCCGCCTAGGGGAACGGGTGTCACGCGGCCTGACGGTGCTCGAGCGTCAGCAGGTGTCAGGGTCGGCACGATGCGCCAGCGTCCGGTCTTCCCGGTCTCCTCTCAGCCGGCCCTCCCTGTACGCCTCCGTGAGCCGCGCAGAGACCCACGGGCGGGACACGCTTGTTGCGGTCGCACCACTCGTTGAAGTCCTTTCGGGCCGACGACCATCTGCCCGGCCTTCTCGAACTCCTCGAGGGCCTCGGCAGAACAGCTGGCGCGCCTCCTCGGGCCCCGGCTTACGGCCGCCCTGGTCGAACATCGGTGTGTCGTCGCCCGGTTGGGACTCAGGGAGTTCGGCTTCCTCGTCGACGTCGGCGTCTTCCGGTCGATGAGCGGCTCCGGGTCCATGTCGTCCTCCTCGTCGTGCAGCTGCTCGCCTTGCGTTCCGTGTACGAGCGGCCGACGACGGACTCGGCAGCTTTGCCGTGACCGTCCGGCTTGGCGCCGTTGCGGGCAGCCCAGTCCGCGAGGACCTCGAGCATCGGCACGACCCGGTCGGGGAAGTGCACGGTGCGGGCCGGGAGGCGTAGCGGTCCTCGGGGATGCCGGCCGAGACGACGTAGCAGTAGCCGGGGCCGGCGGTTGCGCCACAGTCCGGGGTGGGCGCCCGCGTGGAGGACCCGTCGTCGGGAGGCTGAACCCTTCGTCGTCCGGGTGGCAGCCCAGGGCGATGACGGACGGCAGCGAAGCGCGGGTGCTGGTTGACATCTGGTCGTAGGACGGGCGTTGCAGGGAGACGACCAGGGCGATTCCCGCGGAGCGGGACTTCCTGGGCGATGCCGGTGAACGCGTCGTCTCCCATGTACCGGAGCGTGTTCGCGGCCTCTTCCATCCACGTGACCAGGAAGGGCATCCCGGGGCAGCCGCACGCGCCGCCCTTGCTGCACGAGTGCGCCGGATCTGTCTGTTCCTGGGCAGCCGCAGGATCCACTGGCGGTAGCCGTGCGCGCCGAGCCAGCGGGTCCGCGCGGGGATGGCTGCCTTGATGGCCTCCACCATCATCTCGGTGGGGGCGCCGCCCTCTACCCCCCAGTCCATTCCTGGCCGCAGCGGTCCGAAGTCCTGGAACGCCTGGGGTCGGAGAACCAGACGATGACGTCACGCCGGGACATGATCTCGGTCAGCAGGTTGAGGGCGGTGTCGCCCTTGCCGGAGCCGGTGCCGCCCGCGATGAGTACGTGGGTGCTGTTCCGCTTGGTCTCCGGGTCGCCGGGCAGCCACAACACCAGCGGCGCCCCGTCGTCGTATCGGCCGATGACGAGCGGATCGGCGATCGAGGCTCCCGCGTTGGAAGGGCCCTCCCACTCGACGACGTACCGCAGCATGTCCTCGGGGACGATGACCAGTTCCCCGCGGCGCTCGGAGTCCGGGTCGGGCTGGTAGCGCACCGCGGTACGCGGCACGTCGAGCGCGGAGGCGAGGTGCGGCAGCACCTTGGAGACGTCGTCGTTGGTGTGCTCGCCGGCCGCGAGTGTCACGGGTGCCGTGACACGAGTTCGGCTCGACGCGGGCGGCGCCGACCTGCGCGCGGGCGAGCCCCACCTTGGCGAGCAGCCCCTTGTCTCCGCTGTCCGCTCCCTGCGGGTCGGAGGTGCGCAGCAGCAGGCGCACGTTCCAGGAGAGAGCTCCGGTGGCGCCGCCCATGAGGAACAGGTGCGGGATCGGCCCCTCGAAGGGTCCGGCGAGCGCCGCGGCTGTGAACCAGCTGGACCCCTGCGGCCACCGTGATGGCGGAGTGGAGGCGCCGCTGTGCACTCGTCGAGCGGCCCGCCCACCAGGTGATGCCCGTCAGCGCGACGGACGACAGGGTCAGTCCTACGCCCGCGCTGCCGAGCCCGCCCACAGCGGTTCGCGCCCCTCGCCCGTGAGACCGAGCCCGGCCACGGTGAGCCACGGCGGAAGATGCGGCTGATCCGGTCCAGTAGGTAGCCGCGGACGGTGCCGCCCGTACCTGAGCCGTTGGCGGGGAGTACAAGCAGGGTACGCCCGCCCATCTTGGTCGGTGAACTGATCCGTCACGGTCGTACCTCCCTCTACTGGTCGGCCCAGTCGAAGACCGGGGCTTGAGGCTTACGGGCGCGGTGGCGTACCCGGTTGATCTCCTCCTGTACTCCTGCTGGTACGTGGAGTACGCGCCGGCTGCGTTCTTCGCAGCGGCTGTCAGGCGTTGGCGGACTTCTTCAGCTTCCGGGAGACCTTGGCGGCCCTGATCCTGGACCCGAGGGGCGGCCCTCGGGGTCGGGTACGGAGGCAGAGTACGCCCTGCAGGATCTCGGCACCCATGGAGGCCTCGAAAGAGATCATGACCGCGAGCGCGCGCAGCGAGTTGCAGTAGTTCCGCATCTGCGCCGGCGTGTAGAACTCAGGGGCGGGCAGCAGGGACCGTGCGCCGTGCCCGCTGCGACCGCCACCGCCGCCACGGTTGATGTTGATGTTGATGGGCGGGGTAAACGTGCTCGCCAGCCCGCCCGCGATCCCGCCCGCGAACCCTCCGGCGGCGGCCCCGACGTTGACGAACTTGTTGCCCTTACTGGAAGGGTTGCTGGTGGTGCGCTGAGCCATCAGGACTCCCTGGTCAGTGGGTGCGGCGGACGAGAGGCCACGTGGTCTGAGCGCCGACGAGGGCGAGCAGCCACACGATGCAGAGCGTTCCGGCGTGCGGGCCGTAGAGCGGGCCGAACGTGGCGGCCAGGGCCAGCCAGGCGGCCGTGAACGTGGATGCCACGGCGAGGCCGATGCGCCAGGCCAGGGCGGAGCCGCGGGCCTTGTGCTGGCGCTGCACGATGGCCAGCACCACGGCGGGCGCCAGGGCGACCGGGGCGAGCAGCAGGCCGGACCACCAGGCCAGGGCGTGCAGGAGTGCGGCCAGGTTGAAGGCGAGTACGGCCGCGAACGTCGGGGCGAGGGCCTGGCGGTGCTCCCACGCGGCGAGCGCCAGGTGGTTGCCCGCGCGGCGCGCCATCGACTGCCGGGGCGGTACGACGACGATGAGCTGCTCGGAGCCGCGTCGCGCTGGTGCGGGATCTTGACGGTACGAACACCGCCGGCACTTCGGGTACGGGTACGACTGGGCATGACGGTTCCCCCTACTGGTTGTGGATGTTGGTGCGGCCCAGCCACTTCTGGTGGACGTGGGTGTGCTGCTCGTGGTGCACGTAGGTACGGCCGCGCCCGGCGAGTACGGCGCGGGTACAGGCGACCGCCAGGAAGAGGAGCAGGACCCCGCCCCGGACAGGCTGCTGATCAGGTCGCTCGCTCCGGCGAGAACTTCCCGCCTCCCCACAGCAGGAGTCCGCCCCCGGCGCCGGCGCCGAGGAGGCGCTGAGCGATGGGGTCCAGAACCGGCTGCGGGGCCAGGTCGCGCAGGGGCGGCCAGCTGCACGGGCGCCGGGGCCTGCGACTTGTGGACGGGCACCATGCCGCCGTAGGCGCTCGGGCACCCACACGACCGCCTCACGCTCGCCGTACAGCTCAACAGGCCCAGTCAGGGGCTGTTCGTCGAGCGGTGCGGCGTAACGGCGGCACTGCTCAGGCAGGTTGGACGCGCTCACGACGGCACCCCCGAGCCGACCAGCTGCGGGAGCGCCTGGCGGAATGCCTCTTGGATCTCCTTCGCCCGGTTCTGCCCGACCCGGAGGCGGGCCTTGAGCTCACGGATGGACGGCAGGTCGCCCGCGAGCAGTTCGGACCGGAACTGCTCGGCAGCGTCGTTGAGCCCCGCTTCGGTGAGCGGGTCGTCGTCGCCGGGGGCTCAGGGTACGTACTCGGCATGTACTTCGGGCCGGGTACGGGCGTGCTCGGCGGCGGGTACGAGGGCGGAGCCGCTCGTTGCGCAGCGCCCGCTGCAACTCCCGCGGCACCCGAAGGTCGGGAGCATCCGCGCACCCTCGGGTACGGCCACGGGTACGGACGGGCAGGTTCCGGCTTCGTCTCAGGGTACGGGCTCGACGGCAGGCTCCGGCTCGTACTCGACCGGCTGCGGCTCGGGCACGGCCACCTCGTGCCGGTGCAGCGCGTGGACGCGCCAGAGGACGACGGGCGCGATGGCGGACACGAGGACGACGAGCCACGGGGCGACGGTCAGCATGCCGCCCTTCAACAGGTGCGCCGCGGCGTTCGTCGCGACCATCAGGAGGACGGGAGGGAAGATCTCCCGACCCGCCCTCATGGCACGAATCGCATAGGCGTCGATGGCGATAGGAAGGCCGGCCGCGACGACGGGGGCGTAGCCGCTGGCGACCGCCAGCGACCACTCCCTCGTGTGCCGTGACCGCGATGGATGCGGCCATGGCGGCCCATCCGAGTGCGTCACGTTCGATGTTCACTACTCGCCCACCTCCGGGGCGGCGACGCGCACGACACGGTGCGCGGCCAAGCAGACGCCCTCACGGTCACGCCGCTCGTTCGCGACGAGCAACGCGGCCATCAGGGCAGGAACTGAGGGCGGGGGCCGTGCTGCGACTTGTCGAGCCGTCGCAGCGCGGCATGTTCGGTGGGGCGACGGACAGGCCAGCGGGCCGTCACGCCGGATCCCCGTCGGTCTCGATGCGCTCCAACTGGCGGATCAGCGCGGGCAGGTGGCCGAGGGCGTAGACGATGAGCGCGTCGACGACGTCCCGCAGGCCGGCCGAGTCGTACTCGAAGAAGTCGACCCCGCCGAACGCCACGGCCGTGGCCGGGAACTCGGAGAACGGGCGCTGCACGAGATAGGCGGTCAGGAACTCCTGATCCCGTTGCAGACGCTGCGACCAGAGGTTCAGCGGGACCTCGGGGCCCTGGTGGGTGATGTCGACGCGGTACCCCTCGACGGGGTGTTCGCCGGTGCACCACGGCGGCTCGGGGATCATGATGCGGCCGTGGTCCTGCGTGCGGACGATAACCGTGCGGGGGACGCTCACGGGGTCCTCCGCTGGCGACGAGCCTGGTCAGACAGGCGACGCATCTCCTGCTTCGAGAGCTTCTTCGGAGCGGTGCGGCGGGCCTTGTATGACCGATCCGTCTTGAAGAACCTGTTGGGCTTCTTCATCGGGTGGCGCCCTCCTTGACGATGACCAGGAACGCGTCCGTAGCGAGGTCCATCACGACCTCGGCGGGAACACCCTCGGCCCGCTTGCGGGCGGCGTACTCCTCGGCAGGCCAGCTACCGCGCGGGGCCCCGGCCGGGAAGGTGTCGAGGATCTGGCGGGCGCTCACGACTCCGACCTCCGGTGACGGGCCTTGGCGTTCAGGCGCCGGACCGCGCGGCGGTCCAACAGGTCGCCCTGGGCTCCGGGACGGGGATCCGCGGGAACGTTGCGGTTACGGCGCGGCATCAGGCGTCACCGCCACGGGCCCGGCGCAGCGCCTCGTCCATGTCCGGGTCCGAGTCGTCGGCGGTCTCGTTGTGCGCACGGGCGGCACGGGCCAGCTGCCGCAGCTGCTCGGCGAACGCTACGAAGTCGTCGGCCAGCTTGTCGGCCAGGGCTTCCGTCAGGTGGGCCTGGAGCGGGGTGTCGTCGTCAACGAGGACGTGAGCGGCCCGCATGCGCAGGGTCGTCCGACGTCGGGTCGCTGTAGAGACGCGCGTCGAGGCAGTGCGCGACGCCAGAACGCGTTGTTGAAGGCGGGCACCGACACCTGCACGCCGGCGCCCTGGTGAGGCGATGTCGTCGACCATGTACGGGTACTCGGTGTGGTCCTCCGTGCACCAGGCCGGGCACGGGATGTAGGCCAGGTTGTTCGTCCGCCGCGTCCCGAGCAGTGCCGGAACCAGCCGGTATCCGGCCTGAACGACGAGGGGAGGGCGACAGCGCGGTTTCCGGCGTCGGTCACGGTGTGCGGGACCGGCCCGTCGGAGGACTGTTCGGCGGTGCACGTCTCGGCGTGCGTCTTCGCGTCGTCACGGCAGAACGGCAGCGCTGCGTAGGCGGTCGACTCGTAGCCGCAGCCGGAGCACGACCAGTCGTAGGGCAGACAGTTGGCCTGCGGGTTGGCGAAGACCTCGACCCGGGCGCCGCCGAGCGTCAGGAAATGCATCGGCGGGAGAGAGTGGCGCGGATGGCCAGACGAGGGGAGTGATGTTGGTGGTCACAGTTCCACCGCCAGCTCTGCGGCGGGGATGCCGCGGTCGGCGAGGTACTGCGCGAACGCGGCGCGGGAGACGCGGATGGTGCCGCGCCCCTGACCGATCCGGTAGGAGGGCAGACGCCCGGACTTGATCTCGGCGTAGACGGTGGCGTCGGTAACGCGCAGCGCCTCGGCGATGACCTTGACCCGGAGCGGTTCACCCACGACGGCCTGCATCTGGGCAGGCGGGATCAAGCTCAGCGTGCATCTGAGACCTCGACTCTTGGATGCGAGGCCCTGGCGGGCGCGGTGCTGTAACACCGCGATCACCCCGTCAGGGCTTTGGCATGATCTGGCTCGCCCTGATCTGTGCTGATGACCGGGCATGCACCTAGGATGTTCTAGAAGGCTTCTCGAAGTCAACAGGCATTCCAGAACGTTCTAGAAGTTGGAGGTTTTCATGGTTCGCAACCTTGAGGGGTTGCCCCGTATCAGCGCATCGCCGCGCAGATCATCGACCGCATCGAAAGCGGTGAACTGCAGCCAGGTGACCGCGTCCCCTCGGTTAGCCAGATCATGGAGACCGAAGGGGTCAGCCGGGCGACCGCCGCGCGAGTGCCCGGCGTACTGCGGGCGGAGGGCTACGCCACCGCAACGCCAGGTGTCGGAACCATCGTCAGCCAGCCGAAGAAGCTCACAGCAGGCGCGGACCGCCTTTCCAAGCTGCAGACGGGCGGGCCGACGCTCGGCGAAAACGAGCGCGTCGAGATCCTGGAAGGCGTCCGGGAGTCCGCGTCACAGGAAGTCGCCGACGCCCTCGGCCTCGAAGCGGGAGACGAGGTTGCACGGCGGCGCCGGCGCTACCTCGACAGCACGGGAGTCGTGACCGTGTCGACGACGTGGGTGTCCGGAGCAATCGCCGATCAAGCTCCGGAGTTCCTAGAGGCGGCACCGCTGCCCAAAATGACATTCGGGCTCATTGAGGACCGCACGGGACGGAGGGTCGTCCGCAGGCGGGACACGGTGGCGCTGCGCGAAGTCCCCGAGGATGTCGCCCTCGCGCTAGAGACAGCGGCGGGTACGTCGACAGTCGTCGTCATCAATCACTACTGGGATCAGAACGGCGAGCCGACCGAGTACGCCGTCGACTATCTCGGCGTCGGCCGTG
The DNA here is from genome assembly GCF_030766975.1 of Streptomyces sp. KL116D. NCBI lineage: Bacteria > Bacillati > Actinomycetota > Actinomycetes > Kitasatosporales > Streptomycetaceae > Streptomyces > Streptomyces sp. KL116D. Next base: position 10,016 of record NZ_JASERH010000104.1, on the reverse strand, counting down.
AACTGTCCTCGGAGTACGACCTGGGTGACTAGGTGTCTGCCCAGTGGAGTTGGGCAGAACGCAGAAAGGGCCCCCTCGCCCGGTGGAGTCAGGCGAGGGGCCCTTTCGCGTGCAGTGCGACTGTCGGTGACGCTTGCGGTCCGCAATCAGTCCGCAGAACATTCCAACGTTCTTAGCGTTACCCAACGCGTCCCAACAGTCAAAGCGCCAGGTCAACGCCCTACTGACACTCAACTACAGTTCAGCAAAGGGCCGTTAGAGTTCGAGCTGTACTTCGACATCTAAGTCGACCAGAGCACAGCCAAGGGCCGGTGTCCCCTCGTGGGGCACCGGCCTCGTGCGTTCCCGGGCCGGGCCGGGGCCGGTTCGGTCGTCTCCCGTGCGGAGCGGGGCAAAGGCTCCTAAACTCGGGCGAAATCGACCGCACTGAATGCCTCGGAGGAGTGCAGCCATGAGCAATCTGTTCGTCGTCGCCTACAACGATCTCGCGACCGCCCAGCAGGTCGGGACAAGATCCTGGCGATGACCAAAGGAGCACCCGTCGAGCTCGAGGACATCGCGTCGTGGTCGAGCGGCGGGAGCGACGGGAAGATCCAAGCCGCGCCAGGCCGTGAACCACACCGCGATGGGCGCCGCGGGCAGGGCGCGGGGTGGTGACATCGGGCTGCCGTTCACAGTTGCCGTTCGTGGGGCCGCCGTGCGCGCCGCCGGTGCGGCCGGCGGGGCCATGACGGACACCGGGATCAACGACAACTTCATGAAGCACGGCCAGAACCTGCGGCCGCGCGCGGCAGCGCCTGCTCGTGCTGGTGAAGCAGGCCGCCAAGGACGCCAGCGTCGTGCCGGAACTCGCCCAGTTCGGCGGGGCGGTTGGTGCAGACCTCGCTGAGCAACGAGGAGAGGGAGCAGCGGCGCGGACCATGCTGAAGGCCGCGCAGGAGAAGCGCGCGGCGCACAGCACGACACACAGGCGAGTGCGCAGGAGACGGCGCCGGACACGGCGCGGCCTGCAGGAGCCCGAGGTTCCGTCAGTCGCGAGTTCGATGCGGCCCTCGACGACCCTCCCGCCACAGCGTCGGCGACCTTTCGTTGGCGGGATCGCGCAGTGGCGGCGTAACCGGGCGAAGGCCGCTTCGAGTGAGTCGTACCGGGCGGCTGGATGCCCTTCGCCTGCTCGACGACGACCCGGCTGGACAGGGCGTGCTCCAGCTGTCCCGCCAGCACCTGGGCTCTCGCCGCCCACTGCGCCGAGGACGGGGTGTGTCCCGCGGTCTCGGCGCGAGGGAGCGGGACAGCTTCAGGGCCCGCTCGTCGAGGAGACTGCCGGGCGCCGTGAACAGGACGAGGCGGCCGGCCGGGCCGTCCTTGGAGAACAGCGGCAGCGCCGTGACGCGGCCGTGGCCGAGGGGGCCAGGACGCGCGGGGACCAGCGCGGCCAGCACGCCTGCGTGGGGCGGGTGGTCACGTCCACGTCGATGAGGGCGCAGCCCGTCGTACGAGCGCGTGACCGGGCCCTCCTGCCAGCCGACCGCGTCCGCAGCCAGGGCCTGCAGGGCACCGTCGGTGCCGTCGGTCTGGATCGCGGCGGCGCCGCCGGGGGTGTACTGGACGATCGCGCCACGCGCGCCGAACAACCGCCGGCCGCTCTCCACGAGGGCGGCGAGCAGAGCCTGCGTGTCGAGCGGATCGCGGGCGGCCTCCCCGTCAACCGGGCGAAGACCGCGGCAAGTTCCTGCTCCTGCAGCGTCACGGTAGCGACCTCTCAGCCGAGTTTGAGTAGTCCTGCGACGATCTCCCGGGCCACCTCGCCGACGGCCCGGCCGTCGGAGAACGCGCGCGCTGACCAGTTCCAGCGCATCCGTGACGTGACAGCCCGTCTGGACGGAGACCATTCCGGCGGCCTGGTGCACCTCGGGCCGGTGGTCGATCTCGTCAGACAGGCCGTCGCCCGCCTCGCGGCCGAGGATGAAACTGCGGGTCAGAGCGTCGGCGACCCGCATGAACCGCGTGATGTCCGTGGTGGCGGAGCGCGCGTCGAACACGGCGAGGGCGCCGATGCAGTCCCCCGGCACCTGGAGCGGCACGGCGACCACACGGCCGATGCCGAGCGACTCGATGGCCGGTCCGTATCCCGGCCAGCGGGACCGCAGCACGGTTCCGGACGCGGCGACGGGGATCAGCTCGGCCACCGCGTCCCGCGCCGGGCCCTCGCCGAGCGTGTACTCCAAGTCCTGTGCGTGGCGCGCCGGTTCGTCGGACGCGGCGGCGGCCAGCTTGGTTGCTGTCCGCGTCGACGAGGGTCACCGCCACGCTCGCTGTGCCGCACGCCTCCGCGACTCCGGTCATGAACAGGGGCGGCGGACCGCCCCTGCGCGTCCATTCGGTGGTACGGACGGCGTGGGCCTCGAGGTCCGCCGCCACCCGGTGCCCGCGCGGCGGTCGTACGGTGGATGTGGGCCATCCTGAAGTGCAGCTCTGTCCGGGTCTGCCGGGCGAAGACCTCGTGATGGTCGGCCAGCCGTTCCTCACGGTCGGCGCGCTTTCGCGTGCGCGGACCGCCCTCTGCCATGTCACCGCAGCGCCGTCGGGCACTTGGTCCCGGGCCGTCATGTCCTCAGCCTACGCCGCCAGGGGTCACTCCGTACCGTCGCTCCGGCCTTCTTCCCATCAGCAGAACGACACCGCCACGGTGGCCGTCGAACAGAGCTGCACTGGACGGTGACGTGATGTGACGGCCGAGTCGGTTGAAGCCGCGTTGATCACGGCCGTCGCGCCGCGCGCTGCGTCATGACGCATTCCTCGGCCGTGGCGAGCGCGGTTCGCTGGTCGGCAGACCGAAGTCAGAGCCGAAGAACGGCTCGTCGAGTCTACCTCGTCCTGCCGCAGTCACAGGTCGGTGGCGCCCCGGTTCGCTCTTGACCTTGAACCTTGTCGAGGACGGCGACGGCGGCCGCGATGGAAGTGAGACAACGCCCTCCAGGAAGGCGCGGGCTCGTCCAGCTCCCTCGCTGCGGATCCACGCATCTCCTCGTTACCATGGTCTCCAGTTCCTCGTTGCCCGACTTGGAGATTCCCTCGTTAGGTGGTCTCCAACTCCTCGTTTCAGTGGACTGGGAGATTCTTCGTTCGTCGTCTCCAACTCCTCGATGGAAGGAACTGGAGTTCCCTCGTTCGTCGTCTCCAACTCTTGCGTTCGTGGACTGGAGTTCCTCGTAGGCGGTCTCCAGGTCGCCTGGCGCGCGCACTTGACCTCGGCCTTGAGCTGCGTGGCGACCTGTGACGTCGGTGAAAGGTGATGTTGGTGGCGGCGGGCGGTCAATGGCCGAGCCGACGGAAAGCGGCTAGGATAGAGGATGTCGAAGTACCTGGACGTCCTCGCCGGCCCGGCGCTCCGCCCCGTTCACCCGCAGGGTGTGCGGCGCTCGATGCAGTGGCCTGTACTCGATCGGGAAAGCGCAGTTCGACGGGACGTGCAGGAGATCTCCAGGTCCTGGAAGCGCCCGATGTCGTTGGCGGTCGGAGTCAGACGCTGGACGCGGGCGTGGTTGTTGATGAGGACGGCGATGCCGTCGACGTCGACCGCGAGGGCGGCGCCGGGCGGGCGTCGAGGATGGTCGCGCAACTGCCGGTTGCGGGTCACGCTCTGGACCTCCAGCCAGAAGCCCTGCCGCATCGCGAAACCGGACGGGCTGGTACGGCGTCGACGCCTCGCCGGGCCGCCGCCGGAGACACGCTGGCGCATGCTCATCACATCGAACCGGGTCGGAGTCGTTGAGCAGCATCTCGGCGCTTGCCGAGGAAGAGTAGCTCGCGCAGGGCGAAGTGGAACCGGTCGATGATCTGTGTCTGCGCCTCGACGTTGAAGTACATCCAGCGTGTTGCGGCACGAGCAGGTCGAGGCGAGGAGAGATCGGGGCGTCGCGGGTGATGTCGTGACGGCCGAAGATGACCCGGCGGCGCAAGGTCGGAGCGGAAGCTGAACTGCGAGCCGTTCTGCTCAGAAGTACTTGTCGCGCAGTTCGGGGGCGAGGCGGTTCGAGGGTCTTGGCGGGGTAGAGGCCGGAGCGGGAGCGTCGCGCAGCGCTCCTCGTCGTCGACGTCGGTGCCGTAGATCTTGACCCGGTTCAGCGCCTCCTCGAGACCGAGGGCCTCCGCAGAACATGATGGCCAGCGAAGTACGCCTCCCTCGCCGCTGGAGCAGCCCGCGCTCCACACCCGGATCTCCTCGTCGCCGCCGGCCTGCGCGAGGAGCTCAGGGCTTTCACCTCGCGCTGCAGGAACGTCCAGAGCGTCGGCGTCGCGGAAGACGGAGGTGACGTTGATCAGGATGGTGTTGAACAGGGCGCCGAACTCGCCCGCGTTCGTCTCCAGCTGGTCGCGGTAGTCGGCGTACGAGTCGATGCCGACGTCCGACATGTGCCTGCGGATGCGCCGCCCGAGGGACGAGCGCTTGTAGCCGGAGAAGTCGAATCCCCGCGCGTCCCGCAGGAATTCAGAGCAGCCCCTCGAGCTCCCTCGTCCGTCTCTACGCGTCCTGCGCGTCAGCCGCCATGGTCCGTCACCACTGCCTCTTGATGTCGACAAGTCCCCCAGGGATCACCGTGGGGATCTCCTCAGAAGGTAGCACGAAGTCAACTGCTCCCGTACCCGGCCGCCTACGGCATGCCGGAAAAATTCGGCGGTCTCCGGATCCTGGGCGATCACGGTACCGCCCCGCGACTTCACCGCGTCGACACCCATGGCGCCGTCGTTGCCGGTGCCCGTGAGCACGACGGCCACCGCGCGGGATCCGTAGGCGCCCGCGACGGACTCGAAAGAAAGCAGGTCGGCGGAGGGCCGCAGGAAGTGGACGAAAGCTCTGCTCCGGGACAGCGAGCGATGCCGTCGGGTCCGGCCAGGAGGTGCCGGTCGGGCGGCGCGATGGGCGATGCTATACGGCGTGGGCGGGCGGGCTCGATCCCTGCTCGGCGAGCTTGACGGTCAGATCGGTGCGGCGGTCGAGGGATCTCAGCCAGCACGGTGCGGTGGCGCAGGTCCAGGATGCTGCACGATCAGCACGGGCACCGGAAGTCCGCTCCGAGGCCGCCGAGCAAGAGTCGCCAGGCCGTGGATGCACCGGCGGACGCGGCGACGGCGACTGCACGGCGAAAGCTGTCGGCGGTGCTGAGGTTGGACGGCACAGTACGAGCGTAGTCCCGCGCGGGCCTTCGAGCGGCGCATGCGATGGCCGACGGACTGGTCAGGCGCCGGGGTGGCCGTCAGGACGCCCTCCGAGACGGCGCGGCGCAGGGACGGCGTGGTCGCGATCCGTCTGGTCGCGCGTAGCGCAGGGCGAACGCGGCGACGGCGCGGTCGAAGGGGTCCGTCTTGCCGAGGTAGGCGGCGATGGCGGTGCGGTCGCCGGGGCGGGCGTGGGCGCGGGACGGGGCGACGCCACACGGCCGGGCGTAGGCGAGCGAGCTCGTCGGGGCACATGACGGCGACGTCGGCGGGAACCCTTCTGCATGTCGCGCAGCTGGCGCCAGTAGAAAGCGCGCGCAGCTGAGCCTCGCCATCCAGCCGAGGAAGATGTCGCTCGCCGCCTGGAGGAGGCGCTGTCCCAGACGACGCGGTGACCGGGGTGGGATGTAGGGGGCCGTGGTACAGGACATGGTCCTCGATCACCGAGCGGGTCGCCTCCTCGATCTGGAGGAAGAGCGGGTCGTCGGTGTCGCGGCCGGCGAGCAGCACGATGAAGCAGCGGGTGCCGACGCTGCCGACGCCGACGACCTTGCGGGCGGCGTCCACGAACCGGTACCGGTCCAGGAGCCGGCGGCGTTCCTCGGCGAGCGTGGAGCGGTAGTCGCCGAACATCTTGCGGATGGCCGCCGCGTCGGAGACGCCCGCCGGTTCCAGCAGGGGCGGGTCGTGGACGTACGGCGGCGGCCGTCGGGCGTGGTCTCGGTGAGTTTGGCGAGGGCGTGGAGGCTGGTGCGCCGGGTGGCCTGGGCGAGGGTGTGCTCGGCGCGGCGGCGGTGCCGGGCGGAGCGGATCAGCGGCAGCAGGTCGTGGGCGTCGATGCGCTCTCGTACCAGACGGCGAGCTCCCGAGGCCGGCCAGTCTGCGCATGTTCGTGCGGTACGCGGCGGTCGCGGCGAGGCCCGCGCGGTGGGCCTCCCTTTGTCGCGTGGCCGTTGCCGCGGGCGGCGACGGCGACCGACGCGGCGAGCCGTTTGACGTCCCACTCGAAGGGGGCCCGATAGGTCTCGTCGAAGTCGTTGAGGTCGAAGAGGAGGGAGCACTCGGGCGAGGCGAACAGGCCGAAGTTCAGCAGGGCTGCGCGTCGCCGCAGAGCTGGACGGTCAGCCCGGTGTGCGGGTTCGCCGCGAGGTCGCCCGCCATGACGGCCGCGGCGCCGCGCAGGAACGCGGGCGGCTCGCCGCCATCCGTCCCGTACCGGATGGGCAGCGGGTCAGGGAGCCGGTCGGCGCCCTGCCGTTCCAGGACGACGACGGGGTCGGGGCGGTCGGCAGCCGGTATCCAGGGGGCGTGCGCGGACCGGGGGCGTGCTTGCGGGCTGTGTCCCTGGGCTGCGCGGTCGGCGGGAGCTGCTCATGGCGTACGCCCCGCCGTTCAGTGGCGCGGGGCGCGGGTGACGTCGGCGGTGATGTCACCGTCGAGGGAGCGGTGGCTGCGGGCCGTGGCTTCCTTCGACTTTCCTGCCTCGACCCCGTTCACGTTGAGCGCGACCGTGTCGAGCGATGTTGCCGCCGCTGTCGCTGAAGGAGACGAGGACGAGGTACGACTTCGTGGACGAGGCGTTCGTGGCCGTCACCGGCACCGTGGCGCGGTCGCCGTCGCTTGCTCACGTCGCCGAGCTCACGTCGCCCTTGGCGTCGACGCCGTTCTTGAACTCGTCGATCTTGTCCTGCGCCTCGGCGGTCGCGGACGCCAGCACGTCGGCCGCCTTGGAGCGCGGCGTCGGAGGGGCTGGTGTCGCTGTCGGAGCAGCCCGCGACACCGACGGCCAGGGCTGCCGCCAGCACGGTCGCGCCCACCGCTCGTCCACCTCGCATGCCGGCCATCCGAACACCTCCGCTCGCGCGCTCCACTGCGTCCGCCCAGTCAACGGTGCGCCTCCGGGGCCCGCATGCCAAGTACGGCAAACAGGTGACCGGATCCGGCAGGATGGCCGGCATGAACAGCGGACCCAGGAGGCACATCGGCACCGCCGAGCGGCGCGTCCGGCTCGCCCTCGCGCACCGCTCGCTCCCGGCCGCGCGGGCGGAGCACGCGGAGGACGTGGCGCGTTCGCTCGTGGCGCTGCACGGCACGGACCCGGCGACCGTCTACCTCGGGGTCGGGGCGCGGCTCGCCGACCAGGCCCGACCGTGCTGGATCTGGAGCGGGCCCTGTACGAGGACCGGACGCTGGTGCGGATGCACGGGATGCGGCACACCGTGTTCGTGTTCGACGGAGTTCGCGGCGACCGTGCACGCGTCGACCGGGCCCGCGGTCGCGGCGAAGGCGCGGGCCGGGCTGCTCAGGACCTGACGACGGGCAGCGACGGGCGGCTCACGCCCGAGTGGCTGACGGAGGTCGAGGCGTCGGCGCTGGCCGCGCTGAGCGCGCGGTGAGGCCACGGTGACCGAGCGACCGTGGACGAGCCCCGGTTGAAGGAGCAGTTCACGTACGGCAGGGGGAAGAGCTACGAGGCCGAGCAGACGGTGTCGTCGCGGCTGATGCGGGTGCCTCGGGGTGGAGGGCGGGTCGTACGGGGCCGGCCGCTCGGGCTCGTGGACTCTCGACGGTTCCGCTGGGCGATCGCCCTGCCGCATCCCGAACTCCCGGTCGCCGAGGCCCAGTCGGAGCTGCTCGGCCGCTGGCTCACGGCGTGCGGGCCCGCCACGGAGGGGGGACCTCGCGGTGGACCGGCTGGAAGGGTCACGACGTGCGCAGGGCGCTGGCCGCGGTGGAGGCGGTGCCGGTGTCGCTCGACGGCGGCGGCACGGGGTACGTCATGCCGGACCGTGGACGCGCCCGACGCTGATCCCGGGCCGTGGGCGGCGCTGCTGCCGGGCCTCGACCCCACGGCGATGGGCTGGCAGGAGCGCGACTGGTACTGCCCGCCGGGCATGCGTCTGCGCTTCGACGGCAGCGGCAACATCGGTCCCACGGGTGGTGGGGGCGGGCGGATCGTGGGCGGCGCGCAGCGGGCGGACGGCGAGGTGGTGTGGCGCCTCCTGGACACGACGTGGCGGCCGGGCGGCGGAGCGGGCGGTGACGGCGCAGGCCGCGCGCCTGTCCGCGTGGGCGGCCGGAGCGCGGGCGACGCCCCCGCTTCCGCACGCCCCCTGAGAAGGAGCTGGCGAGCGACGGGCTCTTGAGGCGGGACAGAGGCGGCGGCGGAGCCGCGCTCCAGGGCGCGCGGAACCGCGCGGCCAGGCCACGACGGACCCGCACCCGCCGGTGAACGGCTGCCGCCCCACCACGGCGCGCACGCGCACACCCGGTGGCCGAGGTCACCCGGCCACCGGTGCATCGGGTCGGCGGCTGTAGCGCTATCAGCAGCCCGCACCGCGTGGCACGTCGTGTCCGACGGCGGGTGGATGCCGATGAGCCTCGGCCGTGGAACGGATCAGCTTTCGGTTGTGGAGTCTGGCTGGGAAGGTGGAGCGCCGAGTCGAGCGGGGCTTATCGCCAGGCGCGGCTGGGCCTTCTTGTGGCGACGGTTGCTGCGTGATGTACCAGTCGCGGGGTCGCCCGCGGGGAGCGGCCTCTTCTCGAGCGGCGTGTACGGCAGATCGATCAACATCGGAGCGGCGCGCGGGCACAGTAAGCAGTCCTCCTGTCGCGGACCTGAAAGCGAAAGCTCTCGAACACTGCTTCTTTCTATTCTACCGCCGACCACTGGCAAAAGCCGCTGGCCAGACGGCTGGGACCGTCGCGAAAGGCCTCTCGCGTGCCGTTGGCATGGAGATCTGGGTCAACTCCGGCCTGCTCGAAAGTGCCGCAGCAGCGCGCATCACCTGCTCGACGCCGAGGGCTGCCGACTACACGGTGCGCCGCTACCTGGAGGGACGTGCGGCGACTGAGGTCCGTGCCGTGCCCGACCGGCTCGGACTCGAACACCGTGGGGACATCTACCCGCACCGGCGAGGCGGCCGCGAAGGAGCTGGGCCTGAAGGACTGGGCGCGCGAGCGCGGACGCCCGCGAGCGTGGATCGCGCCCTCGCCGCGCGCGAAGCTGATCCAGCGCCCGGTCATCACGGGCCGACGACGGCACGGCGGTGGTGGCGCGCAGCAGGAGGACGGTACGGGACGCGCTGGGCCGCGGCCGCTGATCGCGCATACGAGGTCACGGGCCGCGTCCGCGGGCGACTCCGGTAACGACAGGGGTTTCTACGCGGAGGCAGCGGCCAGGAGAAATGCGCCTCAGTTGACAGGCTGCGGCAGGTAGAGACCCGTGGTGAGGATGTACGGCCGTGACGTTCAAAGGCTGGTACATCTGGATCGACGGCACCGGAAGCCGACGGCCCAGCTTCGTTCGAAAGACGCTGGTGGAGGTAATCGCGGGCACGCCCGCCGACGCTGGACGCGCTGCCGATCTGGGGCTCGACGAGGTCCTCCACCAACCAGGCCGAGGGCCACGCCCTCGATCCGCGATTAGCTCAAGCCCCGTCGCCGTGTACCCGGACCCGATCCGCGGCGGCAGGCGGTACGTGCTCGTCATGTGCGGGGTCTCTCGACGTCGACGTGACGCCGCACGGGGCTCCAACGCGCGGGCCGCGCTCGCTCGGGTCGAGGAGGAGTTCGGCGCGCAGGAGCCGATCTTCGGCATCGAGCAGGAGTGCACGTTCTTCGAGGGCGAGCGCGCCCGCTCGGCTTCCCGGTCGACGCTTCCCCGCCGCGCAGGGCGGCTACTACTGCGGCGTCGGCACCGACGAAGATCCTGACCGTGACGTCGTCGAGGCGCACCTGGACAACTGCCTCAAAGGCGGGCCTCGGCATCTCCGGCATCAACGCCGAGGTCATGG
>NZ_JASERH010000103.1:0-149420 GCF_030766975.1 Streptomyces sp. KL116D | reverse complement strand
CCCCGGCGGCTCCCGGCGGTCCGGCCGCCCCGCCCCCGCCCCCTCCGCCCGGCCCGCCGGAGCCGAGCACCGCCCAACTCGACTACGCCGACCTGGTCCTGTCCGGTCCGGAGGCGAGCGGCGGTCGCCGTGGCCTCCTCTCCCCCGGGACCGTCGCCGACCCGGTGGCCGCCGAGTACCGGCGCCGCGCGGAGTCGGTGAGTTCGCTGCCGCTGCCGGGGCACGCGGTGCGGCCGCGCGAGGCGGCGGGTTCCTTCGACCACCGTTACGACGCGCAGGGCACCGCCGACATCCCCTCCGACGGCGGCTGGCACACGGTCACCGTCACCGAGCTCCCGGTCGGGCTCCGCTCCGAGTACCTCTGCGTACCGTCCGTCGAGGAGACCGTGTACGCGACCCTGGTCGTCACGAACGCGACCCAGCAGGCCCTGCTGGCCGGGCCGGTGGACGTCACGGTCGACGGCGACCAGCTGCCGACCACGGCCCTGCCCACCCTCGCCCCGGGCGGCACCGGGCGCGTGGGGCTCGGACCGGCCGAGGCGATCCGGGTCGGCCGCCGCACGGAGCTGCGCGAGTCCACGGCGGGACTGCGCAACACGACGACCGTGCTCGACCACCGGATCCACGTCGACCTGGCCAACCGCCTCTCCCGGCCGGTCACCGTGGAGGTGCGCGAGCGCGTCCCGGTCACCTCCGAGGCCGACGTCCGCATCGAGGAACGGTCCGGCTGGACGGCGCCGGAGGACGGCGGCGACGGACCCGAGCGGCACGTCCCCGGCACGCGCCTGTGGCGGGTCGACGTGCCCGCCGGCGGCACCGCCACGCTCGACGGCGGTTACGAGATCCGCATCCCGGCCGCCAAGGCCCTCACCGGCGGCAACCGGAGGAGCTGACCCACCATGTCCACACCCACTGCCCCCGAGTCGGCCGCCGCTCCCGCCCCCGAGGCGATCCCGCTGCCCGTCACCGCGGTGACCTGCCTGGAGGACCGCGCCCACATCGAACGCACCACCACCCTCCACCTGGAGCCCGGCGTGCAGCGGCTCCGCCTCGGGCCCGTCGGCGCCCTCGCCGTCGACCGCAGCCTGCACGCCGAACTCACCGGTGAACACGGCGAGTTCACCGTCCTCGACGTCCGCGTGGTGCGGGCCTGGACGCCCCGCGCCCCCGAGGCACCGACCGACGAGGACTCCCCGCTGCGGCGGCGGGCGCACGCGCTCGGCGAGGAGCTGCGCACCCTGGAGCAGCGCCGCGACCGGCTGGAGACCCGCCTGGACGTGCTGGGCAGGCTCGCCACCGATCTGCTGCGGGAGATCGGCGAGGGCACGGGCTACGGCGAGTCCGAACCGGAGCGCTGGTCCGCCGAGTTGGACCGCCTCGACACCGAGCGCGACACGTACGAGGAAGAACTCGGCACCGTCCGGGCCGGGTTGGCGGCACTGGACGTCGAACTGAACGAGACCCAGAACGCGCTGCTCCACACCGAGCAGGAGCCGCCGGAGCTCACCGCGCACGTCGAACTGACGGTGCGAGCCCCGGCCGCGGGCCCCGCCGCGCTCCGGCTGAGCCACCTCACGCCCTGCGCCCTGTGGCGCCCGGCCTACCGTGCGACGCTCCAGGGCGGTGAACTGGCCCTGCAGACCGACGCGATGGTGTGGCAGCGCACCGGCGAGGACTGGTCCGGTGTCCGGCTGACCCTGTCGACGGCCCGGTCCAGCCTGGCCACCACCCCGCCGCGGCTCGTCGAGGACCGGCTGACCCTCCGGGACAGGTCCACGGCCGAGCGCCGCACCGTGGACGTGGAGGTGCGGGAGGAGAAGGTCTCCGACATCGGCCCCGCGACGGTCCCCGGCCTGCCGGGCGTCGACGACGGCGGCGAGGTGCGCGTCCTGCACGCCCCCGTGCCGGCCTCGGTGCCCGGCGACGGACACGGGCACCGCGTCCCGCTCACCACCAGCACGTCGGCGGCGCACAGCGAGTACGTCTGCGCGCCCGAACTGTCGCCGCTGGTCACCCAGGTGGTGCGGTTCACGAACACGGCGGGCCACGCCCTGCTCGCCGGACCCGTCGAGCTGGTCCGCGACAGCGGCTTCACCGGCCGCGGCACCCTGGACTTCACCGCTCCCGGCGCCCCCGCCGAGCTCGCGTTCGGCAGTTCGGACAGCCATCGGGTGCTGCGCGAGACCGAGGAGTCCCGGGACACCGCGGGACTCACCCAGCGGACGGTGATCACCCGCACGGTGCGGCTGCACCTGTCCCGGTTCTCCGCGCCCGGCGAGAGCGACGACCGGGTGATCACGCTGCGCGAGCGGATCCCGGTCTCCGAGGTGTCGGGCGTCGAGGTCCGCCCGCGCAAGGACGCCTGCTCCCCCGCCCCCGACGCGGTCGACGCGGACGGCATCGTCCGCTGGGACGTCTCCCTCCCACCGGGCGGCCGCCGCACGGTGACGCTGGTCTACGAGGTGTCGGCGAGCGGGAAGGTCACCGGGCTGTGAGAGGCCCGCGGGTCGTCGGGACCGGTCACGCACCGGTCCCGACGACCCGCAGTGCCTCAGGTTCCGCTACTCGTCCGCCGTCGGCCTGCGCGACAGCTCCGTGGCCCGCCGCACGTCGGTGAGGGGCCGCAGCCGGTAGGTGTAGGCGTAGTCCCGGTCCGCGGGCAGCTTGTACGCGTCGTGCGTGTGGGCGCCCCAGCTGTTGTCGCCGCCCACGCCCATCTGCCGGTGGTTCACGCGCAGGACGACCTGGTCGCGCGGGACGAGCTGGTAGTCGTGGCGCACTCCGACGGAGAGGTCCTCGGGCGTGAAGTGCGAGGCGTTGATCTCGACGAGCGGCTCGCCGCTCACCAGGAGCCCGCGGCCGCGCCGGTCGGTGAGGGCCGCCCAGCGGACGTCGGTCTTGTTGCCGTTCTCCTGGGGCCGGATGTACGGACTCCACTGCTCGGCCACCGTCGACGACCACGTCCCCACGTCCGTACCGTCGTTGCGGTCCCAGTGGTTCTCCTCGGGTCCGCGGCCGTAGTAGTGCAGCCGGTCGAGGGCGGCGGGCAGCCGCAGGATCGTGCCGACCTCGGGGAGGTACGGGAGCGAACCGGCGCCCGGACGGACCGTGTTGTCGACCTTGATCTCGCCGTTGCCGAACACGGTGTACGTCGTCGTGTACGTGGACTCGGTGGTCGTCGGCAGGGTGCCCCGCACGGCGATCTCGACGGCGCGGCCGTCGATGCCGCGCACGGTGACGTCCGTGACCTCGCGGTGCGTGCCCGCGTCGCGCCAGGTCTGGTTGCGGACGTGCTGGCCGTTGCCGCGGTCGTTGTCGGTGGGCGCGCGCCAGAAGTTGGGTGCGGGCCCGTCGCCGAGCAGCGCGGTGCCGTGTGCCTCGTACGAGGTGATGGTCCCGGTCGACTTGTCGATGACGAGGGTGAAGTCGGTTCCGTCGACGGTGACTTCGGCCTTGCCGTCCTCGTAGGACAGGGTCGGTACGGAGCCCAGGGGCACGGGGGTGACGTCGGGGCTGTCGGCGTCCAGCGGGAGCTGGATCCGGGCGACCTCGAACCCGGGGTCCGCCCAGGGGGTCTTCTCCTTGGTGGTGAAGGAGAGCTGGAGGAAGTACTCGCTGCCGGGCGCGGGGGCGGCGGGCAGGCCGACCGGCACGGTGATGTCGTGGTCGGACAGGGGGGCGACGTCGAGCTGTGCGCGGGCCAGCCTTCCGCGCCGGACGACCTCGCCGTCGGCGGAGAGCTCCCATGTTCCGTCGTAGGCGCGGAGGTTGGTGAAGAGGTTCTCGTTCGTGAGCGTGACCTGGCCGGGGGCGCCGCCGTCCCTGGGGCGGGCGCCGATCGCCTGGTAGATGCGCTTCACCTGGGTGATCTTGCCGGTGTGGCCGCGGTCCGCGGTGACGATGCCGTCGGCGACGAACGCGCCGTCGTTGGGGTTGTCGCCCCAGTCGCCGCCGAACGCGAAGAACGTCTTCTGCTTCCCGCCGGCCCCGACCGCCTCGTGGCCCGCGGTCCGCGCGTCGAACCAGAACCGTACGCCGTCGCCGTCCGGCTTCCGACCGTCGTCGGCGAGTTGTCCGGCGGTGAGCGCCCGCGCGTACACCCGGGCCCGGCGCACCGAACCGCTGAACTCCCGCGTCGGGTTGTCGAGGTCGAAGGCCAGGCACAGGGGTGCGGTGTTGTTCGTCGGTCTGCGGTCGGTGGTCCTGGTGGCCTTCGCCTCGCCGTCGACGTACAGGGTGAGTGTCCCGGCGTCCGCGTCGAAGACTCCCGCCACGTGGTGCTCGACGCCGGTCCAACCCTCTGCCGGGGTCGTCCAGTTGACCGCGATCCACTGCCCGTCGGAGCAGATGAAGAACTCCAGGGTCCGGTCGGACAGCTTGAGCGCGTACTGGGTGTCGCCCTTGGCGATGACCGGCTGGTGGCCGTAGCGGACGTGCTGGGTGAACCAGGCTTCGAGGGTCAGCGAACCGGTGAGGTCGAGGCGGTCGTCGCGGGCGAAGACGGTCGCCCCGGTCACCCCCTTCTCGCGGGTGAACTCCGCGGAGGCGGGCATGACTTCGCCCGCAAGCCCCAGCGGTCCCGTCTCGGTCAGCAGGGTGCGCGCGGGCATCGGCCAGCTCAGCGACTGGTCGACGAAGTCCCAGATCCAGCCGCCCTGGAGGACGTCGTGGCGGCGGACGACGTCCCAGTACTCCTTGAAGTTGCCGGTCGAGTTCCCCATCGAGTGGGCGTACTCGATCATCACGTAAGGCCGGGTGTCGGAGGTGTCCTTCGCGCGTGCCTCCACCCGGGTCGGCGACTCGTACATCGCGGAGCGGATGTCGCTCACGCCGGGGCTGTCGTCGCCCTCGTACTGGATCACCCGGGTCGTGTCGTAGGAGCGGATCCAGTCGTGCATGGCCTTGAAGGTGGAGCCCGACCCGGCCTCGTTGCCGAGCGACCAGATGACCACGGAGGCGTGGTTCTTGTCGCGGTGGACCATGTTCCGCGCGCGCTGCACGCACGCCTTGCTCCAGTCGTCCTTGCTCGCGGGGTACGCGTCGCGGACGCCGTGCGTCTCCAGGTTCGTCTCGTCGACCAGGTACAGGCCGTACTCGTCGGCGAGTTCGTACCAGAGCGGGTTGTTCGGGTAGTGCGAGGTGCGGACGGAGTTGATGTTCGCCTGTTTGATGACCGTCATGTCGCGCACCAGGTCGTCGCGGGTGAGGGCGGTGCCGCGGTCCGGGTGCATCTCGTGGCGGTTGGTGCCGCGCAGCGAGACCGGCTTCCCGTTGATCCGCATCAGCCCGTCCCGCAGCGCGAACTCGCGCAGGCCGACGCGGTGCGAGAGCGTCTCGGTCACCTTGCCCGCGGGGTCGCGGAGCCGGAGCACGGCGGTGTAGAGGTGCGGCTGTTCGGCGGACCAGAGCCGGGGCGAGGGCACGGACTTGGCGTCCTGGCCCTCGGCTTCGCCGTCGGCGAGGGTGAGGCGCTGGGTGAGCGGCCGCGTCCACACGGCGTGGCCGTCGGGGTCGTAGAGCTGTGTCTCGACGGTGTACGCGTCGCCGTCGGCCTCGCCGCCGTAGTCCCGCAGGGCGGCCGTCACCGACAGGCTCGCGCTGGTGTACCCGTCCGCCAGGGGGGTGTCGAGGCGGAAGTCCCGCAGGTGGACGGTGGGCGTCGAGTACAGGTACACGGACCGGAAGATCCCGCTGAGCCGGATCATGTCCTGGTCCTCGAGCCAGTCGCCGTCGGAGTAGCGGTAGACCTCGACGGCGACGTGGTTGGTGCCGTCGGTCAGATAGGGGGTGATGTCGTACTCGGCGGGCGTGTACGAGTCCTCGTGGTAGCCGGCCAACTGCCCGTTGACCCACAGGTAGTGGGCGGACTTCACGCCCTCGAAGTGCAGGAAGGTCCGCCGGCCCGCCCAGCCCTTCGGCACGGTGAAGGTGCGTCTGTACTGGCCCACCGGGTTGTATGCGGTCGGCGCGGCGGGCGGCTGGGGCTCCTCGCCGAGGCCGTTGGGTCCCCACCACGGGTAGGTGATGTTGACGTAGATCGGGAAGTCGTGCCCGTGCAGCTGCCAGACCGAGGGGACGGGGATCGTCTCCCAGCCGGAGTCGTCGAGATCGGTGCGGTGGAAGTCGTCGAGCTTGTCCGCGGGCCGGTCGACGTACTTGAACTTCCAGTCCCCGTCGAGGCTCTGCCGGTACGCCGAGCGGGTGCGGTCGGCGGCGAGGGCCCGCTGGACGTTCTCGTACGGCATGAGGGTGGTGTGCGGGGGTTCGGTGCCGAGCTGGAAGAGGTCGATGTGGCCGTTCCACTCGTCACCGGTGGCGTCGACGCCGGCGGCGGCAGCGAGGGCGCGGGCGGTTGCGGCGGGCAGGGCGGAGGAGAGCGCGAGCCCGCCGACGACGGCGGCGCCCGCCTCCAGGAGCCGACGGCGGCTGAGGTACGTGCTGGGGTGGGGGTGGACGTGCGGGTGGGGGTGCGGGTGCGTCATGAGGTGCCCTTCCACGAGTGCGGACACGTGCAACCAATGGGGCCTGACGGGCTGTTGAGCAGGGCCCACCCTAGGAACACAACACAATCGCCACAATGACGCCGTCGGATTCTGTCGCTTTCTGAGTGCTCACCAAGCCCTCGGTCCTCACGCCCCGTCGGCCGGGCGCTGCCGGTACGCGTCGTTGATGACCTTCTCCGCGAGGGCCCGCCGGCCCGGCGGGGTGGTGACGCGGAGCCAGAGGTAGAAGTCGAGCGGCCGTCGCGCCGTGTTCTTCCGGCCGTTCCAGGTGGGCGTCCGCCACCAGGACCGCAGTCCGCGCACCAGATGGGCGGTGGCGGCGCCGTCCGCAGCCTCCTGCACGCGGAAGCGGGTGTGCGCGTCGTGCCGGGACAGCGAGCCGGCGTAGGGCGCGGGGCGGTCCGCGTAGAAGTCGTCCCGCTCGCGGGTGGTGCACGCGCCGTCGCAGTGGTGGACGGCCAGGGTGAGGCGCACCGGCCCCTCGGGGGTGTCGGCGGTGCAGGTCACGTCGTCGGTGAAGACTCCGGCGCCCGCCCCGTCGCAGCGCGTCCCGCGCGGCAGTCTCAGCGCCAGCCAGAAGTAGCCGGAGTGGAAGCCGAGAACCGAGGAGGGGTCGTCGGCGGCCCAGGTGGCGCCGGTCAGCCGGCCCCCGGCCTTCGCGTCGTAGAGCCCGAACCGGGACTGCCCCGGAGCCCGTGGCACGACCGCGTCGCGCAGGGCCCGCTCCCCCGGCTCCGGCGGTCCCAGCCGGCCGGCGTTGCGCAGCACCGTGCGGGCCACCAGCCGTGCCGCGTCGAGGACTTGGGCCTCGGTGGCGAACTCCAGGCCGACGTCGACCGTGACGACCATGTTGTCCGCGCTCGCCCGCACCCGGCCCATGGGCGAGGTGTACGACGGGGTCTTCGCGCGCAGGACCGGGTCCTCGCCCGGCACCGGCCAGGTGCCCTGGAACGCGGTGTCGCCGATCCCGGACACCGCCTTCGCCTCGCCCCACATCGTCGGCGACCGCGCCCACCGGTCCGCCCAGGAGCTGCTGCTGCGCCGGTCCCTGGCCGCGGTGAACCCGACGCCGACGCCGATCCACGCCCCCGGGCGCAGCGCGGCGCCTTCGGTGTACGTGCAGCCGCTGGATCCGGCCGTCGGCACGGCGAAGGACCGCATGGACCCGGCGGCGGGCAGCACCACGCCGGGCCGGGGGTCGCGGGGGACGCGGACGGGGTCGGCGAGGAAGCCGCGCAGGTCGTGCTCCGTGAGCAGGGTGCAGGCCGGGGCGAGGGCACGGACCGGGCCCGCGGCGGGCGGGCCGCCCAGCGCGCCCGCGAGGAGGACGAACGCGGCGGGCACGGCGACGAGGGCCCCCAGTGCGGCGGTGACCCGCTGCCGGTCGGGCAACCGCAGCCGCGGACGCTGCCGGAGCGCCAGCTCCAGTTCCGGTCCTGGCTCCGACCGTGGTGCGGCGGCCAGTTCGTTGCGCAGCTCCAGGTGGCGGAACCGGTAGAAGGCTCCCGTCCGCTGGAGCACCCCGCGCCGGTGGGCGTCCTGGAGGAAGGACATCGGCTGCCACGGCATGCGGCCGCTCAGCGCGAGCCAGGTCCGGGCGAGGCAGTACCGGCCCCATGCCGACGCCGCGAACCCGAGGGCCGCGGCCGCGACGAGGGCGGTCGCCGCGAGGACGAACCAGTGGGCGGGCTCCACCGCGTCCCGGCCGAGCCCGCGCCCCCAGACGAGCACCGCCCCCGCGAGGACGGCCACGGCCCCGAGGGGGAAGCGCAGCCCCGCGCCGTCGAGCGGTGCCGGGACGACTCCCAGGGTGAGCACGGTCCGCCGGTCGGCGCGCAGCAGTTCCAGGGGTCCGTGGGCCTCCGGGTCGGCGGGCCGGCGCAGGGCGCCGCCCGTCGCGTGCAGGATCCACGCGGCGAGGAGTACCCCGAGGGACGGCAGGACTCCGATGGAGGGGAACAGCAGAGCCAGCGCGCCCAGGGTGAACGGCAGGGGGACGGTGAACTGCCGGACGGACGCCAGGACGTCCTGCGGCCCCGGCCTGACCAGGCGCTGGGGGACGACCGGGGCGTCCCGGCGGACCCCGTACCGCCCCACGACCGCGGCGGCCGCCACCAGCAGCGCGGCCACCGCCCCTCGCGGGACCGGCACGTCCTGGTACCCGTCCGCCCACGGGAGCCGTGCCGTGCCGACGGCCACGGCGGCCGCGGCGGCGACGGGCAGGACGAGCAGCAGCAGGGCGCCGCGCGGCAGCATGCGTTCCAGGCGCCACCACGCGATGTCCCGGCGGCCGGTCCGCCGTTCCTCCGCGGCCAGTTGGGCGAGCCAGTGCCGCGCCTGGCCGGGTGTCCAGCTCCGCCGGTGGTGGTCGGGGGCGTCGCCGTCCGGTGCGTACGCGGCGTCGACGAACGAGCTGAGCAGATGGCGCCGCAGCGCCCGTGCGGTGGGGAACGCCTCGGGGTCGAGCAGTTCGGCGGGCCGCGCCGAGCTGTCGCTGTAGACGACCCGTGCCATGGCCACCATCAGCGGGGTGCGCAGCACGCCGCGCAGCCGCCGGGCCTGCGCGGTGCCGCCGTCCGTCAGGGCGGTGAGCACCGGGTCCCACTTGCTGCGGTGGTCCGCGCCGGGGCGGGCGGACAGCAGCAGGTACCCGCGCACGTCCTCCACGTCGAGGGGCCGCAGTTCGACCGCCGCCATGCCGGGCAGCCGGACGTCGCCCTGCCGCATGGCGTCGCGGTACGCGGCGACCCGGCTGGTGAGCACGAGGGGTACGTCGCCGTGCAGTCCGGTGCGCAGCTGCCGCAGGGCGTCCACCCGGGCGGACGCGGGCAGTTCGTCGAATCCGTCGAGGACCGGGAGCACGCGGCCGGAGGTGATCAGCCGATGGGCGACCGTGCGGCGGGCCGCGCCGGGGACCGTGACGGCGGAGGGGTGGGCCTGGGCCAGTTCGCCGGCCGCCCACCACCACACGGACGGTGTCTCGCGCGGGTTCCAGGACGCCAGGGGCAGCACCACGGGCACCGGTTCGGCGTCCCGCCCGGTGCGGCGGCGCAGCAGTTCGCGGGCCAGGCGCACCACGAGCACGGACTTGCCGGCACCGGGGCCGCCGAGGATCGCGAGCCGGCGTCGCGGCAGCGCGTCGTACTGTTCGGCGATGCGCAGGAACTCGCCCTCCAGGACCGGGACCTGACCCGCTCCGCCGGTTTCCGGCAGCAGGCTCACCGGGTGGTCCGCGAGGTCCGGCTCGGCGGCCCGCCAGCGCACGGGCAGTGCCATCGGGTCGCCGATCCGGCCGTGCCGCTCCTCGCCGGCGTACTGCGCCGTCAGCATGTCGGCGAGGGAGCGGGCGGCGGCGTCGAGGCGGTCGGCGGCGACCGGGGCCGTGGCGATCCGGCGCTCGCGCCGCACCCGCAGCGACGGCAGGAACGGCAGCAGGACGGCGGCGGCCAGGCAGCCCGCGACGGTCAGCCAGCGGGCGGCGGTCCCGAAGCGCACGAGGTCGGCGCCGTGGCCGAGCGCGAGCAGCACCGCCAGGGCGCCGAACGCCGCGCCGCCCACGGCGCCGACGAGCCGCTCCCGGTGCGACGGCGCGGCAGCGGCGTACGTGATGTCCACGTGCCGCGCCTGGACGACGGGCCCGTGGAAGGTACCGCCCGAGATTCTGTTGTCCCCGTGCCCGCTCCCCCGCACGCCGCCCCCTCCGGCACCGCCGCCCCCGACAGGTTCACTCCCGTCCCATCCTGCCCGGGGAGCGCGGCGACGGCCAGCGGATCACAGGACGCCCCTGGCCGCCAGACTGCGCATCAGGCGCCGCAGGCCGTACTCCCACGGGGGTGCCGCCTCGCTCGTCGTGACGGTGTTGACGAGGGTGCCCAGGCGTGGGCTGGAGATGCGGACGACGTCGCCCTCGTGGTGGGTGAATCCCTCGCCGGGCGCGTCCCGGTCCTCGGTCGGCGCGAACAGGGTGCCGGTGAACAGGACGAATCCGTCGGGGTGTTGGTGGTGGTCGCCGTGCACGGCCGCCACCAGGTCGCCGATGTCGCGGCTGATCCGGCGCAGGGAGCTGCTGCCGTGCAGCACGAAGCCGTCCGTGCCCGTCACTTCGAGACCGATCTCCAGCTCCCGTACGTCGTCCGGGCCGAAGCGTTCGTCGAAGAGGCGCAGGAACGGGCCGAGGGCGCAGGACGCGTTGTTGTCCTTGGCGCGGGGCAGCAGCAGCGCGCTGCGGCCCTCCACGTCCCGGAGGTTGACGTCGTTGCCGAGGAGCGCGCCGCGCATCCGGCCGCGGGAGTCCACGGCGAGGACGGCTTCCGGCTCCGGGTTGTTCCACCCGGAGGAGGCGAGGACGCCGATCGGTGCGCCCGTGCCCACGGCGGCGAGGACCGGGGCCTTGGTGAACACCTCGGGGTCGGGGCCGATGCCGACTTCCAGGTACTGCGACCACAGGCCGTCGGCCTGGAGGATCTCCTTCGCCTTCGCCGCCTCCGGGGAGCCGGGGCGGACCGCGGTCACCGCGCCGACGGAGGCGGCGAGGCGTTCGCGGGTGCGGGCGGCGAGGGACGGGTCGCCGCCGGTGCGTTCCTCGATGACGCGTTCCATGAGGCTCTCCGCGAACGTGACGCCGGCGGCCTTGATGACCTGGAGGTCGACGGGGGCCAGCAGATGGGGCAGGTCCCGCCGGCCGGTGGCCGTCGCGGCGAGCAGGTCCGTCAGCGGCCAGCGCCTGCCGCCCTCCGCGTCCCGTACGAGACGGTGGGCGTCGTCGCGTTCCAGGAGGTCGGAGACGGTGGGGGCGTGGGCGGTGAGGTCGACGGCGTGTCCGTCGCGGATCGCCGCGACGCAGGGGCCGTCCCACTCGGGTTCGTGGACCCGGGCGACGAGGAGGGCGGACGCGGCGTCGTCGGGCAGGACGGCCTCGGGGGTGAGGGTCATGCGTGCTCCTGGGGTCGGGTCAGTGCGAGTCGCGGGGGACGGCGTGTCCGCGGCACCCGCGCAGGAAGTCGAAGTCGGCGCCCCGGTCGGCGCCTTCGACGTGCTGCGTGTACAGCCATGCGTAGCCGCTGGTGTGGTGCGGCACGGGCGGCTTCCACTCGGCCTTCCTCCGCGCCAACTCCTCGTCGGGAACGTTCAGTTCGAGGGTTCGTCCGGGTACGTCGAGGGTGATGGTGTCGCCGTCCCTGACGAGTGCGAGGGGGCCGCCGACCGCGGCCTCGGGGGCGACGTGGAGCACGACCGTGCCGTAGCCGGTGCCGCTCATCCGGCCGTCGCAGACGCGCACGATGTCGGTGACGCCCGCCTTCAGCAGTCTGGTCGGCACGGGCACGTTGGCCACCTCGGGCATGCCGGGGTAGCCCTTGGGTCCCGCGCCGCGGATGACGAGGACGGTGTCGGCGTCGACGTCCAGGTCCGGGTCGTCGCAGACCGCGTGGTACGCCTCCGGGGAGTCGAAGACGCGGGCCGTGCCGGTGTGGGTGAGCAGGTGCGGTGACGCCGCGGACTGCTTGACGACGGCGCCGTCCGGGCAGAGGTTGCCGCGCAGGACGGCGGTGCCGGTGCCGGCCGGCTGGAAGGGGGCGTCGACGGGGGTGATGACGTCGTCGCCGGTCCGCTCGGCGTCCGCGACGTTCTCCGCGAGGGTGCGGCCGGTCACGGTGAGCTGGTCGCCGCGCAGCAGCCCGGCGCGGACGAGTTCGTGGTGGACGGCGGGGAGCCCGCCCGCGTAGCAGAAGTCCTCCATGAGGTAGGTCCCGGACGGCATCAGGTTGAGCAGCGTCGGGACGTCGCGGGCGAGCCGGTCGAAGTCCTCGGCGTCGAGCCGGACGCCGACGCGTCCGGCGAGGGCGGTGAGGTGGATGATCGCGTTGGTGGAGCCGCCGATCGCGGCGTTGGTGCGGACGGCGTTCTCGAACGCCTCGCGGGTGAGGATCCGGGACGGCCGCAGGTCCTCCTCCACCATCGTGACGATGCGGCGGCCCGCGGCCTGCCCCGTCTCGTAGCGGCGCATGTCGACGGCGGGCCAGGTGGCGGAGCCGGGCAGCTGCATGCCGAGGGTCTCCGCCATGCACGCCATGGTGGAGGCGGTGCCCATCGTCATGCAGTGGCCGTTCGAGCGGGCCATGCAGCCCTCGGCGAAGAAGCACTCCTCCTCGGTCATCCGCCCGGCCTTCACCTCGGCCTCCATCTGCCACACGGCCGTGCCCGAACCGACGTCGCGGCCCTGGAACTTGCCGTTGAGCATGGGGCCGCCGGTGACCATCACCGCGGGCAGGTCGACGCTCGCGGCGCCCATGAGCATGGCCGGGGTCGTCTTGTCGCAGCCGGAGAGCAGCACCACGCCGTCGAGCGGGTTGGCCCGGATGAGCTCCTCGACCTCCATGGCCATGAGGTTGCGGTACAGCATGGCGGTGGGCCGCATCAGCGTCTCGCCCGTCGCCATCGTCGGGAACTCCAGGGGGAAGCCCCCGGCCTGCC
Organism: Streptomyces sp. KL116D; assembly: GCF_030766975.1. Classification (NCBI taxonomy): domain Bacteria; kingdom Bacillati; phylum Actinomycetota; class Actinomycetes; order Kitasatosporales; family Streptomycetaceae; genus Streptomyces; species Streptomyces sp. KL116D. Next base: position 136,446 of record NZ_JASERH010000103.1, on the reverse strand, counting down.
ACACGCCGCGCTTCACCGCTTCGGCGACGCGGGTCAAGTGGGCGTTGCAGGGGGCGAGTTCGGAGGCGGAGACGGCGATGCCGATCACCGGCCGGCCGTCGAAGACCTCGGGGCCGAAGCCCTGGTTGCGCATCCACGAGCGGTACACCATGCCGCCACGGCCCGCGGCGCCGAACCAGGCCTGACTGCGTCGTCCTTCGGACATGCGGGTCACTCCTCCACGTGGACGGACTCCGGGGAGCCACGGGGGACGCAAGCGCGTACGATGCCGGGCAATCATTGAATGATTCGATGAATCCGTCCAGGGGGTGCGCACGGGGCCGTGGAGAGAGTCGTGACGAACGGCGCGGAGATCACGGGGAGCCGGACGGGCCATCAGCAGATCGTCGACGCACTGGGCCGCCGCATCGTCGGGGGCGACTTCCCCGTCGGTGAGGCGCTGCCCGTGGAGGACCGGCTGGCGGCCGAACTCGGCGTCAGCCGCGGCGCGTTGCGGGAGGCGGTGAAGGCGCTCGCGGCGAAGGGCATGCTCGCCACCCGCCCGCGCACCGGCACCCGGGTGCTGCCGGCGGACCGCTGGAACCATCTGGACCGGGACGTGCTGGCCTGGCAGCAGGAGTGCGATCCCCGTCAACTGCTGCGCGAGACGGGCGAGTTGCGTCGGATCGTCGAGCCGGAGGCGGCCCGTCTCGCGGCGCGGCACCGCCGGCCGGATCAACTAGACGCGCTCCGGGACGCGTTGGCGGCGATGGAGGAGGCCGAGGCGCGCGGCGACCGGGCGGCCTACGTGGAGGCGGACACCGTGTTCCACCGCACGCTCCTGGCCGCCGGCGGCAACCGGCTCCTCGGCTCCCTGGGCCGGGCCATCGACGTGGCGCTGCGCCACCACTTCGCGATCAGCGCCCAGACGCCCGGCGCCGTCGCCTCCTCGCTGCCCGGGCACCGGGCGGTCCTGGACGCGGTGGCGGCGGGGCGCGGGGCGGAGGCGGCGGACGCGGTGACCCGGCTGATCAGCGCGGCGGCGCGGGAACTCGCCGAGTCGCCGGGGTTTCCCGGGCCGTGACGGAGCGTCTCCCCGGGATCTGACGGAACGGGGGACCGCCGTGCGCGGCGCGCGACGGCGGTCCCCCGCAGGCCCGTCCGGGCGCGGCCCGGACCTGACCGGACCCGTCAGGCGCCCCGGACCAGCGCGAGCCCCTCGGCCACGACCCGCCCGTCGTGCAGCACGGTGCGGTCGGTGCCCCGGTCCATGACCGCGCTCGACGGGGTCTCCCCGTCGACGAGCAGCAGGTCGGCGCGGTCGCCGACGGCGAGGCCGGGTCGGTCGGTGACGCCGGTCAGGCGCGGGACGTCGTGGCTCATGATCGAGGCGCCGCCCGTGCTCGCCACCGCCAGACACATCTCGATGTGGTCGTCGCGGCGGAAGTTGTTGGTGAAGGCGAGCTGCCAGGTGCGGTCGAGCAGGTCGCAGTTGCCGTACGGGCTCCAGTAGTCGCGCTGGCCGTCCTCGCCGAGGCCCACGCGGACGCCGGCCTCGGTGAGGGCGACCAGGGAGAGCTGGTTGCGGGCGGCGGGCGCCACCGTCGCCATGGCGATGTCGAGCTCCGCGAACTCCTCGACGAGGCGGCGGCTGGTGGACTCGTTCACGGAGCCGAGCTCGTAGGCGTGCGACATCGTGACCTTGCCCTGCATGCCGAGGGCGCGGACCCGCTCCAGGATCAGGTCCGTGGAGAACACGCCGAGTTCCCCGGGTTCGTGGAGGTGGATGTCGACCTCGACGCTGTACTTCTCGGCGAGCCCGAAGACGACGTCCAGGTGGCCCTTGGGGTCGCGGTCCAGGGTGCAGGGGTCGATGCCGCCCATCACGTCGGCGCCCGCCTTGAGCGACGCCTCCAGGTAGTCGGCGGTGCCGGGCTCGCGCAGGATGCCGGCCTGCGGGAACGTCATGATCTGGACGTCGGCGAGATGCCCGTACTTCTCCTTCGCGGCGACGACGGCCTCGAACTTCTCCAGCTTGCAGTCCACGTCGACCTGCGCGTACGTGCGCACCCGCGTCGTACCGCGCGCGATCATGCGCTCCAGGGTCCCGGCGACCCGCTCGGGCAGCGGGACCTCGGCGTCGCGCCAGTTCTCGCGGTCGTTCATCATCATCGTCCACACGCCGGGGCCGCCGGTGTGCGGGCGGAACGGCAGGCCGACGCGGGTGGAGTCCAGGTGGACGTGGACGTCGCTGAAGGACGGCAGGAGCAGCCGGCCGCGGCCCTCGACGACGTCGCCCGCGGGCGCCGCGGCCGGGTCGTGCGGGCGGATCGCGGCGATCCGGGTGCCGTCGAGGGTCACGTCGCTGCGCTCGCCGCCCCAGGGGCGGACGTCACGGATCAGCATGGGGTGCAACTTCCTTACGTAGGTGGTGTGGTGGGGGGTTCAGTGGGCCGCGAGGGCCCGGTCGGCGAAGTGGCAGGCGGGGGCGCCGTCGTCGGCCGTCCGCGGCACCTCCCCCGCGCACCGCGCCTGTTCGGCCTCGTCGAGGCGCGGGCGCAGTGGGCAGCGGGTGCGGAACACACAGCCGGAGGGCGGGTTCGCGGGGGTGGGCAGGTCGCCGGTCAGCCGGATCCGGCGGCCGCGGTCCGCCTCGGGGTCGGGCTGCGGGACGGCGGAGAGCAGGGCCCGGGTGTACGGGTGGCGCGGGTCGTCGAAGACGTCCCGGGTGACGCCGCTCTCCATGATCCGGCCGAGGTACATGACGGCGACGCGGTCGGCGAAGTGCCGTACGACGGACAGGTCGTGGGCGATGAAGACGTAGGAGACCCCGGTGTCGGCCTGGATGTCCTGGAGCAGGTTGACGACCTGCGCCTGGACGGACACGTCGAGGGCCGAGACGGGTTCGTCGCAGATGATGAGGCGGGGTTCGAGGGCGAGGGCGCGGGCGATGCCGACGCGCTGCTTCTGGCCGCCGGAGAACTCGTGCGGGAACCGGTTGTAGTGGTCGGGGCGCAGGCCCACCCGGTCCATCAGCTCCCGCACCCGGGTCCGGATGCCGCCGGGCGGGTCGATGCCCTGGGCGTGCAGCGGGGCGGCGATGGCGGCGCCGACGGACTGGCGGGGGTTGAGGGACGAGGACGGGTTCTGGAAGACCATCTGCACCTGGCGGCGGTACTCCTGCGCCTCCGCCCGGTTCATCGCCGCGATGTCGCGGCCGTGCAGGCGCACGGTGCCCGAGGTCGGGTCGAGCAGGCGCATCAGCAGTCGTCCGGTGGTGGACTTCCCGCAGCCGGACTCGCCGACGAGCCCGAGGGTCTGTCCGGCGCCGACGGAGAAGCTGACGCCGTCGACGGCCTTGACCGGGGCGCCGCCGCGGCCCAGCAGGCCGCCCCGCCCACGGAAGTGCTTGGTCAGCCCCTCGGCCTCGAGGAGCGGGGTTGCGGCGGTGGTGGACGTCATCGTGCGGCCTCCTCGGCGGTGGCGAGCGTCTCCTGGTGGCACCGGGAGGGGTGGTCGGCCGCGTCACCGGTCAGGAACGCGGGGCGCTCGCTGTGGCACCGGCCGTCCGGTACGCGATGGGTCTGCGGGCAGCGGTCCGCGAAGAGGCAGCCCGCGGGCAGCGCGGTGAGCGAGGGCGGGAACCCCGGGATGGGGCGCAGCCGTTCGCCGTCGTCGCCGAGCGTCGGCATCGAGGCGAGCAGACCCTGGGTGTAGGGGTGGCGGGGGTCGCGGAACAGTTCGCGGACGCTCCCCCGCTCCACGCACTGTCCGCCGTACATGACGGCGACGTGGTGGCAGACCTCGGCGACGACGCCCAGGTCGTGGGTGACGAGGACGACGGCGGTGCCGGTCTCCTGCTGGAGTTCGCCGAGCAGGTCGAGGATCTGCGCCTGGACGGTGACGTCGAGGGCGGTCGTCGGCTCGTCGGCGATGAGGAGTTCGGGTTCGCAGACGAGCGCCATGGCGATCATGGCGCGCTGGCGCATGCCGCCGGAGAACTCGTGCGGGAAGGCGGCGGCGCGGCGCTTCGGGTCGGGGATGCCGACGCGGCCCAGCATGTCGACGGCGACCGCGGTGGCGGCCTTCTTCGACACCTTGTTGTGGACCCGGTACGCCTCGGCGATCTGAGCGCCGACGCTGTGGAAGGGGTGCATCGCGGAGAGCGGGTCCTGGAAGATCATGGCGATCTTCTTGCCGCGCCAGGCCCGCATCCGGTCCTCGGACAGGGAGTTGAGGTCGGTGCCGTCGAGCAGGATCTCGCCGGTGACGCGGGCGCGGGTCTCCTTGAGGAGGCCCATCAGGGCCTGGCTGGTGACGGTCTTGCCGGAGCCGGACTCGCCGACGATGCCGACGGTCTCGCCCCTGGCCAGGGTGAGGTCCATGCCGTTGACGGCGTGCACGAGCCCGTCGTCGGTGGGGAAGGCGACGTGCAGGTCCCTGATCCGCAGCAGCGGCTGGTCGGTGGTGGTGGTCATCAGGCGGCCCTCACTCGCGGGTCGATGACGGCGTAGACGGCGTCGACGACGACATTGGCGACGATGATGAAGAAGGCGGCGAGCAGGGTGATCGCCATGGTCAGCGGCAGGTCGCCGGCCTGTGCGGCCCGTACGGCGGTGAAGCCGACGCCGGGCACCGAGAAGATCTGCTCGGTGAGGACGGCGCCGCCGAGCAGCAGTCCGATGTCGAGGCCGAGCATGGTGACGACGGGGGTGAGTCCGGCGCGGGCGCCGTGCCTGACCACCATCGCGGCCTTGGACAGGCCCTTGGCGCGGGCGGTGCGCATGAAGTCCTCGCCGAGGGTCTCCAGCATGGAGCTGCGGGTGACCCGGATGTACTGGGCGCTGAACAGCACCGCCAACGCGACCCACGGCAGCAGGTAGTTGAGGAACCAGCCGTCGAACCCGGCGGGTCCGAACGGCGAGGTGATGGCGTTCGTGGTGAACGGCAGCACGTCGAGGGTCGACACGAAGACGAGCAGCAGAAGCAGACCCGTGACGGGGATCGGCAGCGAGACGCCGACGGAGGCGGCGCCCACGATCAGCTTGTCGGTGAGCTTGTTGCGGCGCAGCGCGGCGAGGGTGCCGAAGGTGACGCCGACGACCGTCCACAAGGCGATGGCGCCGACGGCGACGGACAGGGTGTAGGGCAGGGCGCGCTCCAGGACGGCGGCGACGTCCTCGTTCGTCTGGAAGGACTTGCCGAAGCAGGGCCACTGGCACAGCGATTCGGCGCCGGGCGCGCCGACGGTCCGCCCGTGGAACAGGCCGGACATGTAGGTCAGGTACTGGCTGAGGAACGGCTTGTCCATGCCGAGGGCGACGCGCGCCTCGGCGATCCGCTCCGGCGTGCACTCCTGGCCGCAGGCGGCGGCCGCCGGGTCGGCGGGCCCGAAGTGGAAGAGCGTGAAGGTGACGAAGCTGATGACGGCCAGCAGGACGACGGTGGCGACGAGGCGCCGGGTCAGGAAGGCGATCACGTCAGGTCACCCCTTTCCCGAGTCGGATCCGGAGGCGACGGAGACGGTCGACAGGTCGATGGCGCCGAAGAAGTAGCCGACCTGCGCGTTGCGGACGTCGGAGCCGACGACGCTGCGGGTGACGTTCCTGATCAGCGGGACGAGCGGGTAGTCCTGCATGGCGCGGTCGAAGAGCGTCGACCACTTGCGGCCCAGTTCCTCACTGGTGCCGTTCTCGCCGCGCAGCGCGTACATGGCCCGGGCGATCTCCGGGTCGTGGAAGCGGGGGATGTTGGAGAAGCCGAAGGTCTTCCCGTCGACGCTCGGGCCCAGGTTGGGGTCGATGGTGGTGCGCACCGAGCCGCTGTCGGCGCCGCCGCACCAGCCGCTGCGCGCGATGTCGGGCATGTTCTTGCCGGCGAGCGTCGTGTAGTAGTTCGCGGCGGGGATGGAGCGCAGTTCGAGGTCGATGCCGAGCTGCTTGAGGTTCTGCTGGAGCGAGGTGCCCATGTTCTTGTAGCGGGGCGTGGCGTCGGCGTAGCCGTAGACGAGCTTCTTCGGCACGTCCCTGCCCTTGAGCAGCTTCTTCGCCTCGGCGAGCTTCGGTTGTCCCGCCGGGTCGAGGGCGGTGTGCTGCGGCACGTAGCCGCGCTGGTCGGGGTTGATGTACGACTGGGTGAGCTTGCCGAAGCGGGCGCCGCCGTACTGGAGGTGGATGGCCTTGCGGTCGATGGCGAGCGCGATGGCCTTGCGGACCTGCGGGTCCTTGATGGACTCGGTGTTGAGGTCGAGGACGTCCGTGCAGCCGATGAGTCCGGAGGCGGTGCGCCGGGCGACGGCGGGGTCGTCGAGCTTCGCCGCGTCGGAGGCCTGGAGGCCGCCCGCGCTGTCGAGGGTGAGCGCGGTGGGGTCGGCGTCGGCGAGGAGCTGCTGGCTGATGGTGGACTGGGCGGTGGAGAGGCTGAAGGTGAAGGTGTCGGGCAGGGCGCTGCGGTTCGGGTCGGTGGCCGGGTCCCAGTGCTCGTTGCGGACGAGCTTCATGGCGCGGCCGCGGTCGTAGGACTTGATCCTGTACGGCCCGGTGGACACCGGGTGGTTGGTGTAGTCGAGCTTGGTGTCCTCGGCGCGCGGCACGGGCGCGGTGTTGGAGCGGGAGGCGAGGGCCGGGAACTCGGCGAACGGCTGCTTCAGCCGGAAGACGATCGTGCGGTCGTCGGGCGTCTCGATGCCCTTGAAGTCGGCGGCCGCGCCCTTGGCGTAGGGGCCCTTGTAGCCGTCGTCGGAGAGGGCGGCGTTCAGTTCCTGCGGTGCCTGGGTGTAGACGTCGCGGGCGTAGGTGCGCTCGACGCCGTACTTGACGTCCTTCGCGGTGATGGGTGAGCCGTCCTCGAACTTCAGGCCCTTCTTCAGGGTGTAGGTCCAGGTCAGTCCGTCCTTGGAGACCTTGCCGAGGTCGGTGGCGAGGTCGGGGACGATGGTGGGCGGCTTGCCCGCCTCCTCCTTGGCCATGGTGAGGGTGCGGTAGTAGAGCTGGCCGACGTTGGCGGTCTGGACGTAGTTGCTGTTGCCCGGGTCGAGGGTCTGGAAGTCGGCGGACATCAGGACGTTGACGTTGCCGCCCCTGGTCCGGTCGCCGTCGCCGACCTTCACCGGGTCGAAGGCGTCGGCGGGGGCCCGGGAGCCCGCGCCCGGCCGGGGCTTGGGGCCGCCGCAGGCGGTGAGGGCCAGCCCGGCGGTCACCGTCAGGGCGAGCGCCGCCACGGTGCGTCGATTCACTGCTGCTCCTGGGGTTCGTGGCGATCGTGGACGGGGTCAGCCACGGGAGGACTTGGGGTCGAGGGCGTCGCGGACGGCGTCGCCGAGCAGGTTGAAGGCGAGCACCGTGATCACCAGGGCGCCGGCCGGTACGGCGAGGAACCAGGGGTCGGTCAGGTACCAGTTGCCGGCCTGGGCGGCGTTGAGCATCTGGCCCCAGGAGGGGGTGGGGTCCTTGACGCCGACGCCGAGGAAGGAGAGCGCGGCCTCGGCCGTGATGTTCGTGGGGATCATCATCGTGGCGTAGACGAGGACGACGCCCATCACGTTGGGCACGATCTGCTTGAGGATGATCGAGCGGTGCGAGGCGCCGTAGGCGCGGGCGGCCTCGACGAACTCCTGCTCGCGGATGGAGAGCACCTGGCCGCGGACGACGCGGGCGAGATAGGCCCAGCCGAAGAAGCCGAGGATGATCACCAGTGAGGCGATCGGCAGCAGGCTCCCCTCCCCCAGTGCCGTGTCGCCGAGCCGGGACTGGAGGATCGGCGTCAGGGACAGCACGAGCAGCAGGTGCGGGAAGGCGAGGAACAGGTCCATGACCCGGCTGATCACCATGTCGACCTTGCCGCCGAAGTAACCGGCGGCGGCGCCGAGCACGGTGCCGAGGACGACGGAGACGACGGTCGCGAGCAGTGCGATGACCAGGGAGACCTGGGCGCCGTGCGCCATGCGCGCGAAGATGTCGCGGCCCAGGCCCGGTTCGACGCCCAGCCAGTGGTCGAAGGACGGGTAGCGGTAGTAGGACAGCGGCAGGCCGGGCGTGCCGTAGTCGTCCAGGACGTCGGGGCTGGTGCGGGTGGTGTACGGGTCCTGGCCCTCGATGGCGGTGAGTACCGGGGCGAGGGCCGCGAACAGGATCATGAGCACCACCACGGCGAGCGCGGCGAGCGCGATCTTGCTGCGCCGGATGCGCAGCCAGGCGGTGCCGAGCAGGGAGCGGGCGGCGACCGCGGGCGGCGGTGAACCCGGCTCGGGGGAACGGGCGTTGGGCACGCCGCCGCCGTCGGCACCGGAGGCCGGCCGAGCGGGCAGCACAGGGGAATCCGTCACGTCGCGTGATCCATTCGGCGCTCGGGGGAAGGATGGCCGGACGGTATACCAGGAAAGTGCGGCAGCGATAGAGCTGGCCAATATTTGGTATACCGAAGCGCTCAACTACGGTTGATAACGGGACATTCAGCCGACCGCCGGTCTCCGGACCCGCAGCGCCCCACTCCACCCTTCCCAGCCTGGTATACCGAGCCGTACGATCACCGACGGACCCGACCGCGAACCCCAGGAGGCACAATGCGCACCCGCTGGCGCGCCCGGCACATCCTCGCCCACCAGGACGGCGGCCACGCGCTGCTGCGGGACGGCGAGGTCGTGTGGGAGGACGACACCGTCGTCTACGTCGGCCCCCGCTACGACGGCGAGGTCGACGAGGAGCGCGACCTCGGCGAGTCCCTGGTGCTGCCGGGCCTCATCGACCTCGACGCGCTCACCGACATCGACCACCTCGTCCTCGACTCGTGGGCGGGCCCGGAGCGGGGCAAGGGCCTCCAGTGGTCCCTGGACTACTTCACCCACCGCCGCCGCGACGTGTTCACCCCCGAGGAGCGGGCGACGGTGCGCGCCTACGCGCTGGCCCAGCTCGCCCTGCACGGCATCACCACCTTCATGCCGATCGCCTCCGAGGTGCACAGCAGCTGGGCGGAGCCCTACGACGAACTGGTCGACACGGCCCGCACCGCGCGCCGCATCGGCCTGCGCGGCTACCTCGGCCCCGCCTACCGCTCGGGCGTCAACGTCGTCCTGCCGGACGGCACCCGGGACGTCGCCCTCGACGAGGCGGCGGGCCGGGCGGGCCTGCGCGACGCCGTCCGCTTCCTCGACCACCTCGACGCCCTCGGCGACCCGCTGCTCACCGGCGTCCTGCTCCCCTGCCGGATCGAGACCCTCACCGAGGAACTCCTCGCCGAGACGGGCCGGATCGGACGCGAGCGCGACGTCCTGATCCGGCTGCACGCGCTCCAGGGCCTCGCCGAACGCGACATCATCCGGCGCCGCCACGGCCTGACGCCCCTTCAACTCCTGGACAAGCACGGCCTGTTGAGTCCGAGACTGCTCATCCCGCACACGGTGCTGCTGGACCGGCACCCGTCCGTTCACGGCGAGGACCGCGGCGATCTGGCCCTGCTCGCCCGCAGCGGCATCTCGGTGATCCACTGCCCGCAGACCTCCCTGCGCTACGGCGAGATGCTGCACTCGTTCCGCGCCTACCGCGAGGCCGGGGTCAACCTCTGCCTGGGCACCGACTCGTTCCCGCCGGACCTCGTCCGCGGCATGGACGTCGGCGTCCACCTGGCGAAGATCGCCGACGGCCGCTCGGACGCCGCGCCCGCCGAGCACTACCTGGAGGCGGCCACGCTGGGCGGCGCCCGCGCCCTGGGCCGCGACGACCTGGGCCGCATCGCCCCCGGCGCCCAGGCCGACCTGGTCGCCTTCTCGCTCGACGACGTACGCGACGGGGTCATGGACGACCCGGTGCGCACGTTCCTGCTCAACGGCACGGCACGGCAGGCGACCGACTCGGTGGTGGCGGGCCGCCCGGTCCTGGTCGACCACGGCCTGCCCGGCATCGACCTGGACGCCCTGCGCCGCGACGCGCAGCACCTCTTCGAGCGGATGCGGGCTGCCTACAGCGAGCGGGACACCGAACGCCGCGACACCGCCGCGCTGTTCCCCCCGACGTTCCCCGCGTTCCGCGGCGCGGCGACCGGCGCACGCAGGTGACGGCCGCCACCGCCGAGGCCGGCCTGTCGGGCGCCTCGCAGGCGGAGCGCACCGAGGAGCTGATCAGGACCCGCATCCACTCCGGGGCGTACCAGCCGGACGCGCGCCTGCGCGAACGCGAACTGGCGGAGGCGCTCGGGGTCTCGCGCGTGCCGGTGCGCGAGGCCCTGATGCGGCTCGCCGCCGAGGGGCTCGTGGTGCTGGAGCCGCGGCGCGGCGCACGCGTGCGCCGCCTCACGCTCCGCGACGTCGACGAACTCTTCGACCTGCGGCTGAGCCTGGAGGTGTTCGCCGCGCGGCGGGCCGCCGAGCTCGTCGCGGGCGGCGGCAGCCACGACGCGCTGCGCGCGGTGATGGACGAGGCCGAGGCGGCGACCCTGCGCGGGGACGCGGCGAGCATCGCGGCCGCGAACACGGCCTTCCACGCCGGGCTCGTCACGATGACGGGGAACCGGCTGCTCCAGTCGTCCTACCAGCCCTCGCTCGGCCTGATGCACTGGCTGTTCCGGCTCACCGGCACGGAGCAGGGCGCCCAGCAGCACTGCGCGGAGCACCGGCAGATCTGTGCGGCCGTCGGGGCCGGCCGGCCCCGGCTCGCCGAGGCGCTGACGTTCGCCCACGTCGACGTCCGGCGCGAGCCGGTGATGGCCGGTCTGGCACAGGTCCTGCCCGCCCGGTGAACGCCCGCGGGGTGAACTCCTGCCGAGATTCGACCGCTTTCGGCATATGCCACACAGGGGGCCGACCGACGGCCTAGGGTTCCCGGCGAGGGCCTGGAACCCGCCCTCGTGTCCTTTGGGGAGGAGAACCCGTGTCCACTGTGGAAGTGTCCCTCAAGTCGCTGCTGACCGAGGTCGAGGGTGCGCTGGGTGCCGCCGTCGTCGACTACACGAGCGGTATGGCGCTCGGCACGCTGGGCGGCGGAAAGGACCTGGACCTGACCGTCGCCGCGGCCGGCAACACCGATGTGATCCGCTCGAAGATGCGCACCATGGAGATGCTGGGCATCCAGGACAAGATCGAGGACATCCTGATCACCCTGGGCACCCAGTACCACCTGATCCGCCCGGTGGCCGGACAGAACGGCAACGGTCTGTTCATCTACCTCGTCATCGACAAGGGCCGGTCGAACCTGGCGATGGCGCGCCATCACCTCAAGCGCACCGAGGAGCAGCTGGAGGTCTGACCTCCGACGCCCTTCATTTGCCCGTTGCTTGAAGACTTCTTCAAGTCTCCATCTCTGCATCTGCCGAACTCTCGGACTCAGTGGCGCCGACCGGGAAGGATTGGGCTGTCATCCCCGTCTCCACGACGCCATCCGAGCCAGGGAAGTGAGCGATCCCGTGCAGGCGCCCCTCTACCAGGTCAAAGCAGAGTTCTTCCGCATGCTCGGGCACCCCGTCCGGATCCGGGTCCTCGAACTGCTGCAGAACGGACCGGTGTCCGTACGGGATCTGCTCATCGACATCGACATCGAACCCTCGAACCTCTCCCAGCAGCTCGCCGTGCTGCGCCGCTCGGGCATCGTCGTCTCCACCCGCGAGGGCACCACCGTCACCTACGCCCTCGCCGGTGGCGACGTCGCCGAACTGCTGCGCGCGGCCCGCCGCATCCTCACCGAGCTCCTGGCCGGGCAGACCGCCCTGCTCGCCGCGCTCCAGGACGCCGACCCCGCGGCGCCGACCCCTCACTGACCCCCGTCGGCCGCCCCCGCGCCGGTCTTCGCGACGACCGTGGCCAGCGCCTCGCCGAGCGGCAGCTCGACGCGGCCTGCCGCCCACCGGTCACCGCGCGTCGGGCCCTGGTTGACGATCAGGACCGGGATGCCGGCGTCCGCGGCCCGCCGCACGAAGCGCAGCCCGGACATCACCGTCAGGGACGAGCCGAGCACCAGCAGGGTGTCGGCGCCGTCGACGAGCGCCCGGCACCGGGCGACGCGCTCGGGCGGCACGTTCTCCCCGAAGAAGACCACGTCGGGCTTGAGCACGCCCGTGCCGCAGACCGCGCACGGCACCACGTGGAACCCCCGCACCGCCTCCTCGGGCAGTTCCACGTCGCCGTCCGGGTTGACCTGCGCGGTCCTGTGCCGCTCGGCGACCGCCTCGAACTCCGGATTGGCCGCCCGCAGCCGCCGGTCGAGCTCCGCGCGGGCGGACTCGGCACCGCAGTCGAGGCAGACGACCCGGTCCAGGCTGCCGTGCAGCTCGACGACGTCCGGCGTGCCTGCGGCCTGCTGGAGCCCGTCGACGTTCTGCGTGATGACGCCGGTGACGAGTCCGGCGCGGACCAGCGCGGTCACCGCCCGGTGCCCGCCGTTCGGCCGGGCCAGGCCCATGGCACGCCGGCCCAGCTGGCTGCGGGCCCAGTACCGCTGCCGGGCGCTCTCGCCGCCGAGGAACTCCTGGTACGTCATGGGGGTGTGCCGGCGCAGCGAGCCGTGCTCGCCGCGGTAGTCCGGGATCCCCGACTCGGTGGAGAGCCCGGCCCCGCTCAGCACCACGACACCGCCCGCCCTGACGGCCTCGACGACGGGCGTGAGATCGGTCGTCGCCGGCGGGAGGTCACCGGCGGGTTCCCAGTTCAGCGTGGGTCTGATCCGCATGCCCGCCAGCCTACGCACCACCGTCCGGATCTCCGCGGTCCGCTCCGGCGTGGCCCGCCGCCCGGCGCCCACGGCTCGTACATGAGTCCGTGCCGGGGTCCTGATCTCTGTCGGATCCGCCCATACGGCTCGCTGTCGCGGTTCGGCGAGACTGCCCGCCATGGGCCGGCACGTCACACGGGAGGAACGTACGGTGAGCGGGCAACAGTACGACGAGATCGGTGAGGCCTACGAGGGCTTCAAGTCCCTGCCGCTGGAGCAGTACGTGGTGGTGCCCAGCTTCCTGGGCATGGTCGGGGACGTGCGCGGCCGGTCGGTCCTCGACCTGGCCTGCGGGACCGGCTTCTACAGCAGGGAGCTCGGGCGGCGCGGTGCCACGGACGTGCTCGGCATCGACATCTCCGGCGAAATGGTCGCCGTGGCCCAGCAGTTGGAGCGGGCCGACCCGCTGGGCATCGACTACGAGGTGGATGACGTGTCCCGACTGCGGTCCCTGGGGCGGCAGTTCGACGTCGCGCTGGCGGTCCAGCTGCTCAACTACGCGGAGGACGTGGCCGCCACGGAGCGGATGTGCCGCAGCCTGCACGCGAGCCTGAAGCCGGGCGGCGAGCTCTTCGCGCTCAACCAGTCGCCGGACTTCCGCTTCGACGGACCGCCGCCGGACCGGTACGGCTTCCGCACCGAACTGACCGGCGACGAGGCGGAGACCGGCCCCCGGGTGCGAACCACGGCGCTGCTCGACCCGCCGGTCTCGTTCGTCGCCAACCTGCCGCGCCGCGAGGTCTACGAGACGTGTCTGCGGGCCGCCGGGTTCAGCGACCTGACCTGGGTGCCGCTGACGGTGTCGCCGGCCGGGCTCGCCGCGTTCGGCGCGGAGCACTGGGCGGACTTCCACGCCAATCCGCCGCTGGAGATGCTGCGCTGTCGCGCCTGACGGCCGGGTGGCTCAGGCGTCCGGGCGGGCGGCGAGGGTCGCGCGGGCCCGGTCGGCCAGGGTGTCGGCGCCGCACGTCTCGGCGAGGTTCAGGGCGCGCCCGGCCTGGGTCAGGTCGCCGGTGGCCTCGGCGAGGTCCTGGCGGGCCAGCGCCTCCTCGTACGCGGACGGGGACGCGGCCAACTCCCGGACGGCGCCGGTGAGCAGGGCGCGGGCCCGGTCCGGCGGGGCGAGGGCGGCGGCCCGGCGCAGCGCCTCGCCGGTCGCGGTGCGGGTGCCGAAGGCCTCGGCGCCGCGGCGGGCCCCGGCGACGAGGGCGGCGGCCCGGGCGGGTTCCTCGTCGGCGAGGAGTTCGGCGAGGTCGAACTCCCACGGCGACCAGAGGACGTTACGCCTGCCGCGGCGGGTCATCGACCTGGCCGTGGCCTCCAGTTCGGCCCTGGCGTCCTTGGTGCGGCCGAGCGCGAGGAGCAGCCGGGCGCGGACGGAGCGGGCGTCGGGCAGGATCAGCGCGTCGGGGTAGGGCGGACCGAACGCGTAGTCGTCGGCGAGGCGTCGGGCCTGCTCGACGTGGCCGCGGGCCAGCAGGGTGTCGAGGAGGAGGCAGACCGCGTCCCACTGGACGGTGGCGCGGCCGGTGACCCGCTCGGCGAGCCGCAGCCCCTCGCGCAGATAGGACTCCGCCTCGACGAGCCGCCCGCGTCTGCGCTCCACCGCGCCGCAGAGGACGTGCGCGAAGGCCAGGTGGGCGCCGCTCCAGCCGTCGATCTCGAAGGTGCGCAGCGCGTTGCCGAAGAGTTCCTCGGCCTCGTCGAGCCGGTCGACGTAGGCGAGCGTGATGCCCAGCAGGGCGGGGATCTCGAAGCCCCATTCGGTGTCGGTCCAGCCGAGTCCCGGCGCGAGGTGGCCGTCGGTGAGGGCGCGGTCGCACAGCTCGGCGATCCGCTCGGCGTCCTCGCCGCGCAGCATCGCGTCGAAGGCGCGCAGGGTGAGCAGCGCCCGCTCGGCGTTGTCCGTGCCGGGCAGGGTGTCGGCCAGCAGGGTCAGCTGTTCGGAGCGGACCGATCCGTCGTCCTCCTCGGCGAGGAACGCCTCGTACATGAAGCCGGCGGCGAGCAGGCGCAGCCGCTGGAAACCCGGCCGGGTGGTGGCCGCGGCGCCCGCGACGCAGTGGGCGGCGGCCGCCATCTCGTTGCCGTGGGCGAGGGCCTGGGCGAGCCGCAGGGTGGCCTCGATGCGCAACTGCTCGGTGAGGCCGGGCAGTTCGAGTGCGGTGCGCAGGTGGTGGACGGTGGTCGCCGGGGAGGAGAGCAGACAGGCGCAGCCGAGCTCGAACTGGACGCGGGCGCGTTCGTGGGCGTGCGGGGGTTCCTGCAGCGCCCGCTCCAGGCAGCGGCGGGCGGCTTCGGGGGCGCCGACGGCGAGGTGCTCGGCGGCCGCGTCGCGCAGCAGCCGGACCGCTTCGTGGTCGTCGTCGGGGTGGGTCTCCAGGAGGTGCCGGGAGATCGCGGCGGGGCCGTGTCCCGACCGGGTGAGCCGTCGGGCGGCCCGTCCGTGCAGGGCGGTGCGGGTGGTGGGCGGCACGCTGCGGTAGACGGCGGTGCCGACCAGGGGGTGCTGGAAGTCGAGCGGGGCGGACGGGTCGTCCGGGTCGGTGCCGTCGGCGGCCTCGGCGAGGACCCGGGCCGCGCGCAGCGACCGCACGCGCGGCCGGGTCTGTTCGAGGGTGAGTCCGGCGAGGTCGGCGGCGTCCTGGACGGTGAAGTCGGTGCCGAGCACGGCCGCGGACCATGCCAGCAGATGGCATTCCGGGTCGAGTTCGCGCAGCCGGGCCACGAGGCCGCTGCCGCGTGCCGTGTCGGCGAGCTCGCGCAGCACGGGGGCGGACGCCTCGGTCGGCGGCAGCGCGCGGGCGGAGCACTTGGCGAGGAGTTCGACGGTCTCGTACGGGTTGCCGGAGGTGACCGCCCATACCTCGTGGCAGAACACGGCGTCGGCGGGGTCGCCGAGCGCGCCGTGCACGAGGTCGCCGGTGGCCTCGGGGCTGAGGGTCTGCAGGGTGACGTGCAGCCGCGCGGCGCGGGCGAGCCGGCGCAGGTGGGCGGACGCGGGCGGCCCGTCGGCGAGTTCCTCGGGGCGGTGGGCGACGACGAGCAGGACGGGCAGCTCGGCGAGCCGGTCCGCGCAGGAGGCCAGCCAGGTGAGGCTCTCGGCGTCGGCCCAGTGGGCGTCGTCGGCGACGAGGAGGAGCGGGCGCGGGCCGTCCGGGGTGGTCAGCCGGGTGCGGGCCAGCTCGGCGAGCAGGGTGTCCAGGGCGTCCCGCACGCCCTGCGGGTCGGCGGGCCCGGCCGTGGGGGCGGCGAGTCCGAGCGCGGGCCCGGCGACGGTCATCGCCCGCCGGGTGCGCGGTGCGGCCAGGGGCAGGCCGTCGAGCGGGCGGCCGAGCAACTGCCGCACGAGGTGGAAGGGTTGGTGGGTGGTGGACTCGCCCGACCTGGCGGTGCGCACGGTGCAGGTGGCGCGCGCCGCGGCCTCGACGCGGGCGAGCAGCGCGGTCTTGCCGACGCCCGCCTCCCCTCGGTAGACGATCACTCCGCCGGTGTGCCGCGGTCCGCGCAGGGCGTCCAGCGCCCTGCGCGCGGCGGCCGTCTCCACCTCGCGCTCGAACAGCCGGGGTGTCGAGGGTGTGGCCGTCATTCCTGCCCCATCGGATACGTCGCCGTGTACCGGCCACGCACATGCTGAGGGCATGCGCGGGTGGTCTGTGCGGACTTCGACGCTAGTACCGGAATTCGGGGTGCGGGAGGGGTTCGGGGCAGTTCCCCCGAGGGGGTGCGTCCGCTTCCGCCGGGTCCTGCCCCGGCGGGGCAGGACCCGGTTCCGGTCAGTTCGCGGTGCCGGACCTGCGGACGTGCAGCACGCTGCCGTCGAGCGGCAGGGGCTGGTGGGAGACGAGGGTGAGTCCCGCGTCGTCGAACAGCCGGGCGTAGTGGTCGGCGGTGCGTTCGCGGCCCCCGACGTTGCACATCATGTGCAGGTCCCAGGCGGTGGCCAGGGAGGCGCTGCCGTCGGCGGGCAGCAGCCGTTCCACGACGAGCAGGTCGGCGTCGGCGGCCATGGCCCGGGCGCAGTGCCCGAGGATCTCCCGGCACCGTTCGTCGTCCCAGTCGTGCAGCACCCGGGAGAGGACGTAGACCCGGGCGCCCGCGGGCACGTCGGCGAAGTCGCCGGTCCGCAGGGTGCAGCGCGGACCGTGCCCGGCGGCGTCGAGCGCGGCCCCGGCCGCCTCGACGACGTGCGGGCGCTCCAGCAGGGTGCCGTGCAGACCGGGGTGTGCGTCGAGGATCCGGCCGAGGAGTTCGCCGGTGCCGCCCGCGACGTCGACGACGGTGGCGCCGGGGGTCGCGGCGGCGGCCACCAGGACCGGGTGGTGCGGCACCGGGTCGAACATCCGGGAGCCGGCGGCCATGGACCGGTCGAAGAGGTCGGCGAGGTGGGGGTCGCGGGCGAAGTGCGCGAAGTGGTTCTCGCCGAAGACGTGCTCGAAGCCGACCTGGCCGGTGCGCACGGTGTGGGCGAGCGCGGCGAACGACTGGTAGAACGGCCCGCCGTAGAGCAGCGCGAGCGGACGCATCGATTCTGCACCGCCGGTGCGCAGCAGCAGTCCCGGTCCGGCGAGCCGGTACCCGCCGCCGGCCGCGTCGGGCGTCACCACGCCGACCATGGCGAGGTACCGGAGCAGTACGCCCAGGTTCTCGGCGTCGGCGCCGGTCCCGGCCGCGAGTTCGGCCGGGTCGTACGCCTTGTCCGGGTCCATCACGTCGGCCACCCGCAGCTGGGCGAACGCGGCCAGGGCCTGGGTGGTCCAGGCGCCGGTCAGCAGGCGCAGCAGGGCCTCGGCGGGCTGCCGGACGCGGTGCTCCTCCAGGTGGGCCGCGAGCAGGGCGCGGTGGTCGCCGGGTACGTACAGCTCGACGCGGCGGCAGGGCGCCGGTGCGTCGTCGGCCGTGGCGAAGTAGAAGACCGTGCCGTCCTCGTGCGGGTTGTAGCCGCCGCCGTCGGGCACCGCGCCGTGCCGCCCGAACGCGGCGCACAGGCCGCGCAGGACGAGCGGGTCCGGGTCGGCGACCTCGAAGGCGACGTGGGCCTCGTGCTGGTGGCGGCGTTCGTGCGCGGCGATGTCCGTCAGGCCGGAGCCGGGCGGCACGGTCAGCGCGAACACCTCCACGGTGCGCCGTTCGCCGTCGCGGCCGGTGACGGCGGGCCGCAGGATGCCGACGTCCAGGTCCGCGAGCGCGCGCCGGTGGCGGCGGGCGAGGCGTTCGCGCACCACGACGCTGGGCCGGGTCTCCTCGGCGCGCAGGCCCGCGTCGGCCAGCGTGGCGTGCAGGGCCCGCTCGTCGGCGGGGAAGAGCAGGAGCGCGGCGTGGGCGAAGCGGCACCGCTCCACCAGGGTGCGCAGTTCGGGGCCGGTGAGGCCGGGCAGCAGCAGCGGCAGCAGGCTGCCGCTGTCCTGCTCCCTGACGAAGTCGACGGTCGCGCGCAGACGGGCGGTGTCTTCCGACAGCGTCGTGATCATGCTTGAGGGGTCCTCGTTCCACGGTGCGGATGAGCTGGAGTTGCCAAGGGATGAGGGGATGAGGGGATGAGGGGATGAGGGGATGAGGGGATGAGGGGATGAGGGGATGAGGGGATATGGGGGTGAGGGGGCGGGCTAGACGCCGACGTAGTGCTCGGCGAACCAGTCCTGGAAGCTGCGGGTGGTGCGCAGCGAGGCCATCCGGGAGTGCCGCAGCCTGCGCTGGAACCGTGCCTCGTCGTCCGCTCCGGACGGGGCGTGCAGCAGCGCGATCATCCAGTACGAGAACTCCTGGGCCCGCCAGATGTGTTCGAGGCAGCGCGCCGAGTATCCGTCGAGTCCGGCAACGTCGCCCGTGACCAGGGCGTCGCCGAGGGCCCGGGCGAGGAGTTCGGCCTCCAGGACGGCCAGGTTGGCGCCCTTGGCGGCGGAGGGGCTGATGAGGCTCGCGGCGTCCCCGGCGAGGAACAGCGCACCGTGGCGCAGGGGTTCGATGACGTCGGACTCCAGGTCGATCACCGACCGGTCGACGACGGGGCCGCGGCGCAGCGGCCCGTACTCCGCCGCGCGCATCCGCAGGTCCAGCTCGTCCCAGATCCGTTCCTGCGACCAGGCGTCGGGCGCCGCGCCCCGCTCGTACTGGAGGTAGTAGCGGGTGACGGTCGAGGTGCGCGCCATGTGCCCGGCGAATCCGCGGGCGTGGGTGGCGTAGCCGACGGCGTCCAGGCTGGGCGGGGCCTCGGCGAGGAGGCCGAGCCAGGTGACGCCGTGGTCGCGGTGGTGGTGGCGGACGGTGCCGGGCGGCAGCGAGCGCCGGGCCGCCCCGTGCCGGCCGTCGCACCCGGCGACGTAGCGCGCCCGCCACCGTCCGGGGCGGCCGTCCGGGGTGCGCACGCTCACCGCGGGCCGTCCGCCGTCCGCGTCGTGCACGGCGACGGCCTCGACGCCGAAGTGGATCCGGCCGCCCGCGTGCAGATAGGTCGCCAACAGGTCGGTGACCAGGTTCTGTTGCGGGTACACGGTGTGCGGTTCGCCGCGGCCGAGGCGGCTGTAGTCCAGCCGGAACCGTCCGCCGTCGGTGCGGAACTCGCAGGTGCAGTGGGTCAGGCCGCGCCGGGCGAGGCCGTCGGCCAGGCCGTGCCGGTCCAGGACGCGCACGGCGTGCGGGGCCAGGAAGCCGGCCCTGGCCCGGTTCTCGACGTGCGTGCGCCCGGCACGCTCCAGGACGACGCAGTCGATGCCGCGCGCCCTGAGGATGTTGGCCAGTACCAGGCCCGCCGGGCCTGCCCCGAGAATGACCACGTCAGCCGTGGTGTCGTCGACGGCCGAAGTGCCGTGCGCCTCTGTCACGAGGCGGGAGTCTATGCACACAAAGTCCCCCCAATTCCCGCATGTCACCTGAACGTACGCGGTGAATCTTCGAATACCGGGCGGCGGCTCCCGCGGCCCGACGGCCCGGGTTCCGGCAGAACGCCCGCAATCCCCCTCCGAAGGAGGATCCCGGACCGTCCCGGAGCCATCAAGTGCCGTTTGTTCAGGGCGAGTTGGAGGAACGCCTTCCGCGTCGAGGCGGGGTGACGCGGTGCGGGGTCGGGGGAACGACACGGGTCCGGCCGGGCCGACCCGCCGGACGAAAACGAGGTGGCCACCCCGGTGAACCGCGCCGGGGTGGCCTTGACGAACCTGCTTGCCGTGTCGCCGGCCGGTCTAGAGACCGAGGTCGCGCGCGACGATCTCCTTCATGATCTCCGTGGTGCCGCCGTAGATGGTGGTGATGCGGGAGTCGAGGTAGTCGTGGGCGATGCGGTACTCGAGCATGTAGCCGTAGGCGCCGTGCAGTTGGAGGCAGCGTCCGACGATGTCGACGTACTGCTCCGTGGCCCAGAACTTGGCCGCGGCGGCGTCGACGGCGCTCAGTTCGCCGCGGGTGTGCCGGGCGAGGAGGTCGTCGATGTAGGCGCGGCCGACCCGGGCGGTGGTGACCATGTCGGCGAGCTGGAAGCGGGTGTTCTGGAAGGAGCCGACGGTGCGGCCGAACGCCTTGCGCTCCCTGACGTACTCCACGGTCCGCTCCAGCACGCCCTCGATGGACGCCACGGCGTTGGCGGCGATCGAGATCCGTTCCTGGGGGAGGTTGCGCATCAGGGACTTGAAGCCGGAGCCCTCCGCGCCGAGCAGGTTGGCGGCCGGCACGCGGACGTCCTGGAAGAAGAGTTCGCTGGTGTCCTGGGCGTGCAGGCCGATCTTCTCCAGGTTGCGGCCCCGGGAGAAGCCGGGCCGGTCGGCCTCGACGACCAGCAGGCTGATCCCGCCGTGCCGGTCGGGTCCGGTCCGTACGGCGGTGACGACCAGGTCGGCGTTCTGCCCGTTGGAGATGAAGACCTTGCTGCCGTTGACGACGTAGTCGTCGCCGTCGCGGACGGCGGTGGTGGCGATGCCGGCCAGGTCGCTGCCGGTGCCCGGTTCGGTCATCGCGACCGCGACGATCGACTCGCCGGCGGCGATGCCCGGCAGCCAGCGGGCCTTCTGCTCGTCGTCGGTCAGGTCGGTGAAATAGGGCACCACGATGTCGCTGGACAGTCCCACTCCGGCGAGGCCGTCGGAGACCGGGTGGCGGGAGAACTCCTCGCCGATCACCGCGTTGAAGCGGAAGTCGGTGACTCCGCCGCCGCCGTACTCCTCGGGGATGTTGAAGCCGAGGATGCCGGCCCGGGCGGCCTCCTGGAACAGCTCGCGGTCGACCTTGCCCTCGGCGCGCCACCGGTCGGCGTGCGGTGCGGCGTGCTTGTCGACGAACGCCCGGACCGTCTCGCGCAGTAGTTCGTGGTCGTCGTCGTACAGCGACCGTTCGGCGCGGATCGCACTCGTCATCAGGACTCCGATCTGGGCTGATCTCGTACATGGGGCAGGGAGCGGGAAGGCGGTGGGAAGCAGGGAACGGGAGAACGGGAGAACGGCGGAGGGGTCAGCCGGGCGGGATGAGCACGGGTTTCAGCGTCAGGCCCGCGCGCTGGTCGGAGACCGCCCGGTCGAAGTCGTCCAGGGGGTACGTGGTCACCAGGGCGTCGAGGGGCAGGCGGCCCTCGGTGTGACGCCGGATCAGTTCGGGGACGAGCAGCGAGGGTTCGGCGTCGCCCTCGACGCAGCCGCGCAGGTGCAGCCCCCGCAGCATCAGGTCCCGCACGTCGATGCCGGCGGTCGCGGGCCCGAGGCCGACCACGGCCAGCGCTCCCCGGGGCCGCAGCAGGGCGAGGGCGCGGGTGATCGCCTCGGGGCGCCCGGTGGTGTCGAGCGCGTGGGTGACCGAGGGGACGGGGTCGTCCAGGGAGGCGACGGCCAGTGCGCCGAAGCGGACCGCGAGTTCCCGGCGCGCGGCGACGGGCTCCGCCACCACGACCTCCACGCCGTCGGACAGGGCGGTCAGGGCGGCGGCGGTGCCGACCGCGCCGGCGCCGACCACCAGGAGCCGGTCGCCGGGGGCCGGCCGCAGGACGTTGAGCACCGCGCCCGCGCCGGTCAGGAATCCGCAGCCCAGCGGGGCGGCGACCTCCGGCGGCGCGTCGCCGACCGGGACGCAGGACCTGGCGTCGGCGAGCGCGGCCGCGGCGAACGACGACTGCCCGAAGTGGGCGCCGAACACCGGGACGTCGTCGACGCGGATCGTGGCCGTCCCGTCGAGCCGCCGCCCCGACGCGT
Organism: Streptomyces sp. KL116D; assembly: GCF_030766975.1. Taxonomy (NCBI): domain Bacteria; kingdom Bacillati; phylum Actinomycetota; class Actinomycetes; order Kitasatosporales; family Streptomycetaceae; genus Streptomyces; species Streptomyces sp. KL116D. The sequence goes on along the minus strand of NZ_JASERH010000103.1, from coordinate 114,608 downwards.
TGAGCGCGCTCGCCAGGTCGCAGTAGGCGGGATGGCCCGCCCGGCACTGTCCGCACCGGCCGCAGGACGCGAAGGAGATCACGACGCGCTCCCCCACGGCGAGCGTGTCGACCGCGGTGCCGGTCCGCTCGACGATGCCGCACCCCTCGTGACCGAGCACGGCGGGCCGGTCCCCGAGCGCCTTGCGGGTGACGAGGTCGGTGTGGCAGACGCCGACGGCCTCGATCCTGACGACCACCTCGTGGGCGCGCGGATCGTCCAGTTCGGCCTCGACGAGTGCGGTGGGTCCCGCGCCGCGGGAGAGCAGCACGGAGGTCCTCACTCGCGCTCCAGGCCGAAGTAGAAGTGCCGGCCCGCCGCGAGCACGAGTCCGGGCTTGCCGTTCATGACGCCCATGAGGGTGGTGTCGTCCACGCGCTTGAAGTGGTCGAGCACGGCCATGCCGTCGTACACCATCGTGGCGGTCACCTCGCCGCGGAACTCGACGTTCCAGAGACTGGCCCCGCCCCGTCCCGCCTCGGTGTCGGAGGTGAGGCTGCCGTCGTCGGCGCGGCAGATCAGCGGTTTGGCGTCGTCCAGCGCGTCGAACCGCTTGCCGTGCCAGCGGCTGGTGGCCAGCACCTTCTCGATGGGGTGGCCGGTCGGGAAGGCGAAGCCGCGCCACGGGCCGAGGATCGACGCCGCGTCGACGACGTCGAGGTCCGCCCACAGCGCGTCGAGTTCCGCCGGGTCGTGCGGGCCCTGCGCAGCCCGCAGGGCCCGCCACCGCTCGCCCACGGACGCCGTGCGGCCGCTCATCGCACACCGAGCCGGCGCAGCAGGGAGAGCTGGCCGTTGGTGCGGCGCACGAAGCCCTCCACCGCGCTCCGGCCCGGTTTCGGCGGGCCGAGCGGCATGAGGCGCTGGGTGGCGACCGTCTGGCTCTCGGTGTACTTGCGGATGCCCTCGGCCCCGTGCCGCCGGCCCAGTCCGCTGTCGCCCATGCCGCCCATCCCGGCCTCGATGCTGCCGGCCGCGGCGGCGGCGCCGTCGTTGATGTTGACCGACCCGGCGCGGATCCTGGCCGCCAGCCGGGCGGCGGCGCGGGTGTCCTTCGACCAGACGGACGCCGACAGTCCGTAGCTCCCCCGGTTGGCCAGGTCCACGGCCTCGTCGTCCGTGGTGTAGGAGTAGAGCGAGAGGACCGGGCCGAACGTCTCGTCGCCGCACACCGCCATCTCGTCCGTGACGCCTTCGAGGACCGTCGGTTCGTAGCAGAGCGGGCCGATCTCGGGTCGGGTCCGGCCGCCCGTGAGCACGGTCGCGCCCTTGTCCCTGGCGCCGTCGACGTGCGCCTCGACGGCGGCGAGCTGCGCCGCCGACGTGAGGGGGCCGAGGTCCGCCGCGTAGTCGTAGCCCTGTCCGAGCCGGAGCTCCCGCACCGCCCGGACGAGCTCGGTGCGGAAGGCGTCGTAGACCTTCTCGTGGGCGTAGACGCGCTCGATGTGGATGCACATCTGCCCGGAGTTGGCGAAGGCCGCCACCACCGTGCCGGCCGCGGCGGCGGTGACGTCGGCGTCCTCCCGCACGATCAGCGGGTTCTTGCCGCCGAGTTCGAGGGAGGCGCCGGTCAGCCGTCGCGCGGCCCGCTCCGCGACGGAGCGCCCGGTGGCGGTCGACCCGGTGAAGCAGACGAAGTCGACGGCGTCGACCAGGGCGGTGCCCACCACGGGCCCGGGACCGGTGACGATCTGCCACAGCCCGGCCGGCAGCCCGGCCTCCGCCATCAGGTCGCGCGTCCACAGCAGGGTCAGCGCGGTCTGCGCGTCCGCCTTGGAGACCACGGCGTTGCCGGCCAGCAGGGCCGGCAGCACGTCGCCCACGCCGAGGTACAGGGGGTAGTTCCACGGGGAGACGATGCCGACGACGCCCTTCGGTACGCGCACCTCCCTGACCTTGGTGAGGCCGGGCACCATGCCGCGCACGGAGCGCGGCGCCAGGTAGTGCCGGGCGCGCCGCGCGTAGTGCCGGGCGATGGCCGCGACCTGGGCCACCTCCTGCCAGGCGTGGTAGCGCGCCTTGCCGGTCTCCCACTGGATCAGGTCGAGCACCCGGTCCTGCCGTTCGAGCAGCAGGTCGTGGAAGGCGAGGACGACGGCGCCGCGGTCCCTCAGCGGCGTCCGCGCCCACGGTGCCCGGGCCGCCCGGGCGCCGGCCACCGCCGCCTCGACGTCGGCGGGGGTGCAGACGGGGACGGCCGCGGTGGGTGCGAGGTCGAACGGGGCGACGGCCGTGGTCGCCGCACCGCCGTCGGGTCCGTCGCCCGACGCCTCCCGGGACACCCACCCGCACCACCGCGCGATCGACTCGTCCGTCACCCACCCGGGCCTGGAGCTCGTCGTCGCAGGGCTGGGCGGTGCCGGGGTCTGGTCCTGCTCCGTGGTCATGCGGGCTCCTCGGTCGTACGGGACTGGATCGATCCGGAACGCCGTGGCGCTGCCCTTGTCGATGGCAGCGCGCCTCGCTATGTTAATCAAAAATCACATCCTGGAACAAGCTTCGAGCCGTGCAGGCAACGCCAACTCCCGGTGATACAAGGCGTGATGAGCCGTACGTCCTACCAGGAAAGCGAGCAAGTCAATGAGCAATCTCAGCCGCAGAAGAGTCCTGTCCCTGGGGGCGGCCCTGGGCCTCGTGGGCGCGGCGGGCAGCACCGACGCCTGGGCGTGGTCGTCGGCGGGTTCCGTCGCCGGCGCCGGATCGGGCACCGACCCGGAGTACGTCTGGGACGACGAGGTGGACCAGCTGCTGGTCTCCCTCTTCGACAACGGGCAGATCCCGGCGGTCAACACCGCGATGGCGTCGTGGGTGAACAACAACGACCCGCTGCCCAGCGGTCTGCCGACCGAACTGACCGCCTATCTGAAGAACGTCAACAAGCTGCCCTCGTGGGCGGATCCGGTGAAGCTGGCGCGCGCCGCCGACTTCAACCGCCGTAAGGACACGTACCTCTTCGTGCTCTACGGCCTCGGCAGCGGGATCATGAGCACCGTGATCCCGCGCGAGGCCAAGAGCGTGTACTGGTCCGCGGGCGGCGCCAACATGAAGGACCGCGCGGCCAAGACGTTCACGTTCGGCTACGACCTGGCCCAGCTGAAGGGCTTCGAGCCGACGGGCCAGATGGTGGTCACCGCCAACAAGACGCGTCTGGTGCACGCCGCCGTGCGGCACCTGCTGCCGCAGTCGCCCCACTGGACGGCGGTCGCGGACCAGAAGATCCCGATCAGCAACGCGGACATCCTGGTCACCTTCCACAGCCTGGGCACCTTCGTGCGCAGGAAGCTGCTCGACTGGAAGGTGCCGTTCCCGGCCGCGGACCAGGAGGCCTTCCTGCACAGCTGGCAGGTGGCGCTGCACCTGCTCGGCGTGCGGGACGAGTACATCCCCAAGACGTGGGCCGACGCGGAGGCCCAGTCGGGCCAGGTGCTCACCCCGATCCTCTCGCCGACGACCGAGGGCATCGAACTCGCCGAGGACCTCCTCGGGCTGACCGCCCAGATCGACCTGGGCGTCACCCGCGGATTCCTCAACGAGTTCGTCCGCTACGTCCTCAGCGACGAGATCGGGGACTGGCTCGGGCTGAAGCGCGACTACGCGTCGGCGACGCTGATCCGGACGGTGTGGCCCGCGTTCATCCTGTTCCGCGAGGGGCTTTCGCCCGTCGCGCCGGGGGCCTTCTACCTGTTCGACCAGTTCGTCCGTGCCCTGGCCATGGCCTTCCTCAACAACGGCAGTTCGGGGACGACCACCCCGATCGTGATCCCGACGGGGAACCGGGCGGGCTCCTGAGCCGTCCGGCGCGTCGCGCACCCCGCCCGTCCCACGGCCCACCCGCCGCGGGACGGGCGTCCGCGCGGTCCGTGCGCTCAGAGGCCGAGCGCGCCCACGACGAGCCCGGTGACGGCGGCCCGCCGGTCGGGGCCGTCCCGCCAGCGCAGGCTCCGCCCGGCCTCCACCACCACGCCGAACCCGGCGTGCACCAGGACCCTGGCCTGCCGCGGGTCGAGCTCGGGGCGGGCCAGCAGCAACTGCTGCTCCCAGACGGCGATGTGCTCGCGCTGCGCGAGGACCAGCGGGCGCTGCAGATCGGCGGGCAGACCGCCGAACTCGGCCTCGGCGACGCTGGTGAGGGCGGTGTGCTCGAAGCTGTACGCGACGTAGGTCGACGCGAGGGCCACCACGGCGTCCCGCGGATCGGTCACGTCCTGCAGGCTCTGGTCCACCGCCTGGGCCAGCAGCCCCGCGGCCTGCAGGCACGCCGCCGCGAGGATGTCGACCTTGCCCGGATAGTGGCGGTAGAGCGCGGACGGCGCGAGCCCGACCGCCTCGGCGAGCTGGCCGTTCGTGACGTTGGCGAAGCCGTCCCTGGCGAACAGCGGGACGGCGGCCGCGAGGATCTCGGCGCGCCGGGAGCGCGGCACCGGCAGGACCGGCAGCTCGACGGGGCGTGCGCTCCCGCCGGAGGCCCCGGGGGCGGTGGCGACCACCCGCAGGGCGCACGCCGACAACAGGTCCTCGACCCGGCGCTGGGCGATGGAGGTGCGGTGCATGGTGATGGAGCCGATCGCGCCGAGCGCCGCCACGACCCGCAACTGCTCGTCGGGCAGCGCTCCCGCGCGCCGCACGGCCTCGGAGACCCGTCCGACGACCCGCCCGAACTTGGCCCTGAGCAGCCGGCGGTCCTCATGGTCGAGGTACCTGGCCTCCCAGCGGTACACGCCACCCGACGCCCGGTGCGCGACGGTGACCTGGGTGAGGGCGGAGAACACCGCCGCCGGGTCGGCGTCGGCCGGCAGCTCGTCGAGCGCGGCCACCAGCCGGTCCACCATGGTGTGCGCGCACTCCGCGAACAGCGCGTACTTGTTGGGGAAGTGCCGGTACAGGGCCGCGGCGGTGATCCCCACACCCGCGGCGATCTCCTCCATCGACGCCGCGTGGTAGCCGCGCTCGCTGAACAGCCGGCCGGCCGCCTCGACGATGAGCTGCCTGCGGTTGCGGGGGCGCGTGGCCGTGGTCGGCTCGGCGGTCATGAACGCACGCACGCATGCGGGGACAGGGCCATGCGGCCAGTCAATCACACGTCGGACCGGACCGGGCCCGAGCCGTGACCGATGTGATTCCCGATTAACAAAAGTACGTCACGACGCTTCTCTGCCAGCGGCGTTGGACGGCACAATGCCGCCACGACCCCCACTACGCACGGCCCTTGCCCACCGACGAACCCGAGGAGTCGCCCATGTCGACGGACACGGCTCCCGCCTGGTCCTTCCGGAACCACTGGATGTCCCAGGCGGCCACCCACGCGACGATGCGTCCCGACCAGCCCGCGCTGCGCCACCTCGGCGAGACGACGACGTGGGCGCAGCTGTCGCGGCGCTCGCTGCAACTCGCCGCCGCCCTCGCCGACCGGGGCGTCACCGCGGGCGACCGCGTGGCCCTGCTCACGCTCAACCACCCGTGGTGCGTGGAGAGCGTGTTCGCGGCGAACAGCCTGGGCGCCATGGCCGTGCCGCTCAGCTTCCGGCTCGCCCCGCTGGAACTCGGCTACATCCTGGCCGACTGCACCCCGGCGGCGATCGTCGTCGACGCCCGGCTGCTGCCCCTGCTGCGGGCCGTGCCGGACGCCGCGTCGATCGGCACGGTCGTCGTGATCGGCGAGCCGTCGGAGGCGACGGAGGGCTGTCTCGCGTACGAGGAGTTCCTCGCGGCGCACGAGCCGATGGAACTGCCCGACATCAGCGAGGAGTCGACCGCGCTGATCATGTACACCTCGGGCACCACCGGACGGCCGAAGGGGGTGATGCTCTCCCACCGCAACATGCAGGTGCAGGCGCTCACCTGCATCCGCGCGATGGAGATGTTCGACGACTCCGACGTCGGGTTCCTGACGGCGCCCTTCTTCCACATCGCAGGGCTGGGCTCGATCGTGGCGAACATCCTGGTCGGCGGCACGGTGGTGATCCATCCGCTGGGCGCCTTCGACCCGGCGGCCGTGCTCGACGCGTACGAACGCGAGGGCGCCACCGTCGTGTTCAACGTCCCGCAGCAGTGGGACCTGATCTGCGCGCAGCCCGACATCGACAAGCGCGACCTGAAGCTGCGGATCATCAGCTGGGGGGCCGCTCCCGCGAGCGACGCGACGCTGCGCGCCATGGGCGAGAAGTTCCCCGGCGCGCTCAACGTGGCGGTGTTCGGCCAGACCGAGACCTCGCCGATCACCTGCGTGCTGCGCGGGGAGGACTCCCTGCGCAAGCTCGGCTCGGTCGGCCGGCCGATCCCGAGCATCCAGCACCGCATCGTCGACGCCGACATGAACGACGTCCCCGTGGGCGAGGTCGGCGAGATCGTCTACCGCGGCCCCAACCTGATGCAGGGCTACTGGCAGAAGCCGGACGAGACCGCGGAGGCCTTCGACGGGGGCTGGTTCCACTCCGGCGACCTGGTCAGGCGGGACGACGAGGGCTTCGTCTGGGTCGTCGACCGCAAGAAGGACATGATCATCAGCGGTGGCGAGAACATCTACTGCGCCGAACTGGAGAACGCCGTCGCCGCGCACCCGGCCGTGCGCGAGGTCGCGGTGATCGGCCGGCCCGACGAGCGCTGGGGCCAGGTGCCGGTCGCCTGCGTCTCCCTCGCGCAGGGAGCCGAGCTGTCGCTCTCCGGCCTGACGGAGTTCCTCGACGGGCGGCTGGCGTCGTTCAAGCGGCCCAAGGACCTCGTGGTCCTCGCCGAACTGCCCCGCAACGCGGGCGGCAAAGTGGTCAAGTCCGTACTGCGCACCGAGGACGCGGCCCGCGCCTCCTGACCGGCCTCACCGGCCTCCCCGGCAGCCGTTCAGGCAGCGGGCACCGGCAGCGGCGGCAGCCGGGTCCCGTACAGCCAGGCCGCGAACAGCTCGTCCACCGGCCCGGACGCGAACCGCTCCACGTGCGCGGTGAACGTCCGGGTGCTGACCACGCCGTGCCGGTGGACGACGGCCCACTCGCGCAGCATCCGGAAGAACGCGTCCTCGCCGAGCGCGCGGCGCACCGCGTGCACGGCGAGGCCGCCGCGCTCGTAGAGCCGGTCGTCGAACATCGACTTGCGGCCCGGGTCGGCCAGTTCGAGGTCCTGGGACTGGCCGGCCAGCAACCGGTGGGCGCTCGCTGCCAGTTCCTGGGCGGAGCGCCCGCCCGAGCGCTCCGACCAGAGCCACTCCGCGTACTTGGCGAAGCCCTCGTTGAGCCAGATGTGCCGCCAGTCGGCGACGGTGACGCTGTTGCCGAACCACTGGTGGGCGAGTTCGTGGGCGACCAGCCGCTCCGAGCCGCGGGAGCCGTCGACGTGGTTGACGCCGAACAGCGACAGGCCCTGCGCCTCCACCGGCACGTCGAGTTCCTCGTCGGCCACGACGACGGCGTACTCGCCGAACGGGTAGGGCCCGAAGAGCTCCTCGAAGAGGGTCATCATCTGCGGCTGGCGCGCGAAGTCCCGGGAGAACTCGGCGAGCAGGTGCGCCGGGAAGTGACCGGTCTGCGGCACCCCGCTCAGCCCCGGGTCGCCGAGGAGGGCCGTCTGGTACCGGCCGATGGACAGGCCGACCAGATAGCTGGAGGTGGGCGCGGGCTGTTCGTAGAGCCAGGTGGTGGTGGAGGCCCTGGTGGTCCGGGTCAGCAGCTTGCCGCCGATCACCACCTGGTACGCCGAGGGGGTGGTGATCGCGATCTGGTACGCGGCCTTGTCGGCCGGCCGGTCGTTGCACGGGTACCAGGACGGCGCCCCCACCGGCTGGCTGGCGACGAGCGCGCCGTCGGTCAGCTCCTCCCAGCCGAGTCCGCCCCAGGGGCTGCCGACCGGCTTCGGGTTGCCCGCGTAGGTCACCTCGACGGTGAACGCGGACCCGGCGGGCAGTTCCTTCGGCGGGCGCACCCGCAGCTTGCCGCCGCGGTGCGTGTAGTGCGGGGCGCGGCCGTCGACGCGGATGCGGCCGATCCGGAAGTCGCCGAGGTTCAGCTGGAACTCGGTGAGCGGGGCGCGGCCCGCGATCGCGCTGAGCCGGGCCGTGCCCTCGAGCCGGTTCGGGCCCGGCCGGTAGTCGAGGTCCAGCTCGTACCGGTGCACCCGGAAGCGGGAGTCACCGTTGCCCGGGAAGTAGGGGTCCGGTGCCGTCTTCTGCTGCCCGCTCACGCCTGGTCCGCTCCCTGCCCTGTCCTCGTGCGACGTGCCGCCGCGGTGCACCTCGGCGGCGGCCCGCCGCCTCAGGGGCGCCAGGCCTCGATCGGATTGCCCAGCCAGCGGGTGTCCGCCGGTACCGACTCACCGGCCATCACGAGGGAGGCGGGGCCCAGGGTCGTACGGGCTCCGATCTCGCTGCCGGGGAGCACGATCCCGCCCGGGCCCAGGGTGGCGCCCGCACGGAGGATCACAGTATCCGTCCGCAGGATCCGATCATGGAAGAGGTGGGTCTGCAGGACACAGCCCCGGTTCACGCTCACCGCGGACTCGAGCGTGACCAGATCGGTCTCCGGCAGCCAGTAGCTCTCGCACCACACGCCCCGGCCGATGCGGACGCCGAGTCCGCGCAGCCACAGGTTGAGGACGGGGGTGCCGGGCACGGCGCCGGCGAGCCAGGGGACGGCGAGCATCTCGACGAACGTGTCGGCGAGTTCGTTGCGCCAGACGAAGCCGCACCACAGCGGGTGCTCGCCGGTGCGGTGCCGGCCGACGAGCAGCCACTTGGCGGCGACCGAGACGAGCGCGCCGAGCGCGCCCGCGGCGAGCAGCACCGCGCCGGACAGCAGCGCCGCGAGCCACAGCCCGTGCGCCGCGGCCGCGGCCAGCAGCCCGACCGTGAGGATCACCAGCGCCGCGGAGCAGAACACCGGCACGATCCGGCACAGCTCGACCAGGGCCCGGGCCAGCCGCAGCCGGGCGGGCGGCGCATAGGTGCGGCTGTCGTCGGAGCCGGCCGCCGCGCGGGGCAGTTCGACCGGCGGGAGCCCCAGGTAGGAGCTGCCCTTCTTGGCCTTCTTCGGGGTGGCCGACAGCACGCCGACCAGTCCGTCGTCGGGCACCCGGCGGCCGGGCGCGGTCATACCGGAGTTGCCGAGGAAGGCGCGTCGGCCGATCTCCGCGCGGCCGGTCCTGACCCAGCCGCCGCCCAGTTCGTACGGGGCGGTCAGCGTGTCGTCGGCGAGGAAGGCGCCCTCGCCGACCGTGGTCAGGCCGGGCAGCGCGAGCACGGTGGACACCTCGGCGCCGCGGCCGACGCGCATGCCGAGCAGCCGCATCCAGACGGGCGTGACGAGCCCGGCGTACAGCGGGAAGAGGACCTGCCGGGACAGGTCCATGAGCTGGCTGACGGACCACGCCTGCCAGCCGACGCGGCTGTGGGTGGGGTGGGTGCCGGGGTGCAGGCCGAGGCCGAGCAGCCGCACGCCGGCGAGGATCAGCGCGGCGTAGGCGAGGCCGAAGGCCAGGGTGGCGGGGGCGAGCGCGAGCAGGGCGCCGCGGACGGCGTCGCCGAGCGTGGCGCCGGCGGGCACGAAGGCGCGCGCCACGTACAGCGCGGGCACCGCGGCGGCGACGGGCAGCAGGGTCAGTGCCGTCCCCGTCACGCCGTACATCGCCCGCCAGCGCGCCGCGCGCGGCGGGCGCTCGCGGGGCCAGTCGCGCTTGGCCTTGCCGAGCTTGGCGGCGGGCGATCCGGCCCAGCGCTGGCCGGTCGGGATCTGGCCCCGGACGGCCGAGCCCGGGGCGACCTCGGCGCGCTTGCCGACCTTGGCGCCGGGGAACAGGATGCTGCGGGTGCCGACCACGGCTCCCGCGCCGACCCTGACCTGGCCGATCTCCAGGCGGTCGCCGTCCAGCCAGTGCCCGGACAGGTCCACCTCGGTCTCCACGGAGCAGCCGCGGCCGAGCTTGAGCAGTCCGGTGACCGGGGGCAGCGAGTGCAGGTCGACGTCGGCGCCGACCTTGGCGCCGAGGGCCCGGGCGTAGCGCTGGAGCCAGGCGCCGGTGAGCGAGGTCGCGCCGCTGTACTCGGCGAGGCGTTCGGCGGTCCACAGGCGCAGGTGGACGGAGCCGCCGCGCGGGTGGCTGCCGGGGGCGACGCCGCGCAGGAGCAGCCGGGCGCCGCCCGCCGCGAGGCCCAGGCGTCCGGGTGGGCTGTGCAGGACCAGGGCGCCGGCCGCGACCAGCCACCAGGAGGCGGTCGGCGCCCACGCGTAGCCGCCGAGGTGGTGCAGGACGTTGCCGAGGGCGGCGAGCACGACGACCCAGCGCAGGCCGACGAGGGTGAACAGCGGGACCAGCAGCGCCAGTTGGGCGGCCTGGGTGCGGACGGGCACGGGGGTGACGACGCGGGCGGCGCCGTCGTCCTGGCGGGACTTCTCCAGGCGTCGGGCGAGCTTGCGCAGGACGGGCCGCTCGTAGAGGTCGATGACGGCGGCGCTCGGGTAGCGGGTGCGCAGCCGGGTGGTGAGGCGGGCGGCGGCCAGGCTGTTCCCGCCGATCGCGAAGAAGTCGTCGGAGGCGCTGGTCACGGGGATGCCGAGGGTCTCGCTCCACTGCTCGGCGAGCCAGGCCTCGGTGCCGTACAGCTGCTCGGTCGCGGCGCCGGTGTCGAGGTCGGGCAGCGGCCAGGGCAGCGCGTTGCGGTCGACCTTGCCCGAGGTGCGGGTGGGCAGTTCGGCGACGGGGGCCAGCAACGGCACGAGCGCGGCGGGCAGTTCGGCGCGCAGCCGGGCGACGGCGGCGGCATGGTCGAAGCCGTCCTGGGTGACCAGGTAGCCGACGAGCAGCTGGTTGCCGCTGCGGGCGGTGCGTACGGCGGCGGCCGCGCCCGCGACGCCGGGCAGGGCCTGGAGGGCGGCGTCGACCTCGCCGAGTTCGATGCGCCGGCCGCCGAGCTTGATCTGCTCGTCGGTGCGGCCGAGGAAGACGAGGCCCTCGGGGTCCGCCCTGACGAGGTCGCCGCTGCGGTAGGCGCGCGGCCAGCCCATCGACTCCAGCGGCGCGTACTTCTCGGCGTCCTTCTCGGGGTCGAGGTAGCGGGCGAGGCCCGCGCCGCCGATGACGAGCTGCCCGCTGGCACCCATCGGCACCGGCCGGCCCGCCTCGTCGACGACGACCAGCTCCCAGCCGTTCAGCGGCAGTCCGATCCGGACCGGTTCCTCGCCGGTCATCAGGGCGGCGCAGGCGACGACGGTGGCCTCGGTGGGCCCGTACGTGTTCCAGACCTCGCGGCCCTCGGTGACCAGGCGCTGGGTGAGCTCGGGCGGGCAGGCCTCGCCGCCGAAGATCAGCAGGCGGACGTCGTCGAGGGCCTCCGGCTCCCACAGGGCGGCGAGGGTCGGCACGGTGGAGACCACGGTGATCTCCTGCTCGACGAGCCACGGCCCGAGGTCGGCGCCGCTGCGCACCTGTGAGCGGGGCACCGGCACGAGGCAGGCGCCGTAGCGCCAGGCGAGCCACATCTCCTCGCAGGAGGCGTCGAAGGCGACGGAGAGACCGGCCATCACGCGGTCGCCGGGCCCGATCGGCTCCTCGGTCAGGAACAGGGCGGCCTCGGCGTCGACGAACGCGGCGGCGCTGCGATGAGCGACCGCGACGCCCTTGGGCCGTCCGGTGGAACCGGAGGTGAAGATGATCCACGCGTCGTCCGCCGGTCCTGGCCGGGCGGCGGGCACGTCGGCGGGCTTGTCGACGGTGAACTCGTGTCCGGCGCCGATGACGGTACGGACCTCCGCCTCCCCGAAGACGAGCTCCGCGCGCTCCTCCGGGTCCTCCGCGTCGACCGGCACGTAGGCGGCGCCGACGGCCAGGACGGCGAGGATCGCGACGTACAGCTCGTTCGTGCCGCTGGGCACCCGGATCCCGACCCGGTCGCCCAGGCCCACTCCGGCCGCGTCGAGCCTGCGCCGTAGCTGTTCCACTTCCACGGCCAGCGTGCGGTACGTCAGCTGGCGGGTGCCGTCGTCGAGGGCGAGCTCGTCGGGGTACGCCAGGACCGTGGCGTCGAGCACGTCCATGAGGGTGCGCGGCGGCGCGGCGCACCCCGCTGAGAAGAAGGCAGGCTCCTCGAACCGTTCGCTCATCTCCGCGTCGAGCAGGCTGAGCTCAGCGTTCGTGCGCGTGGCTTCCATCGGATCCTTACGTAGCGGGCCGCGCATCCCCGGGAGTTCGCCGTGCCCCACCCGGTCTGCCGGAGGCTGTCCGCATGCCTGTGCCGGACAACCGGCAAAGCCTAATCGGTCCCCGGAAATCCGGCATCGCGGACCGAGGAAGCCTCCGCCGCCCCTCCGCCCGGCCACGACCGCCACCGCGGGAGTCCGCCGGGGGAGTCCGCAGGGCGGGCGTCTTACGCGGCGCGGTGGTGTGCGGCATGCTGGCGGGCGTGGGTGCCGACCTGTCGCGTCGTCCGGTCCCTGCCGAAGTGTCCGAACAGCAGTTGTTCGTCCTCGACCCCAGCGGATCCGACCACCACGCCGAGCACCTGGCCCTGCGCGCCCGCGGCCCGGCCACGCCGGTGGACATCCTCGGGGTGACCGCCTGGTCGGTCTCCGACCCCGAGCTCCTCAAGCAGCTCCTGACCAGTCCGCACGTGTCCAAGGACGCCCGGGCCCACTGGCCGGCCTTCGCGGAGACGGTCGCGACCTGGCCGCTGGCCCTGTGGATCGCGGTGGACAACATGTTCACGGCCTACGGGGGCGACCACCGTCGCCTGCGCCGCCTGGTCGCACCGGCCTTCTCGGTCCGCCGGGTCACCGCGATGAAGGCCGATGTCGAGGCGCTCGTGAGCGGCCTGCTCGACCGGCTCGACGAGGTTCCGGACGGTGCGGTCGTCGATCTGCGCGAGCACCTGGCCACGCCGCTGCCGATCGCCGTCGTCGGCCGGCTGATGGGCCTGCCCGCCGCCCAGGGTGCCGAGTTCCGCACGCTGGTGGACGGCGTGTTCGCCACCACGCTCTCCGCCGACGAGGCCGCGAAGAACACGGCGGCCGTGTACCGGCTGCTCGCGGAGCTGATCGACGCCAAGCGGGCCGAGCCGGGCGACGACATGACGTCCCTGCTCATCGCCGCCCGCGACGAGGAGGGCGACGGCGGCGCCCTGACCGACGCCGAGCTGCGCGACACGCTGCTGCTGATGATCAGCGCCGGCTACGAGACGACCGTCAACGTCATCGACCAGGCCGTCTGCTCCCTGCTGACCGACCCGGCCCAGCTGGCCCACGTCCGGGCCGGCCGCTGCTCGTGGGAGGACGTCGTCGAGGAGACCCTGCGTCTCGAACCGGCCGTCAAGCACCTGCCCCTGCGCTGCGCGCTCCAGGACCTCCCGCTGCCCGACGGGCGGACGATCCGGGCCGGTGAGGCGATCCTCGCCTCGTACGCCGCCGCCAACCGCCACCCGGACTGGCACGGCGACGGCGCGGACCGCTTCGACGCGACCCGCGCCACCAAGGAGCACCTCGCCTTCGGGCACGGCGTCCACTACTGCCTGGGCGCCCCGCTCGCCCGGCTGGAGGTGACCACGGCCCTGCACCGCCTCTTCGACCGCTTCCCCGACGTCCGGCTCGCCGTGCCCGTCGAGGAGCTGGCCCCGGTGCCGACCCTGATCAGCAACGGACACACGACCCTGCCCGTACGCCTGCGGCCGGCACCGGTGGACTGACCGGGGCCGGGCCGACCGGTCCTCAGTCGGCGAGCGCGCCCATCGGGTCCCAGGCGGGCAGGACGATAGGCGGCTCGTCGAGGGCGGCGGCCAGCTCCGGCGGCAGCGCGGACCGCCGCACCGCGACCTCGAAGACGTGCTCGCCGAACCACGAGTCGTTCATCGTCCAGAAGCCCTTGTCGGCCTTCTCGTCGCCCCAGCTGTTCTCGACCCGCCAGCGGCGCGGCGCACCGTCGACCACGTCCACGCCGGTGAACAGCATCGCGTGCGTCATCTGGGTCTCGTGGTGGACGAGCCGGGCCGCCTTGTCCAGCTCGAACGACGCGTCGTAGACCGCCTCGTAGTCGAACAGGTCCGCGTCCCAGAGCCCGAGGTCGGCGCGCATCATCCGGCCCACGTCGCAGCCGAACCAGACGGGTTCGCCGGCCACCACGGCCGCCATGCTGAGACGTTTCAGCAGATCCATCTCGACGTTCAGGTAGACCACCGGCGGAGCCTCGACGACGTTGCCCAGGTGCTCGACGGTGAAGGTGCGGCCGACCGGGCTCGACTCCCTGGGGTCGTGCACGAGGCACACGTACTCGTCGAGGGGTATCCGCACGTACGCGGCGGCGAACTCGGCCGGCGTCAGCCAGCCGTCCCGGTGGAACTCCTGGTCCTTGTCCCGCCACTGCCACAGGAACCGCCGCGGCGGCGTGCCGAGGTGGATGCTGAGCACCCGGTGCACGGCGGCCAGCACCTCGTGCTTGTGCGCCCGCTGCGCCTCGGGCCCTTCGGCGGCCAGCCGGCGCAGGTCCCGGGCGCCCCGGCGGAGCAGGCTCTTCAGGGCCCGGTTCATCGGTCCGGTCGCCGACGAGCTGTCCGTCTCCGGCATCGCCGACTTCGGCACCAGGCCGTGCTTGGCGACGAGCGCCACGAACATGTTCCACTGGCCGCCGTCGCTGATCGGGTCCCCGAGCAGGTGCGCCACCGTGCGGTCGTCGACGTCCCGGTCGGACGTCTCGACGATGCTCTCCAGGAAGTGGTTCGCCCGCTCGAACTTGTCCCACCACAGCACGTAGTTCTGGGAGAACTCGAAGTCCTTGACGCCGAGTTCGCGCGCGGCGCCGACGCGCAGCAGGTTCAGCCCGGCGAACATCCAGCAGCGGCCGCTCTTCTTCTGGTTGGTGACCTTCCAGTCGTCCAGGTGGTGGGAGACGGAGTGGTCGGCGGCGGTCACGATGCGCCGGTCGAGGGCGATGTCGTCCACGGACGTCTGGGTCACGGCGTTCTGCATCAGACGGTTCGCCGGCCGGGCGGCGAACTCCTTCTCGAACGCCTCGAGTTGCTCTGCGGTGAGGCTGCGGTCCTTGGCCTGGCGGGAGTGCGATTGTCCGAGCGTCACAGTGATCCGCTTTCCCGTTCTCGATGCGGCCCGTGGTCCCGGGCCCGTGGCTGGCAGGAGGGGTGGAGCGGTCTCACCGTTCCACGGCCGTTGAGCGGCAGTCAACGGACGTGTCCCGAGCCGAACCTCACCGGTCACAGGGGTTTCAGGCGTCGGCGATTCGGCCAACTCCGCGCCGTCCGGGACCGGCTCCACCACGGCGGGCACGCCCTCGTGCCCCGGTGTTCACGGGCGCCCAGCACGTCCGGAATCGGCCGCGTTCGATTCCCCGCGGGCGTCGTTGGGCCGGGCACCGCCGGACCACCCCGCGCGGCGACCACCCCTGAGGAGGGATGCAGATGACGGTGAACGACACTGCGACCGCGGCCGGGACGGCACCGCCCCCACCACCGCCCGCCACGCTCACCTTCGAGGGCGAGCACGGCAAGAACCCGCTGGCGGACGCCAGTTTCACGGCCATGTGCCGACGCCTGCCCGCCGTGCTCGCGCACACGGCACGCCGGGCGTGGGGCGTCGACAGGACCGGTGTCGTCCTGCTCCTCGCCTGCCAGGTGTTCACCGGCGTCGCGGCCGCCGTCGTCCTCACCTGCACCGCCCGCGCGATGACGCACCTGCTCGGCACGGGCCCCGTGTCCGAACGCCTGCACGGGGCCCTGCCCGCCCTGCTGGTGGTGACGGCGGCCGCCGGCCTCGGCCGGATCAGCAGCGCCCTGTCCTCGTACGCCGACGGGCGGATCACCCCGCTGCTGACGTCGGAGGCGGACCTCGCACTCGTCGCCGCCGTCTGCCGGGTGGAGTCCGCCGCGTACGGCGAGGACGGGTTCGCCGACCGGCAGGAGGCCGCCGAGGTCGGCGTCACCCGCACCCGGCTGATGGTGCAGGACGCCCAGCGCTTCATGGCCGCCCTGATCCGCATGATCGCCGCGAGCGGGGTGATCACCGCGCTGCACCCGCTGATGCTGCCGCTGCTGCTGCTCGCCGTGCTGCCGGCCGGCACCGGGGCGGTGCTCAGCGCACGCGTGGACTACGAGACGCACTACCTGAACGTCGGTGACCGCAACGTCCGTTCCATGATGCGCTGGTGGGCCACCTACTCCCGGTACGGCGACGAGGTCCGCGCCAACGGCATGACCGGCTACCTCGTCCACTGGTACCGCGCCCTGTCCGACCGCATCGACCGGCGCACCCTCACCGCCGCGCCCCGCATGCTCCGCATCGTCCTGGCGACCAGCGCCCTGGGCGGACTGTTCCTGCTGGGCACGTGGGCCGCGCTCGCCTGGCTGGCCACCACCGGCCGGGTCGCCCTGCCCGTCGCCGCCACCGCCGTGGTCGCCGTGCAGACGACGCTCGCCGCGCTGTCCCAGTTCGTGGTGCACGGCGCCGCCATGTTCCACACCTCCCTGTACCTGGCGGACATGCGGGCGTTCCTCGACCTGGCGGCCCGGCGCGCCCCCGACCGCGGTACGGCGACCGTCCCCGACCGGGTGGCGGAGATCCGGCTCGACGAGGTCTCCTACCGGTACCCCGGCAAGGACGAACCCGCGGTCGCCGGGGTCTCCCTCACGCTGCGCCGCGGCGAGATCCTGGCCGTCGTCGGCGAGAACGGCTCCGGCAAGTCGACCCTGACCAGGCTCCTCACCGGCATCCTCCTCGCCGACAAGGGCCGCGTGCTGTGGGACGGCACCGATCTCGCCGACGCCGACCCCGACGCCGTGTGGCGCCGCACCTCGCTCGTCCCGCAGAACTTCGCCTGCTGGCCGCTGCGGGCCCGCGAGAACATCACCCTGGGCCAGCCGAAGACCCACGACGACGGTCCGGTCTGGGACGTCGTCGACGCCGTCGGCATGCGCGAGGCCGTCGAGAAGCTGCCGCACGGGCTCGACACCCTGCTGGCCAAGGAGCTGTGGGGCGGTGCCGAGCTGTCCGGCGGCCAGTGGCAACGCCTGGCGTGCGCACGGGCGTTGTACCGCCGCACGCCGCTGCTGATCCTGGACGAGCCGACCTCGCAGATGGATATCTATAGCTCCTGCAGTCCGGCAGGGATATGAGTCCTGGGCCCTGACCGGCTGCCCTGCGACCAGTATCCGAGAGCTGTAGGGACGTTAGGTATGTTCGTGATCATGATGGGTGGGTATCGCGCCGAGAGGGCGCTGGGGCCGGTGGATGGGTCTATAGCCTGGGTTGTTGTGGATGACGGGTTCTCGCTGCACGAGGAGTCGTGTGCGTTCTTGGCGGGGCTGCGGGCGCGGGGCCGGTCGTCGAACACCGAGCGGGTGTACGCCGGCCGTGTGGCGGTGTACCTGTCGTGGTGCGAGGCGAATGGAGCGGACTGGGCCCGCCCGGGGCTGCTTGATCTGGCTCGGTTCCTGCGATGGCTGGTGGCGGAACCGCTGCCGGCGCGTGGGCGTGACGGCGGCGGGGTGCCGCGGTTTCGTACCGAGGCGACGGCGAACGCGGTGATGACCGCGGTGTGCGAGTTCCTGCGGTTCGGGAGCCGGCAGGGCTGGGTGCCAGCCGAGGTGGCGGCGTCGTTGACGGAGCCGCGGTATCTCGCGTATCTGCCGTCGGGCTTCGACCCGGGTGAACAGGGCCAGTTCCGCAGCATCCGGGCACGGATGCTGAAGTATCCCGCGGCGGTGGAAGGCCCGCAGTGGCTGTCGGATGAGCAGATCGAGCAGCTCCGGGCTGCCGCCGTTCGGGGCCGGGACCGCTTCTTGGTGTCACTGCTGGCCTACACCGGGGTGCGGATCGGTGAGGCGTTGGGGCTGCACCGGCAGGACATGCACCTGCTGTCGAACTCGGCAATGCTGGGCTGTCAGGTGACAGGGCCGCACGTGCATGTGCGGCGTCGGCTGAACGCGAACGGGGCGCTGGCCAAGTCGCGTTTCTCGCGGTGGATCCCGGTGACCGACGACCTGGTCGACAGCTATGCGGAGTACCTGCATGAGCGGGCCGCGCAGTTGCCGGGTGAGGTAGACAGCGACAGCGTGTTCGTGAACTTGTATGCGGGGCGGCGGGGCCAGCCGATGACGTATGTGGCCGCGAAGGACATGTTCGACCGGCTTGCGCGGCGGGTGGGGTTCGAGGCCCGCCCGCATATGTTGCGGCACTCCGCGGCCACCCGCTGGATCCGTGCGGGCGTCGACCGCGATGTGGTGCAGCGGCTCCTCGGCCACGCCTCGGCGTCGTCGCTGGATGTGTATCTGCACGCCGGTGATGAGGAGCTTCGGGACGCGGTGACGCGGGTCGCGGCTAGTCGGAAGGCTCAGGCATGACGCTGGCCGTCGTCCCGGAGCCGGTCGCGAGCGGCCCGGAGGGCATCGATCTGCAAGCGTGGAGGCGCTGGCTGGGCGCCGCTGTTGAGGCCGACTGGCGGCCTGGGGAGTGGGACGGGCAGTCGCTGCTGTTCACCGGCGATGTGGACAACCCGCGCACCCGTGCCTACTCCTGCCGGACCCTGGCCTGTTCCACGGTGGTGCACACCAACAGCTTCTGCTTCCAGTGCACCGAGCAGATGAAGGCCGGCGGCCAGTCGGCTGAGGAGTTCGCCGCCGTCTATGTTCCGGCGCGTTTGGCGGTCGCTGGCGGGCAGGATCCGGCTCGCTGCGCGGTCCAGCGCGCGGGGCGCCGCTGCGGCTACCCGGCCTCCTCGCGGGGGTTGTGCATCGTCCATTACCAGGGCTGGCGCAAGCACTCCGGGCGGCCGACCTTCACCGGTGCGGAGCTGGCCGCCTGGGTGGCAGAGTCCGGGGTGCCTATCGAGGAGCAGGTGCCTGCCTGCGTGGTGCCGGGGTGCGTCAGTGCGGCGGCGCCGCGTCGGATTCTGTGCGCGTATCACCACCGGGCTCGGGCGGCGGCCGCCCGGCGTGGGGAGGCGGGGGCGGATGCCGCGTCCTGGGCGCAGGGGCAGATCCCGTTCTTGCTGCAGCATCAGTTCTCACTGCGTCCTCTGGGCGAGCTGGTGCGCTTGGAGTTCTTGTATGCGCTGCAGCAGCGTGATGCGCGCGGGGCGAAGCTGGACACGCAGTGCGTGCGCCACATGGTGCGCACCTTTACCGACGCCGAGAGCCTGCTGCTTATCGACCGGGCAGACGCTTTGGTGCTGGTGGAGCGGGCGTCGAACAACACCCGCGCGCACGTCAAGGAGTTCTTCCGGCACGCCAGGGCCGGATACGAGCAAGCGCTGGGGCACGGCCCGCGCGACGGCGAGGTGTGGGACGCGGTCAGCGCGAAGCTGGCCTCGCGCTACAGCCGCTCCGGACGCCGCTACAACCAGGGCACGATCGACTTCACGAAGATCGCCCAGCCGTGGCTGCGTCACGCGGCGCTGGAATGGGCGCGGGCCACGGACCCGGACACGTTCGTGCTCCGCCGCACCCTGGACTCCTGCCTGCGTGCCTCGGTGTCGCTGCAGGCCCGTCCGGGCGGCGGGCATGACCCGGCCAGCCTGACGTTTGCCGACATGGATGCGGTGGTGGAGGCGTTCAAAGACGCCCGCAAACCGGACGGCGAACGGTACGCCTTCACCCATCGCCGCGACCAGCTGACGAAGTTCTTCCAGCTGCTGGACTTCGGCCGCAAGGCCGGGCTGCTGGAGGAGCTGGCCGGCGGCTTCGCTCGCCACCAGTCGCACATGATCCCCACCGAGGAACGCGACGACGAGGAAGCCGGCAAGGCCATCCCCGAACCGGTCATCGCCCAGCTCGATGCGCACGTGAACACACTCGGTGTCGGCTTCCCTTACGGCCAGATGGCACCCGCCGACGTGCAATTGATGTTCCAGACTGCGTATGTGGTGCTACGCGACACCGGGCGCCGACCAATCGAGGTCTGCTCACTCAAGACCAGTTACCTGGAGATCGACGGCGACGACGTCACGCTGATCTGGGACAATCACAAGAAGAAGCGCTACCGCCGCCGCCTGCCGATCACCACCGACACCGCCAGTGCGATCCAGCGCTGGATGCGGCGGCACGAGCACCTGAACCTGCCGCCCGGCAGCCGCACCTATCTGTTCCCGGCGATCTCCGCCGACACCGGGGTGCCGCACCTGGTGTCCGGCAACCTGGCCCGGGCGATCCGCGCCTGGGTCGATGCCCTGCCGGCCCTCCACTCCGGGAACCTCGATCGAGACGGCGCCCCACTGCCCTACGACACCGCGGGAATCTTCCCGTATGCGTTCCGGCACTCCTACGCACAACGCCACGCAGACGCAGGGGTGCGCCCCGACGTGCTACGCGATCTGATGGATCATCGCTCGGTGGACACCACCATGGGCTACTACAAGGTCTCCCTGGAACGCAAACGGGCCGCCGTGGCCACCATGCGCCTGCAGGTCGTCGACCGTTCCGGGCAACCCGCACCCATGGCCTCAACGACTGCCTACCAAGCGCGCTCTGTCGCCGTGCCCTACGGCAACTGCACCGAACCTACCAACATCAAAGCCGGCGGGAAGAGCTGCCCGCTGCGATTCCAATGCGCCGGCTGCGGCTTCTACCGCCCCGACCCCTCCTACCTGCCCGCCATCGAAGAACACCTCCACCAGCTGCGCACCGACCGCGAGACCGCCAGCGCGCTGGACGCAGCCGACTTCGTCACCCGCAACCTCACCGACCAGATCGGCGCCTACACCGAAGTCGCAGAGAAGATGCACAAGCAGCTTGCGGAACTCCCCACCGACCAGCAGACCGAGATCGAGGAAGCCGGGCGGATCCTACGCAAAGCCCGCGCCGCTGACGGCCACACCCTGCTCCCGCTCACCGTCATCAACCGTGGCCAGGGGGCCTCGTGACAAGTCCACGAACTCCCGGCCAGGTGCTGCGAGAATCTCGCCGCAAGGACAGCCGTGACAAACGGGCTCGGGTCCTGCACACCGTCGATGACCTGCTCACCCGTGGCGAGCCCGTCACCTTCACCGGTGTCGCCAATGCGGCGGGCGTCTCGACCTGGCTCGTCTACGCCCCCGGCGTCCGCGAGCACATCGAAGCCGCCCGCACCCAGCAGTCCCGCACCGCAGCCAGAGGCGACGGAGCTAGGTCGGCGGGCGGTGCCATGAGTACGCGCACCGACCTGGAGGTTCTTCGCGCAGACAACCAACGGCTCCGCAGCCAGGTCAGCGACCTCAAGGAGACCCTGCAGCGCCAGCTCGGTCGACAACTGGATCAAATGCAGTCGACCGACCTCACGGAACGGATCGGTGAACTGACCGCACAGAACCAAGAGTTGAACAGTCAGCTCGCTCAGCTCCGCTATGAGAAGCAGGATCTTGAACGGAGACTCGGCGATACCAGCGACGACCTCGTCGCCGCCCGAGCGAGCCTCAGGAGGATGATCCGCAGCGAGAACTCACAGCAGTAGCCGACCGTCCGCGGGCACGTAACTGGTTGCGGGGACCTGAGTTGGCCCCGCAGGGGGTTGCGATGGAACGCCATCTGCGCTCCGAGTTGAAGGAGCGCAGATGGCGCGGATGACCAAGGCTGAGAAGTTCGCCGCGATCCGGCGGGACGTGCGGCTTGAGGGCATGGGTATCCGGGCGCTCGCCCGAAGGTGCGGAATCCATCGCCGGAAGCGCCCTGACAGGTTCGGGGGCGGTCTTCGTGTTGGCCCATGGGGCAGAACGAGGACACGCTCGCCGACCCGTCAGTCGAGACAGCTAAGCCGAGTGCTCGGGCGGTTGCCGGGGTTGGCCTCGGTCAACTGCATCCGGAAGGGACCGCTGCGCCGCATCACCTCGTCGGCCAAGCAGCCTCGGCCGACCTCGGCAAGTTGCCTGGCCAGATGTTCCAGGAAGTGAGCCAGCTGCATCTGCTGGGTATGGGACACGGGCGCTTTGAGCCGACGCCAGACGAGAATGGACTCGATCAGGGCTGGCATCACCTCCTCGTCCCGTCCTCGCTCGCTCAACCACAGGGCGACTAGCACCTGTGATGTCGCGTAGTGCGCTGTGTACTTGACCGGGATGAGGTTGGCAAGCCTACGGTAGCTCTCCACCGCCTCTTGCTGACAGGCCAGGGCTTCATCGAAGCTGCCCGCCGTACGCAGGCGCCCGGCGAGTGCGGCGATGGCTTGCGCGTACTGGCTCAAGTACGCATCGGTGTCGCTCCTCGCCAGAACCCGGTATACGGCCGCCGCCTCGCGCAGCACCGCCAGTGATGTCTCGCCCTCTCCCATCGCGTCCAGAAGACTGGACTGCGTCTCCAGTGCCTGGGCGTAGTTCAGCTGCACCGGCACCGTGTGATCCATGGTCCGGTACACGTCGAGCGCTCTGTCCAGCACGGCGCGCGCGTCCTCGCGGCAGACGCTCATGAGCTTTTTGGCCAAGGGCACCAGAGAGCGGGCGTAGAGCAGTGTGTAGCGGTCCGGGTCCGCGGCGGCCGCACGCTGATATGCCGCCGTCACGCGTTCGAGCATGGCCAGCGCCTCTTCGTGCCGCTCAGCACGGCCCAGGCGTTTGGCAGCTCCGTTCAGCGCGCCTACGAGCCGCCCGACGTACCGGGTGACGTTACGCTCGGCAAGTTGTTCGTACGCGTCCGCCGCCCGTACGAAGACGGGCAGCGCTTCCTCGTCCTGTCCCGCCGCGGCCAGCTTGTGCGCTCTTTTGAGCAGTTTCGGGGCCTGCGAGACCAGCTCGGGGTCGAGCGGCGCGGTCAGTGCCTGCCCGTACGCGGTGACGGCTTGCTGATACGCGGTGAGCGCCTCCGCCTCCCGGCCCGCCTCGACGTGGTCCTTCGCTTCGGACTCCAGGGCCTGCGCCCGCGCCACCAGCTCCGGTTTCCGCGAGGCCGCCTCCGTCCGGGCGAAGGTCGCGCAGGCTTCCTGATACGTCTGGAGTGCCTCGCCGACGTATCCCAGTCCGGCCTCCTGACGTGCCAGCATCACAAGATTCGTCGCGAGGATGTCCAGAAAGCTCGCTGGCTTCCCGGCGGCGAGTTGCCGGCGCGTGACCACGGCACTGCGCAGGACCTTCAGCGCGTCGTCCGCTCTGCCTGTCTCGGCGTACCAGTTACTGAGCATGGTCTCGGAGTGGGCCAGGCGCAGACCGTATTCAGGGTCTGCAGCGAACAGTTGCCGGCAGACCTCCACGGCCTGCTCCAGGCAAGCCAGTGCCGCGGGCGAGGGTGCCCTGGTGCCTGATGCGGTGGCGGCGAAGAACAGTTCCCGTTCCAGTTCGGGTAGGTAGCGTGAGGGATTCATCCTCGCGAGCCGTCGCCGGATCTCCGTCGCCTGTTCCCGGCTGGCCGTCGCCTCGTCCTCCTGGCCCAGGGCGGTCCAGCGCCGTGCGACATCGACGAGGCAGTCCGCCAGCACCGACAGGTTCCCGTCCGGTCTCGCGTCGGCGAGGTCGCGTGCCATCTGCGACGCCTGCTCGGAAGCCCGCAGCGCCCCCTCGCCGTCCCCGCAGTTGTCGAGCACCGTCGCCAGCTGGCGGAGCGCGCGGGTCAGTGCGAAGGTCGTGTCCGACGCGGGATCGGCCGCCTGCTCGAACAGCTGCCGGCAGATGGCGACGGCACGCTGGGCCGCAGCCAACGCCTTTGGGGGTTGCCCGGCGTCGAGTAGTCGTTTGGACAACGTCACCAGCGAGTCCGCCAGATGTGCCTCGGCGTCCGCGCCGACCAACCGCGCCTGCATGGCCACGGCTCGCTCCACCTGAGCGATCGCCCGCCCGTACTGCCGCAGGTCGACAAGCCTGTTCGCATGGCTGACGAGGTAGCGGGCGAGGCGGGACGTGTGCGCTTCCGGGTCCGACGCGACCAGACGCTCCGCGTACTTCACCGCCTCGTCGACGGCTTGGGCGGCCCGCCTGACATCGCCCTGGGGCCGACGCTCCTTCCGGTTGCGGCTCGCATACCGGTTCGCGAGGCCCACCAGCGCCTCCGCGAGATGCGGTTCGTACGTCTGCGGGTCCTCGGCGACCAGTTTTTCCCGGTAGAGCAGCACCACGTCCTTCATCACCGTCAGCGCCTCGGCCCGACGGCCCTCCCATGCCAGGCGGCTCGCCAGCACTTCGAGGGACCTGGCGTACCGGTACAGGTCGGCGGGGACGCCGGATTCGGCCGCCAGGCGGCAGCGGCCGACGATCAGCTCGGCCAGCACCGTCGCCTGGCGCACTAGTCTCTCAGTGGAGCGCGGGACGGCCTCCAGCAGCGCCTCCAGTACGTCCAGCGACAGCGCGTCCGGCTCGGCGAGTACGGCGTCGATCGCATGCACCATCGGCCCCGGGTTCTCGGTCTCGGCGATCACCGTGACCGCGGCGACACCGAACCGGCTCGCATTTTCCTTGATCAGTTGGGCGAGCACATCGGCCACGTGGTGCTGACGCACCTCTGCCCGGGCCAGCACGGTGAGCAGGTGGTTGATCTGCCGTCCGGTCGCCACGTTCGCCGCATCATGGAGCAGCTGGGGCCGCTCCTTCAGCACGGTGCCGATGAGGTGTTCGCCAAGTCGATCCGGCTGCAGCGTCGCCCAGAAGTGACTGGACGTCCAGTACAGATCGCTGATCCATTGCGCGGCCGCGACGCTGCCGTCCTCCCCCAGGTCCCGCAAGCCGATCACCCTTCCCAGCACGGGCAGAGCCTCAGCCTCGTCGGTGGCGCTCCACGCCGACGCCGAGGCGACCGCGTACCGGCGCGACTGGGTCCCGAGTGTCAGGCCCCGGGTCTTCGCCGCCTTCTCCCAGTAACGCTGTTCGTGGAGGAGCAGCACGTCCTCCGTGCGTGTCGTCGACGAAGCCAGTGGGCGGCCCGCCTCCAACAGGGCGGCCAAGGCATTCATGTGCAGGGCCAGCACCGAGCGGTCGTGGGCACCGCCCGTTCCGAGGGCTGGCCGCAGAGCCACCCGGTCGCGTATGGACCGCCAGTTCACATCCTGGTGGTCGGGCAGAGACGACAGCGCGTCCGCCAGTGAGCTGACTGCGGCCCGCCACGCGGAGATACGGCCCGTCGGGGTGACCTCCAGTGGCTTCAGGTGCTCGACCGGCGCGGCTACCAGAGACGACAGGTTCGGCGACGCGGCCATCTGCGCCAGCCAGTCGCCCACCGACCGGGCGAGGAGCAGCAGCCGTACCGGACGTCGTGGGTGCCCCAAGTGGCGTGCTAATGCGTGTAGTTGCTCCTGCCTGGTCTCGGCGTAGTCGACGACCAGCAGCAAGGGGTGGGACAGCTGCTCAAGCGCCTTCAGCGTCTCGGCGGGCGCATCCTCGGCGAGCCGGCCCGTGACCCAGTCCTGGGCACGGAGGCGGTGGCAGAGTTCCACACCGAGCCGCGTCTTGCCCTCGCCTCCGCCGCCCACGAGCAGCCGTGTCGAGAAGGATCCGGGTTCGAGGCACCAGCTCTCCAGCGCCGCCAAGAGGTTGGTGCGGCCGTGAAACGGCACCACCTCCACGTCCGCGCGCAGCAGATCTGCCGGCGAATCGGCCCTCGGCGGCTCCGCGAACAGCCGCCAGAGATCCGCCGGCTCGATGACGCAATCCCGGCCGGTATCGGCCTTCAGCAGCGAGCGGAACTCCGGGTCGGCGGCCAGTGCAGAGACGGGCATGGCCGTCAGACGGCTGCTGGAGAACCCTCCCTGATCACCGGCGACGACCCCGATGAGAAGGCCGTCGGCGAACAGCGCCGCCCCCGACATCCCATGCCAGGGAGTACTGCTGTTTTTCACCCGGGTCGGCGGATCGTCTACGCGTACCGCGTACCAGCCTGCCTTGACACCAGTCAGCGGGTTGACCCGGCCACTGAGATGCTCCGTGTCGCGGAACCCGTCCGGATGCCGCTGTACGTCCGGGAATCCTGCGGCGGTCACCCGCGTGCCGATCGCCGATGTCGCCAGCCGACCCCAGCGGACAGCCTTCCAATGGGACGGCAGACTCTGTTCGGGATCGCTGACGCGCAGGAGTGCGACATCGAGGTTCTGGCCGTAGCGGTACCAGGCGACGGTGCACTCGATGTAGTCGGCGGCGCCGAGCAGACGAACCTGCACCGTCCGTGCCGGTGCGCCGTCGACCAGCACCACATGGGCCGCCGTCAGCAGCAGGCGGGGTCCCACGCCGTAGGCGGAACCACAGTTCCAGGGGCTGTCACCGGTCGTCGCGTAGACCTCGGCGATCAGGGCCGTGTCCATGCCAGTACTCAGTCAGCGGGAAGGGAGTTCGCTCACCCGGCCCTTGATCTCCAGGGTCTTGCCTTCGCCATCCCTGGGCAGCAGTTCGAGCCGCAGCCTGTGCGTCGTGCCGGAGGAGTACTCGCCCTTTCCGTCGAGGGCGAACACGCCAAACTGGAGCTTACCCCCGCCGCCCCCGGACCGCCGGGCCTCCAGGCCCAGTTCGACCTCCACCTTGCCGACGGAGAAGGACACCTCGCTGTCCTCGCCAGCGGCCTTGGCAATCAGCAACTGCTCGCGCAGCACCTGAATTGCCTCCGACAGTTCCATCCACTCGTGCGCCATCGGCCCCGTGTCCCCTCGTCTTTGAGCGTGGCCAGCATGATAGCTGAGCGGATCAGCCCCAGAGCGGCGACGTTAAGTGGCACGGCAGGCCTGACGCTGATTCAAGTATCCAGTGATGATGCGGAGTTCGCCGCACCATACTCGGCACCACGTGATCAAACCGAACAGAACCACTGAACGACCCCGCCCTGGCTCACCGGGACCGTGCCTAACGTGCCTGAGAGCAGCCGTGCCATCCGACGCAGACAGATACTTGACAGCTATAGATAAATCTCGACGCCCGCGGCGAGCACTCCATCTTCCTGGAGATCCGGCGGATCGCGGCCGAGCGCATGACGATCGTCGTCACCCACCAGCTGGAGAACACCCGGCTCGCCGACCGCGTCCTCGTCATGGACCGGGGGCGCGTCATCGAGCAGGGCTCGTACGAGGACCTGGTGGCGGCCGGCGGACTGTTCGCCGAACTCGTCGCGCTGGCCAACGACCGCTGAACCCGCGCGTCCTGAGGGGAGCGGGCAGCCGGCCCGCTCCCCGGTCGGCCGACACCACCGGGCAGGTGGCAGCCGGGTCGGGACCGGCGCGCACCTGCCCGGGGAACGTGAACCGTACGGGGCGGGCGTCGGAGTCAGGCGGCCCTGGACCGGCCCGCCCGCCTGCCGGGGGCGGGCTCCGGCACGTCCTCGGCCCAGTACGCCTCGTCGTCGGCGAAGTCCGGGGCCTGGAAGGGTTCCGTCGCCGGCGGCGGCGACACTGCGGTGGGACGGTGGGCTTGCTCGTCCGAGGCGGAGAACAGCGACGTCAGGTCGATGAGAGGACTGCCTTTCGGTACGGGCCCCTCGGCGGGGCCCGGCGTGCCGTGACACGGCACATCAGTGCTACAGCTTGGTCATCTTGTCGTAAGGGCTCAGGATCCGCAGCTGTGCCGATCCGAAATCCACGAGGGCGGCGATCCCGTCCTCGATCCCGATCACCTGGCCGAGGCCGTGTACGTCATGAGTGACCTGGTCGCCCACAGCGAAGTGCTTGGGGGTCGGTGCGACCGGTGCTTTGAACGGGCTGGTGGGCAAATGACGCTTCGGTGCCGCAGGCTTTGTCATGGCTCAGTATGCGCCCACGCGCGCCTCCTTCGTGCCGCCCCTCCCCCCACATCCCACGCCTGACACCCTCGCCACGCCTCTGACCTGCTGTTTCGAGACGTAGCGAGGAATGTGCGGCTCAGTAAATTCGTGACACGAAAGGGATATTCAACGCAATCCGGCGAAGAGATCGTTCTCGGGCACGGGAGCATCGGTGGCGTCCTTGACCCGGACGAAGGTCTCGACGCCCATCAGCTCGGTGAACCTCTCCTGCCCCATCTTGAGGAAGAAGATGTTCTCGCCCTGGCTGGCGTGCGCGGCCAGGGCGGCGAACTTCTGGCCGCCGTACGCGGCGGTGTCCACCCAGGTGGTGATCTCCTCGTCGGGCAGACCGATCTCGGCCAGCGCGGCCGTCTCGGCGGGGTCCGGCTCCGGCATGTCCTCGCCGAACTCGCGCATGACCTCGCCGAACCGCTGCATCGCCGAGCGCGGCATCGTCGTCCAGTACACCTTGGGGGTCAGTTCGGTCATGGCGAGCGCGGCCATCGTGATGCGGTTGGCCTGGATGTGGTCGGGGTGTCCGTAGAAGCCGTTCTCGTCGTACGTCACGAGCACGTCGGGCCGGTAGTGCCGCAGCAGCTCCGCGAGCCGGGCGGCACCCTCCTCCACGGGGGTCTGCCAGAACGCCCCGGGGGCGTCGTTGCCCGGCCAGCCCATCATTCCGGAGTCGCCGTAGTCGAGCATCTCCAGATCGCTGATCTTGAGGATCTCGCAGCTCGACTCCAGCTCCTCGCGCCGCATCCGGGCCACCGCCGCCGGATCGTGTCCGGGATCACCCGGTTTGACACCCCCCGGTCCGTCACCGCAGCTGCCGTCGGTACAGGTCACGAGCACCGTGCGGACGCCCTCCGCCGCGTACCGCGCGAGGATCCCTCCGGTGCTGGTCGCCTCGTCGTCGGGATGGGCGTGCACCGCCATGAGCGTCAAGGGCCCGTCGTTCATGAATGCGTCCTCCTGCGTGAAACGGCCTCGGTACGGGTCCGGATCACAGCGGGGCGGACGACCTGCCGGTGTCCCTGTCCCCGCCGCGCGGCGCCGGTCCCTCGGCAGGTGCAACGTCGCCGAGCGGACCGGCTGTTCCCGTCGCGTACGGGAACGCTCCCGCGGCCGTCGCGCAGGGTGCGGATCGTGGCGGTCAGGCCGGGGCCACCGCGCGGCCGGTCTGCGGGGAGATCATGCCGGCGCACAGGCCGCGGGCCGCGAGGCCCTGGGCGATGCGCGGGATCGCGGCACGGGTGTTGGCGGGCCAGTCGTGCATGAGGATGACCTGGCCGTCGGTGAGCCGGGCGGCGGCCTGCACGATCGCGTCGGTGCTCGCGCCGTTCCAGTCCTGCGAGTCGACGTCCCAGATGATCTGCGTCAGGCCGTACGTGGCGGCGACCGAGCGCACCGTCGCGTTCGTCTCGCCGTACGGCGGCCGGAACAGCCGCGGCGTGCCGCCCCCTCCGCCGGCGATCGCCTGCTGGGTGCGGGAGATCTCGGAGTCGATCTGGGCCTGGCCGAGCTGGGTGAGGTGGGGATGGGTGTAGCTGTGGTTGCCGACCCACATGCCGGCGGCGACCTGCGCGCGGACCTGGGCCGGATTCGCTGCGGCGTACTGGCCCTGGTTGAACATCGTGGCGCGCAGTCCGTTCTGCCGGAGCGCGGTGAGCAGGGCCGGCGTACTGCCGGCCGGGCCGTCGTCGAAGGTGAGCCCGACGTAGCCGCCACAGGCGGCGGCCCGCGCCGAGGCGGTGGTGTCGACGGCGAGGGTGCACGCGCCGGCCAGCGTGACAGCGGCCAGCCCGGCGGTCAGGGATCGCGGCGGGCGGAGCGGTCGGGACGGGTGGGGTGGGCGGATTCTCATGGTGGGGGGTCCTCCGGCCTGGTGGTGCAGAGGCCTGTCGGGGTCCGGCGGGTCCGCGCGTCCGGCGGATCCGTCCGGGGTGCCTGGGTCTGTCCGGGGATCTGGAGGTCGCGGCGGTCGCGCGCTGCCGGTCCGTGCCGGACGGCTTGGCGGCGCGACCGCCGCGACTGTCACCGAGAGCGACGGTCCGACTCGCTCAGCTCACGGTGATGTTGGAGCTGCCGCTGCTCTGGTAGCCCTCGGTCGCCATGATCATGTAGTACGAGAAGTTGCCCATGGGCATCCCGACCCGGCTCCAGGCGTCGAAGTGGTTCCCGGTGGTGATGGTTCCGCCGGTGCGCTTCGACTGCCGGACGCTCCAGTACTGGTTGAAGGTCTTGGTGCCCTCGACCGACGGAGCGTTGTACCGCGTCGTCTGGTAGATGTCGTACGTGCCGCCGTCGCTGGTGACGGTGCCCTTGTACGTGCCGGTGGGCCGGTAGGTGCCCCAGTTGTCGACGATGTAGTACTCGACGAGCGGGTTCGACGTCCAGCCGTAGAGCGCCAGGTAGGCATTGCCGGACGGGCTGAAGGAGCCCGAGTAGTTCACGGTCCGCCGGGAGCCGTTGGCCCAGCCCTTGCCGGCCACGAAGTTCCCGGTGTTGCGCCACGAGGTGCTGTAGCGGCCGCCGGAGGACAGGACCATGGAGACGGTGCCGGGGGCATCGGTCCAGAACGAGTAGTAGTAACCGTTGTTGGTGCCGGTCTGGTTGCTCGTGACGGTCGTGTCGGCGTGGGCGGTGCCCGGGAGCGTCAGCGCGGTGGCGGCGAGGGTCAGGGCGCCGGTGGTGCCGATGAAGGCGCGGCGGCTCATGGGCGGTGCGGGGGGCTTGTCGCTCATTCTCATGCTTCCTCCTGGTGGGGCCTGGGAGAGGCTGCACAGCCATTGAGGTGCGTGTCGACGTCGATAGGTTGGTGCCGGGCCTGTGCGCTGTCAACTGTTTCGACGAACGGCGCGAAACTTTAGCCGCGGAACCCTCTCGACCGGCATGCCATCAGCCCAGCTCAGAGACTCAATTCGGTTGCATGGCAAGCAAATTGGCAGGAAGGAACGAGATTCGGCCAGGGTGACGGAGTATCAGCTCTCCCCGCGCCCCGAAACTCTTTCGGTACGCGCCTCGACGGGTCAGCGGCCGTGCTGCCGGCACTCCGCCGTGCTCTGGCGCACGACCAGGCTCGTCGCCAGTTCGAGCCGGGTGACCGCCGGCTCCTCCGACTCCTCCGTCCGCAGCCGCATCAGCATCTGTGCGGCTCCTTCGGCCATCTGTCGCAGCGGCTGGTGGACCGTGGTGAGCGCGGGGCTCGACCACTGGGCCAGGGGCACGTCGTCGTAGCCGACCACGGACAGGTCGTGCGGGACGCGCAACTCCCGCAACCGGGCCGCCTCCAGGACGCCGAGGGCCTGGAGGTCGCTGCCCGCGAAGATCGCGGTCGGCGGGTCGTCCAGGTCGAGCAGTTCGGCCGCGCGCCCGCGACCGCCCTCGACGTGGAAGTCGCCGTACCGGACGAGGCCCGGGTCCGCCGGAAGCCCGGCCATGCTGAGCGCGGAGCGGTAGCCGTCGAGCCGGGCCAGCGAGCAGAGCATGTCCTCGGGGCCCGTGATGATGCCGATGCGCCGGTGCCCGAGCTGCACCAGGTGCCGGGTGGCGGCCAGGCCGCCGTTCCAGTTCGCCGAGCCGACCGAGGGCACGTCCGGGTCGGGGTCGCCCGCCGGGTCGATGACGACGAACGGGATGGACCGCGACCGCAGTTGCTGCTTCACCTCGGCGGGCAGGCTCGAGAAGACCAGGACGACACCGCGCGGCCTGCGCTGCAGCACTCCCTCGATCCACTCGGGCCCCGGCGCCTGCCGCGTCCCGCTCTCGGTGAGCACCACGCTCGCACCGTTGGCCTTGGCCACCTTCTCCACGCCGCGGATGAGTTCGAGCGCCCACACGCTCTCCAGCTCGTGGAAGACCAGCTCGATGAGCGGCGCCTCGCGGGCGACGCGCGTAGTGCGGCGGTAGGCGCTCCGGTCCAGGACGCGCTCCACCTTGACGCGGGTCGGGGCCGCGACGTCCCGCCGCCCGTTGAGCACCTTCGAAACTGTCGAAATGGAGACCCCTGCCTCTTGGGCCACCTGCGCCAGGGTGATGCGGCCCAACTCCTCGTCATCTCGCATGCCCTGGAGCATAAGGCAGGGTCAACTGCCCTCACCGGCAGTTGCGTTGACCGCCCCGCGCGCCGCGGCCAGGTCGCCCCGGCAGCGACCGCCGAACCCGGGGACGAAATCTTTCGGCACGACGAGGTGCGCGGGCGACCGCGCCGAGCCGCCCCTCCCCCACCGGCGAGATGCTCGATTCTGCTCGAAGTAACCGTCAAACGCGCAACATTGACAGTGCATCACCAAAGTGGTCTAGTCCGCTAGAGCATGTGCCAACCGTGGAGGCTCACCCATGTTCCGCACGAAGCACAGATCCCGCAGGACACCGCTCGTCGCCGTCATCGCCGCGGCGGCCCTGTCCGCCGCTCCCCTCACCTTCGGCTCCGGCCCGGCCGCGGCCGGCGCCCGGCCCGACGAGGGTCCGCCGGCCATCACCCCGACCCCGCACTCCGAGCAGCAGCGCAACGACCGGATCACCGTCACCCCCGCCGTCACCGTCGTCACCGGCCCGACGTCCGACCCGGCCGCCGTGCGCGTGACGACCGCGGCGCTGAAGGCGGCCGGCGCCCGGAACGTCACCACCACCCGGCACGCCCCCGCCTCGTCGGACTCGCTGACGGTCTACGTGGGCGGTCCGGCCGAGAACCCGGCATCGGCGTCCGCCCTCTCCGCACTGCGCACCGAGGGCCCGGCCGGGCTCGCCGCGGAGGGCTACGTCCTCGCGCTGGGCGGGAAGGGCGCGGGCCGCATCGTCCTGTCCGGCGCCGACCCGACCGGCACCTACTACGCGGCGCAGTCCCTGCGCCAGGTACTGCCGCACCGCAAGGCCCCCGGCG
This sequence comes from Streptomyces sp. KL116D, assembly GCF_030766975.1. Lineage (NCBI taxonomy): Bacteria > Bacillati > Actinomycetota > Actinomycetes > Kitasatosporales > Streptomycetaceae > Streptomyces > Streptomyces sp. KL116D. The sequence continues at coordinate 82,098 of NZ_JASERH010000103.1, read as the reverse complement.
CCACCGTGCGCGGACTGGCCGTGCGCGACTGGCCTGCGACACCGCTGCGCGGCGTCATCGAGGGCTTCTACGGCACCCCGTGGTCGCACCGGGCGCGCCTGGACCAGCTCGACGACTACGGCCGGCACAAGATGAACATCTACGTGTACTCGCCGAAGGACGACCCGTACCTGCGGGCCAAGTGGCGCGACGCCTACCCGGCCGACCAACTCGCCCAGCTGAAGGAGCTGGTGGACGGGGCGCGGGCCAACCACGTCGAGTTCACCTACGCCCTCTCCCCCGGTCTGAGCGTCTGCTACAGCTCCGACGACGACCTCAAGGCGCTGACGGACAAGTTCCAGACGCTGTGGGACATCGGCGTGCGGCAGTTCGCCGTACCGCTGGACGACATCAGCTACACCGACTGGAACTGCGCCGCCGACGAGGCGAAGTGGGGCACCGGCGGCGGCGCGGCCGGACAGGCGCAGGCCTTCCTCCTCAACCGCGTGAACCAGCAGTTCGTCAAGACGCACGACGGCGCGCTACCGCTGCAGATGGTGCCGACGGAGTACTACAACACCGCCTCCTCCCCGTACAAGACCGCTCTGTCCGAGCAGCTCGACAAGGACGTGCTGGTCGAGTGGACGGGCGAGGGCGTCGTCGCGCCGACGATGACGGTGGCCCAGGCGAAGCGGGCCAAGGAGGTCTTCGGGCATCCGATCCTGACCTGGGACAACTACCCCGTGAACGACTACGCGACCGGGCGGCTGTTCCTCGGCCCGTTCACCGGCCGGGAGACGGGGCTCGCCGAGCAGCTGGCCGGGATCACCGCCAACCCGATGATCCAGCCGTACGCCTCCAAGCTCGCCCTGCACACCGTCGCCGACTACACGTGGAACGACTCCGCGTACGACGCCGACAAGTCCTACACCGCCGCCGTCGACGAGGCCGCGGGCGGCGACGCGCGGACCGCGCGGGCGCTGCGCGCCTTCACCGACGTCAACCACAGCTCGCCGATCAACGCGTCGGAGGCGCCGCAGCTCTCGGCGCTGCTGAAGGGCTACTGGGCGGGCTCGGTCCCGGCGTCCCGGCTGACGGCGGCGTTCACCGCGCTGCGCGACGCGCCGGCCACGATCCGCGCGGGCGTCGAGCAGGGCTTCGTCGAGGACGCGGGACCGTGGCTGGACTCCACGAAGGCGTGGGGCGTGGCCGGGATCGCGGCGACGCGCATGCTGGAGCAGCAGCGGGCCGGGCACACCGCCGCGGCCTGGACGATCCGCCAGCAGCTGCCGGGGCTGGTCGCCGCGGCGAAGTCGTACCGGTACACCGACCTCAACGGCAACAAGGTCCCGGTGATCGTCGGGGAGGGCGTGCTCGACCCGTTCTTCGCGAAGGCCCGGGACGCGTTCGACGCGCAGCTCGGCCTGCCCCCGCGTCCGGCCGGCACGACGGACCTGCCGGTCTACAACGGCAACACGGCCGACCGGATGTCGGACGGCGACGACTCCACGTACTTCTGGAGCAGCCGGTCACCGCAGCCGGGCGAGAGCATCGGCCTCGACCTCGGCAGTGAGCAGCCGCTCGGCTCGGTGACGGTGGCCATGGGCAAGCCCGGCAGCACCAATGACTACCTGCACCGGGGCGTCCTGGAGTACTCGTCGGACGGGACGACGTGGCACGCGCTGGGCACGGAGTTCGACGGCAAAGCGACGTGGACGGCGGACGCCCCCGGCGGCACGACGGCCCGGTACGTGCGCGCCCGCGCGACGGCCGGGCAGGAGTACTGGCTGGTCGTCCGCGAGTTCACCGTGTCGCGCCCGGACCGCCCCACGGTGAGCGGCGGCCCGGCCCCGGCGGACGGCAGCACCCTGGCCGCGGCCGCGGACGGCTCCCCCGACACCGCCTACCGCGCCGCCTCCGCACCGGCCCCGGGCGACACCCTCACCGTGACGTACCCGGCGCCGCGCGCGGTCACCTCGGTGACGGTCCTGCGCCCGGACGACGCGACCGCCTCGACGGCACGGGTCCAACTCCGCATCGCCGGCGAGTGGCACCCGCTCGGCCCCCTCACCGGCCCCGCCACCACGCTCCGCGCCCCCACGGGGACGACCACGGACGCGGTACGCCTCGCGTGGGCGGACGGGTCGGTGGCGCCCGTGGTGAGTGAGGTGATCGTCAAGTAGCCGTCCGTGGCGGCTTCCCGGGCCCGGCCGGGCTGGGCGCGGGAAGCCGCAGGTCTCAGGACCACATGCCGACGGCCATGTCGTCCAGGATCGCGGGCCACACGCTGGTGCCGCTGAACGGCAGCGGGTCGCGGTCCTCCACGGTCTGCCGGATCTCGCCGAGGGACTCCTCCAGCCGCTCGAAGTCCTCCTCCTCGTCCTCCCGGTCCTCGCTCCAGACGAACTCCTTCAGGAGGGTGTGGAGTCGGAACGTCAGATAGACGAGCGAGGACAGGTCCGAGTGGAGTCCCTGGACCGCGCCGCCGTTCTCGGAGAAGGCGTGCACCACGCCCGTCGACGGGTCGAGCGCCAGGTGGGTCTGCGCGACGTACCCGAAGACCACCCAGGCCTCGCAGCCCGGCGGCGGGGCGTCGTAGATCGACAGTTCGATCTTTTCGTCCACGCGCGGGAAACGGCCGGATTCGGTGAGGTGCTGTCCCTGGAAAGCCCCCGTCGGAATTCCGACGGAGTGGAGAATGTGTCCTTCGAGGGAGTCTTCCGGGATCGCGCCGAGCGATCCCGGCCCCACGAGAAAGATCTCCTTCTCCGAAAGGGAGGAGAGCAATTCCTCGTGGGACACGTCAAACAGCATCTGGATCTCCACGCTTTCTCGCCGGTGACACTCAGGGACGGAAGTGCCTGTCCTTCGGGCCGAGGTCCATCATAGTGTCGGTCACTCCGCCGGCCACGCCGTGCTCTTTCCACTGGTCGTGCAGCCAGCTGACGTACGCGCGGTGTTCCCGGTCCTGCTTGTACTTGGACAGCTCCTTGCCGTCCGAACCGGCCTCGTCCTGGTCGTACTTGGCGCTGTGCTCCACGCCGGCCCCCTCGAAACGCTGGTCGAGCCATTGGTCGCAGTACATGTTCTGCTCCTGGCACGGTTCGCGCTCGGTGTACAGATGGGTGAGGTTTCCCTCCTCGCCGTGTTTGAGCACCGGATATCCGATCACTCTCTCGGAGTGCACGGGACCGCTCGTCCCGATCAGGATGAATTTGCGCTGGTCGTTGTCGTCGAAGAGGGCCGCCGCATAGTTGGCACCGCCGCGCTTGTACAGTTCCGGCCGCTCGTGCGCGTTGTAGTAACGGGCGATCTGGGTGGCCCGGGCCAATTCGTTCGACCCCGGTGCGATCTTGTCCGATTCGACGCGGTCGGCTTTCTCTCCGCCGTTCTTGACGCCGAACGGGTCGCCGCCGGAATGCCACGGGTGCCAGGCCTTCCCGTCGTCCAGGACCGAGTGGATGCCCGACTTGTCGTCCGGGGCCAGCGGTCGCGTCGTGCCGTCCGGCATGAGGCGCTGCACATTGCCGTCGTGGTCCAGCAGGTACATGGGCGTGGGGCCGGACTTCTTCGTCTCGACCTTGTCGGCCGCGTCCCGGACGTCGTGGTCCTTGCCCTTGTGCAGCCGGGAGGTGGCCTTCACCCGGTCCGGGACGGTCTCGGTGATGTGCTTGGCGACCTTGCCGAGCGCCTTGTCCGTGCCCTTGAGCGCGCCGTGCAGCACGCTGTCGAAGGCCTGGGTGAACGGGTCGCGGCCCTTGCTCCGGCCGAACGCTCCGCGGGCCCGGCCGAGCGGGTCGCCCGCGCCCGCGAGCAGCTCCTTGCCGTGTCCCGAGACCTTGCCCGCGCCGTCCTCGAACTCGATGTGGTCGATCTTCGTGCGCTTCTGCGGCGGGCCCTCCCCACCGCCCGGACCGCCGGCGGAGGCGATCTGCATCCCGCCCTTGCCGTGGCCGCCGGAGGAGCCGCCGTCGCCGGCCGGCATGCTGAACGCGCCCTCGGCCAGATCGAGGACCATGTCCTCGACCATCGCCTCCAGCTTCGCGTTCACCGGCTCGGTGACCTTGGCTATGACCTCCTCGACTATGCGGTCCACGGCCTCGTCGATGATGCGCTTGACGATCTTCCGCATCGCCGCGACCTCGGCCGCGCCGATCAGTGCGGACAGGCCGCCGGTGACCACGGCGAGCCCGGCGGAGATGCCCACCGACCCGGCCATCACGGCCAGTTCGATCTCGGCCTTGCGCTTCATCGCCTCGACGATCACGGCGAGGGTGTCGCAGGCGTCCGCGAACAGCCGGGCCAGCTCCGGGAGTTTCTCCAGGTGACTGGCCTTCACCTTGTTCCAGTGCTTCTCCATGGAGTCGACGGCCCAGCCCTCGGAGGAGGACAGGAGCCGCGCGAACGCCTTGTGCGCGTCGCCGCCGTGGCCCTCGAACTTCTCCGCGAACTCCCGCATGGCGTCGGCCATGTCGCGGTAGTCGTCCTCGTCCACGTTCGGAAAGTTGATCCCGATGAACTCCAGGACCTCGTCCAGCCAGCCCGGAATCGTGTAACCCATCCCCCGTGCATCCCCTTCCCGCGTTGCTCACGATGCGCGTACCAAGAGCCTAACGATCAGCACCGACAGGGCCGCAAGGGGAAGGGGAGGACTATGGCGTGACCGTGACAACCAGGAGGACAACTCGGCTTGTTTCAGGCGGGGCTGAGGCAGATCAGTGACTCGTCCGTGCCGACCACCAGATGCCCGGCGGACGTCAGGGCCAGCGCGTGCACGTGACCGCCGGGACGGAAGCCGCGCACGGTCCCACCGCCCACTTCGTGCTGCTCGACCAGCCCGTCCGACCAGGCGGCGGTCAGCACCTGCCCGCCGTCCGGCCCGCCCACGGCCAGGGCGGTCACGGGATGCGGCCGCGACAGGAACGGGGTCGCCATCGGGTCGGCGCCCGGCGCCCAGACCCGCACCGCTCCGTCCGCGCCGCCGCTGTACAGCAGGGGGACGGTCGTGCCGTCGTCGGACACCGGGAGCCGCACGCTCGCCAGCGCCGTCACCGGCCCCTGGTGCAGGGCGGCCGTCCTGGACCGGTCGGCGTCGCCCGTGACGACGTGCACCGTCCCGGCCCGGTCACCCATCACGATCGCGCTCTCGGTGGACGCCAGCGCCGTCACGGTGACGCTCTTGGCGTACGCCACCGCCTCCTCCAGCAGCTTCTCCAGCGAGCTGGGTCCGTCGTCCAGCAGGGCCAACAGGCCGGAGGAACCAGCGGTGTTCGCCGGATACTGCGTCACGAGCTGTCCGTTTCCGTCGATCGCCGCCACGCTGCCGTCGCCCTGCACGGCGACGCCCTTCGCCTCGGGCACCTCCGCCGGAAGCCGGCCGATCGCCGCGGCGTCCTCCTCCCGGAGCAGGCGCACGGTTCCCCGGTGGTCGGTCACCACCAACTGCCCGGCCAGCGGCCCGCGTCCGCCGGCCAGGGCGCGTACGGGACCCGGCCACGGCGGCGTGATGTCGCCGCGGACGCGCCGCCACAGCACACGCCACGGCGCGCCCGCCGACAGGTCCGACAGCGCCTGCGACAGCCGTGGATCGGCGTCGTCCCCCAGAGCGGCCAGCAGGACGACGGCCCGCTCCGCCGGGGACTGGTCGCGGGTCAGCGAGGCGCCCGCCCTGAGCCACGCGGCGCGCAGACCGCCGTGCGCGTCGGACGACTGCTCGTACGACGTGGACACCCGCCAGGGGGCCGCGGCGCAGACCGCCGCGGGATCGTCGAGATCGATCGCCACCGGCGGCGACGCGGGAGCCCGGTCCCCGGCGGTCCGCTCCCCGGCGGTCCGCTCCCCGGCGGTCCGCTCCTCGGCCGCCCAGCGCGCGTACCGCTCCGGATCCGTCCACCGGGGCTCGTCGAGGTCCATGCGAGCGGACGCGACGGAGGCCAGCGCCTCGGCCGCCGCGCTCGCGGAGCGCACCTCGACCAGCACCCGCACGTGCGCCACGTCCTGGAGCGCCAGGGCCAGTTCGGCGACGCCCTCGGCATCGGCCGCGGCATGCACGTCCGGCAGCACGACGACCGTACGGCGGACGTCCGCGCTCAGCAGGTCCACCAGCTCGCCGGGGGTACGCGCCGGCACCTCAAGCTGCTCCGCGAGCATCCACGCCGCCGACGTCGCCGTCAGCCCCGCCATCGGTACGAAACCGTGCACCCGGCGCTCGGCGGGCGTCCCCGGCCGGGTGCCGTGACCGATGAGCCAGGCCAGCAGCGTCGACTTGCCGCAGCCCTCGCTCCCCGTGACGACGCAGAGGCGGGGCGCCGCGGGGTCCGACAGCCACGCGAGGATCGCGGCGGCGGCCGGTTCGCGTCCGGCGGCCGGGCGGCCCCAGGACCGCCCCGTCACTGCCGGCCCGCCTGCTGCGCGCTGTACGTCATCAGCTCCGTGAGTCCCCCGTCCCGGGACTCCGCCGTCTGCCCGTAGTCGAAGCTGTGCGTGAACTCCGCGTCCGGGAAGCGCCCTTGGAGCCACACGGCGCAGTAGTGGCCGGGCATCATGCAGGGCTCCAGCTCGCAGTACACCCTGCGCACCTGCTCGGGCCGCACGCCCTCGGCCACGAGCCGCGCCCACAGCAGTTCCTCGGGATGCGCCTTCCCCGGCCCGGTGGCACCCGTGACGATCTGCTTGTCGCCCGCGCCGTCCACGTACTCGAAGGCGGCCGAGAACGGGAAGTTCAGCGTGTGGCGCACGTCGTCCAGAACGCGCGGCCACCAGCTCTCCCGGTCCTCGAAGGCGTCCGGGTCGATCTGGCGCAGCTCTGCGTTGAGTTCGCGGAAGGCGGCGGCCGCCCCCGGCAGGCTCGTGGACGCGGCGATCACGGGCAGGCGCCGGTCCAGGACCGCGAGCGACAGGGTGAAGGCCTGCACGTCGCTGCTGACGAACATGTCGGGCTCCGGCCGCGCCAGGAACACGGCCCGCACGTCGCCGTCGGGCCGCAGGCACAGGTGGGCCAGCCGGTCGGTGCCCAGCCGCACCCAGTTCGCCCGCTCGTCCTGCATGACCACGCCGCGGTGGCCGGTGAACATCCCCAGGGTCGGACCGTCGGTCTCGCCCGCGGCCGTGAAGTAGGGAGCCACGTGCAGCGGCACGCCCACGTCGCGCAGCAGCCGCCGTGACACCTCGTCCAGACCGGCCGCGTAGGAACCGGGCACGTCGATCCGACGCAGCCCGTCAGGACCGAAATGGACGACGGACGGGTCCGGAACGTGCTCGGACATCGGGCTCCCTTGTCACTGCGGTGGACGGTCTGGGCAAACCCTAGTCGGCATCTCCGACAGCGGGGCAAGCGGTGACCGGATCCCCCGGCGGGACCGGTCTGTGCAGCTGTCACCGGTTTCCTGCCGTCCCGGGCCCCGCGGTGGCACACTTCAATGACGCACGGCATACGGGGGGCCCGCCCACGGGCCCGATGCGAATCAGGCGTACGTGGAGAGGCGGTCTGCCATGCGATCCCTGGTGGCGGTGGACGGCTCCGAAGGGCCCGACTCCCTTGCGGAACTCACCGGTTGGCTGAACGACGAGAAGCTCCTGCGCGGGCGGGTACGAACGCCGGTGGCCGAGCCAGGCGCCGGTGAACTGGGCGGCTGGACCGACGTCGTGGTGGTCGCGGTCGGCGCCGGAGGCGCTCTGACCGCTCTGGCGAGGGCGCTGTCCGTGTACCTGCGACAGCCCCGTCGCAGCACCGTCCGGGTCAAGGTGGTCGGCCCCGACGGGACCCGCACGGAAGTGACGGTCGAGCACACCAAGGACCTCACCGCGGTCGAGGACCTGCTGCGCACGGCCCTGCATCCGGACGAGGATCCGGTTCCGCGCGTGGCCTCTCCCGGCTCCGCCCCCGCCCTCGGCGAGGCGTCCTCGCCGGAGAGCTGACCATGCTGCGTCCACCCAATCCGGGCCGTTCGCGCGCCGTGCTGCTGGGCACGGCGACGTACACGGAGGATCCGCTCCTGCCGGACGTGCCCGCCGTACGCAACGACGTCCGCGACCTCCGGCGCCTGCTCACGGAGGGGCAGCCCGGCGCCTTCTCCGCGGAGACCACCCGGGTCGTGCTCGACCCGGAAACTCCGCGGGATCTGGGCCTGCCGCTGCTCGAGGCCGCACGACAGGCCGAGGACGTCTTCCTCGTCTACTACGCGGGGCACGGGATGATCGGTCCCGAGCGGCGTCAGCTGTACCTCGGTCTGGCCAAGTCCGTCGCCGAAGCGCCCTCGTTCACGGCCTTCCCCTTCCAGGGCATCCGGGAGGCGTTCCTCGCCAGTCCGGCGCGCAACCGGGTGCTGATCCTCGACTGCTGCTTCTCCGGGCGGGCCATCACCGGCGACCTCTCCCCCGCGCACACCTACGAACCGCTCATCGACCAGATGGAGATCGCCGGGACCTACACCCTGACGTCGGCCGCCGCCAACGAACCGGCCCGCTTCCAGGAGGGCGAGCGGCACACCGCGTTCACCGGTGAACTGCTGCTCGCCCTGCGCGACGGCCTCCCGTCCACCTCGGCGGCGGAGGTCACGCTCGGCGCCCTGTTCCGGCACCTCAAGCGGGTCCTGCCGGCGAAGGGCCTGCCGGAACCGCAGCAGTGCGGCACGGACACCGCCGAGTTCCTGATCCTGGCCCGCCCGCGGCGTCGCGACCGGCGCGGACCCGCGGTCACGGCGGACGAGTCCGCGCCGCCGGGCAGCCCGGACGGGCTGCTGGAGCGCAGGGACCTCGGTCGCCGCCGAGGCGAGGAGGGCCGGCCGGCCGAAGCCATCCGTGTGCTCAGCGAGGTCGTGCCCGATCTGACCGTCGCCTTCGGCCCGGACGCCCCCGAGACCCTCATCGGCCGGATCAACCTCGCCTACTGGACGGGCCGGGAGGGCGACTCCGCCGAGGCGCTGCGCCTCTCCGCCGACACCGTCAAGGACATGACGCGGGTGCTGGGCCCGTACCACCAGGTGACCCTCGTGGGACAGAGCCAACTCGCCCACTGGATCGGCGAATCGGGCCGGCACCAGGAGGCTTTGCGCCTCACCGCGTCGGTCGTCCCCAACCTCCTGCGCATCCTCGGCCCCGACAGCCGGGAGACCTTGGTCGGCCGGAGCCGGCTGGCCCGCTGGACCGGGGAGGCCGGCGATCCCTCCTCGGCGGCCCGGCTGACCGGTGACCTCGTGCCCGACCTGACCCGGGTGCTCGGCGCGCAGGACCGCGAGACCTTCACCGAACGCCTCAACCAGGCGCACTGGACGGGCCGGGCCGGCAGCGCGAAGCCCGCGGTGCGGCTGCTCACCTCTCTGGTGCCCGACCTGTCCTGGGCCCTCGGGGAGGACGACCGGCACACCCTGGTCAGCCGTTCGCGGCTGGGCCAGTGGTCGGGAGCGGCGGGCCGCCGGCAGCAGGCCCGGGAGCTGTTCGACGCCGTGGTGCCCGACCTGAGCCGTGTCCTCGGCCCCGACGACCGCGAGACCCTGCTCGCCCGCAGCCAGCTCGCCCACTGGACCGGCGAGACGGGCGAACCGGCGGCAGCGGTGGAGCTGTTCACGCTGCTGGTGAGCGACCTCACCTGGGTCCTCGGCCCGGACGACCGGGTCACGGTGGTCAGCCGGGCCCGGCTCGCCCACTGGACGGCCGTCCAGGGAGCGGTCGCCGACGCCGTCCGCCAGTTCCACGCCGTCCTCCCGGACCTCACGCGCGTCCTCGGCGCCGACGCACCCGAAACCACCGAGAACCGCGTCCTGTTGGCCCACTGGCGCAAGAAGGCGGACCGCCGGCTCAGGAAGCAGATCTTCTACGGGTCCGGGGCCCGCGGGGGTGCCCGGTGACCGCGGCCCCGGAGCCGAAGCACGCGCTGCGCGCCACCGACCCCGCGCGGATCGGCCCCTACCGCCTGCTCGGCCGGCTCGGCTCCGGAGGCATGGGCCTGGTGTACCTGGGCCGCTCGACGACCGGGCAGCTGGCCGCGATCAAGGTGCTGCGCGACGAGCTCGCCGAGGACGCCCTGTTCCGGAGCCGGTTCCTGCGCGAGCTCACCGTGGCGTCGCGGATCAGCGGGAGATTCAGCGCGGCCGTTCTGGGATCCAGCGGCGCCAGGGACCTGCACCTGTGGCTGGCGACCGAGTACGTCCCGGGCCCTTCGGTGCTGGAGGCGGTCCATGCGTCGGGGCCGCTCGACCCGCAGACGATACGGGCGTTGTGGCTCGGACTCCTCGGCGCTCTGGAGACGATCCACTCCGCGGGAATCGTCCACCGCGACCTGAAGCCCTCGAACGTGCTGCTCGCCGCGGACGGCCCCCGCGTCATCGACTTCGGCATCTCGGCGCTCGCGGACACGACCCGGCTCACCGCGACCAACGCGGCGGTGGGCACGCCCGGTTACATGTCACCGGAACTGATCCGCGGGGACACCGAGGTGGGTCCGCCCAGCGATGTCTTCGCCCTGGGGTGCACGCTCGCCTTCGCCGCCACCGGGGTCAGCCCCTTCGAGGGGGCGAACGCCGTCGAGACCGTCTTCCGGATCATCCGCGAGGACCCGGACCTCACGCGGGTCCCCGCCGAGATCGTCACCCTGGTCGAACCGTGTCTGGAGAAGGACCCGGCACTGCGGCCGACGATCGACACGCTGCTCGGCATGCTGTCCACCGCGGAGACGGACCGGATCTCCCGGCTGCTGGCCCACGGTCAGTGGCTGCCCGCACCCATCCAGGCCCAGACGGTGGAGCGCGAGGGCCGGGCCCTCGCGTGGGACGGCGCGCGCCAGGCACTGCCGGCCGCCGCCCCCGCGGAGTGGCCGCTCCCCGCCGACGACCTCACCACGTCCCTGTTCACCTCCCGTGCCGCGCCACCCGACGAGATCCCGCCGGCGGAGCCGACCACGGTGATCGTCAACGGCGCCGCCCCGGCGCCCGTCCCGTCCCCGGCACCCCGGCAACCGCCCCTGGGCACCTTCGGCCCGCCCCCGGTCGACGACCCGGCCGCCGCCCCCGACACCGGCGCGACCGGCCCGGTGGACGAGGTGTCCCTGCGCACCCACACGGCCCTGCTGCCCGCCGACACCCCACCGCTGCCGCGCCTCCCGCGCCGCGGCTGGCGGCGCTGGGTCCCGGCGCTCCGCGGCATCGTGCGGAAGTAGCCGACCCTCCCTAGCCCTTTGCCAACTCCGGGGCCAGGAGGGATTCCAGGGAGGCGACGTCTCCGGTCCTGGCCGCCGCGACGAAGGTGTCGAGCAGTTGGCGGTGTTCCGTCGCGTCCACGGTCTCCCGCTGCTCGGCCGCGAGGTGCTTGCGGGCGCGGCTGGCGATCTTGCGGACGTTGACGGGGTTGAGGTGCAGCATGTCGGCGATGTCCGCGTAGGTGTACTCGAAGGCCTCGCGCAGGATGTACACGGCCCGCTCCGTGGGCGTCAGCTTCTCCAGCACCAGGAGCAGCGCGACTTCCAGCTCTTCCACCAGGTGCACGCCGGCCTCGGGGTCGCTGCCGGTGTCGACGGGTTCGGGCAGCCAGGGGCCGATGTAGGTCTGGCGGCGGGACCGGGCGGACTGGGCCACGTTGATGGCCAGCCGGGTGGTGGCGCGCGACAGGAAGGCCGTGGGGCTGATCACCACCGAGCGGTCGGTCCGCTGCCAGCGCAGCCAGACGTCCTGGACCACGTCCTCGGCCTCGACCACGCTCCCCAGCATCCGGTACGCGATCCCGAAGAGCCGTGGGCGCAGCCCTTCGAAGACGGCCACGGCCTCGTCCAGGGTGCTGTCGTCGGGGGACGGCGGGCGTTCTGTACGCGACTCCGACACGTTCTTGGACACGGTCACCACGGCTCCGTTTCACACCCGGCATCCGTCGATGCCACTGTGCGACCACGCTCCCGCCGCGACCCCGTCCGTGGCGCCCCGGGGAGTCCGTGGTCCGCACCCTGGGGGTGCCGGGGTGCACCCCGTGGCCGGTCCGGCCGGGGTGTCAGATCAGGACGGCCGCCCCGTCTGGGAAGGCGCCGCTGAGCTGCTTCCGGGAGGCGACGCCGAGCTTCGCGTACACCTTGCGCAGGTGCCATTCCACCGTGTGCGGGCTGATGAACAGCTGGGCACCGATCTCGGGGTTCGTCATCCCGCCGCCGGCCAGGTGCGCGATCTGCGCCTCCTGCGCGGTGAGCGCGGCGCGTGCGTCGGCCGTCCGCTTGGCGGCCGTCACGCCGGTGGCGCGCAGTTCGTGCCAGGCGCGCTGCGCGAACCCGTCGACGCCGATCCGGCTCAGGGACTCGTAGGCGGTGCCGAGGTGCTCGCGGGCGTCGACGCGGCGGTTCTCGCGGCGCAGCCATTCGCCGTAGAGCAGGTGGGAGCGGGCGTGGGTGATCCGGACGTCGGTGCGGCCCAGGCGCTCGACCGCCTCCTGGTAGAGGGTCTCGGCGGCTGCCCCTTCGTTCACCTGGGCACGGACCATGGCCGAGGTCCCGAGCGCCCAGTCGGTGCCGCCGGCCGCCGCCATGTCGGCGAGCAGGTGGGCGGCCTCGGCGGCGCGGGCCGGTCGGCCGCTGCGGGCGGCGGCCTCGACGAGCTCGACCATCGAGCGGATGGCGAGGCCCAGTTCGGCCAGGTTCTCCGCGCCCCGCTCGGCCGCGGCGTACGCCTCCTCGTAGCGGCCGAGTCCGTTGTAGAGGACCGACTTCGCCCACTCGCTCGAACCGAGGATGTTGCCGGGGCCTCCCTGGTGGAGGTCGGCGTCCCGGGTCATGGCGTCGACGGCCTGGAGCATCTCCGCCTCCCGGCCCTTCCACGGTTCGGTCACCAGCGTCACGTAGTGGGCGAGGTAGCGGCTGCCGGTGGCCTCGCCGATCGCCTGTGCCTCGGCGATCAGCGCGTTGGCGTGGTCGAGTTCGCCGGCCAGGACCCGGTTCGACACCAGTTGCAGGAGCGCGGACGGCAGGACGGACAACGCGCCGGTCTCGCGGGCGAGTTCGACCAGGCGCGTCGAGAGCGTGGTGTTGCTCTCGAAGTCCCAGACGTTGAAGGCCATGCGGGCGGCGAGCGGGAACCAGCCGAGGCCCTCCTCCCTGGTGACTTCCTCGGTGCACAGCGCGTCCAGGGCCCGCAGCACCATGGGCGCTCCCGCCGGGTAGCCGTCGACGGTCATCAGGGCGAGGCCGCGCAGGAGCAGGTCGCCTCGCTCGGGGGGCGGTCCCGGCGGTGCGGCGAGCGCGGCCCGGGCGATGTCGTGCAGCTGAACGCCGCTCGGCAGCCGGTCGATGATGAGCGCGGCGTCCAGGGCGTCGCGATAGGTCTGCTGGGCCAGGCCCGGATCCAGCTCCTCCAGGCGCCCGGCCGCCCGCACGAGGAGCGGGAGGGCGCTGCCGGCGCTCCTGGACGCGAACACGATCTGGCCGCGCAGCAGTTCCGCCTGGGCGAGCTGGAGTTCGCTCATGGGGCCGAGGGTCGCGGCGTCCAGCAGCTCGCGCGCCGCGTCGTACCCGCCTGCCTGGTACATGGCGCGGGCCGCCGCCAGTGCCCGGGCACCGCGGACGGCCGGGTCGGGGGTGAGCTCGGCCGCCCGCTCCAGGAACGCGGCCGCCGCCGCGATCCCGCCGCGGGCCTGTGCCCGGCCGGCGGAGCGGGCCAGTTCGGCGGCCACCGTCTCGTCGGAGCCGGCCGTGGCGTTGGCGAGGTGCCAGGCCCTGCGGTCGGGGTCCTCGTCCGGGTCGGTGGCGTCGGCCAGCGCGCGGTGCACCTGCCGGCGGTCCTCGGGAGTGGCGATGCGGTAGGCGGCCGAGCGGACCACGGGGTGCCGGAAGCGCACCCGGGTCCCGATGGTGATCAGTCCGTCGGCTTCGGCCGGGGAGGCGGCGGACGTGTCGATGTCCAGCAGGGCGGCCGCCCTGGTCAGCAGGGTCAGGTCGCCCACCGGTTCGGCCGCGGCGACGAGCAGCAGTCGCCTCGTCCCGGGCGGCAGTGCCTGGACCCGGCGCAGGAAGCTCTGCTCGATCTGGCTGGCGAGCGGCCGTGCGTCGGGGCGGCCGAAACCGCCCGCCAGCTCCGCCGGGCTGAGCCCGCGCGGCAGTTCGAGCAGGGCCAGCGGGTTGCCCTGGGTCTCGGCGACGATGCGGTTGCGGACCCGTTCGTCGAGCCGGCCGGGGACCACGGAGTGCAGCAGGGCGCGGGCGTCGCTGTCGCTGAGCCGTCCCACGTCGAGCTGCGGCAGTCCCGTGAACTCGGAGTCGAGGGCGGGTTCGCGCACGGCGAGGACCAGTCCGATCCGCTCGGCCAGCAGCCGGCGCGCGACGAACGCCAGGGTCTGCGCGGAGACCCTGTCCAGCCACTGGGCGTCGTCGACGACGCAGATCAGCGGCTCCTTGTCGGCGGCGTCGGCGAGCAGACTGAGGACGGCGAGCCCGACCAGGAAGCGGTCCGGCGGGGTGCCCGCGGTCAGGCCGAACGCCGTGCCCAGCGCGTCGCGTTGCGGGGGCGGCAGGCTGCCGAGCCGGTCGAGGAACGGTGCGCACAGCTGGTGCAGGCCGCCGAAGGCCAGCTCCATCTCGGACTCGATGCCCACCGCGCGGGCGGTCCGGCAGCCGTCCGCGCCGGCGCTCACGTGGTCGAGCAGCGCGGTCTTCCCGATGCCCACCTCGCCGCGCAGCACCAGGACCGCGCTGTGTCCGGCCTGGACCGTCGCCACGAGCCGGTCCAGCGTCTCGCACTCGGTCCGCCGTCCGCGCAGGTGCGCCCCGGGCCTTCCGCTCGTCATGGGAACCGCCTCGTCGATCAGGTCGATCATCGTGTCCATCGGGTGCCGACGTCCTCGCGCCCAGCCTCGGCGCGGCCGCGTCGCGCGACAACGGGCTTCCCGGCCCGGTCCGTTCACAGGTCCTTGCGCGACGTGACGCCGAGCTTCCCGAAGATCTTCCGCAGGTGCCATTCGACGGTACGCGGACTCAGGAAGAGTCGCGCGCCGATCTCGGGGTTGGTGAGCCCGTCACGGGCGAGCCCGACGATCTGGCGTTCTTTCGGGGTCAGATCGCTCCTCGTGCTGTCGGAGCTCTTCGCGACCGTCTCCCCGAGGTCCGCCAGTTCGCGTGCGGCGCGCTGCGCGAAGCCCTGCATGTCCATGGTGTCGAACAGGTCGTGGGCGATGCGCAGTTGGCCGCGGGCTTCCTCCTGACGCCCGCCGGCGCTCAGCCACTCGCCGTACACGAGGTGGGCGCGGGCCGACTCGCCGCGCAGCCGGGTGCGGCTGAGCGCGTCGAGCGCCTGCCGGTAGTGGCGTTCGGCCTGCGTTCCCTCGCTGATCAGGGCCCGTGAGCGGGCTTCGATGCCGACGGCCCAGTCGGAGCCGCTCGCCCGGGTCAGCCCGGTGAGCCGCGCCAGGGCGTCGGCCGCTTCCTCGGGGGCTCCCGTGCGGGCGGTGGCCTCGATGTACTCGGCGAGGGCCCACACCGGGATGCCCATCTCCAACTGGCTGTACTCACGGGTGGCCAGGTCGGCCGCCCGGGCCGCCTCCTTGTACCGTCCGAGACCGTTGTAGAGCAGGGCCCGGGCCCAGCGGCCGACCACCGGGCCGACCCCTTCGCCGCGGAGTTCGAGCCCTTCGTCGGCGCGTTCGCTCAGTTCGAGGCACTCCGGCTCCCGGCCCCGCCACGCGGCGACGAACAGCGCCCCGTAGATCGGGGCCGCCGTGCCGACGGCCTCGGCGACGGTCTGCACCTCCTCCGCCAGCGAGGCGGCCTCGGCGAGTTCGCCGTCGAGGACGTGCACGACGCAGCGCATCGTCAGCGCGAACGGCAGTGCGGTCGCCTGGCCCGCGTCGCGTGCGAGCCTGAGGTGGCGGGCGCCCAGCAGGGACATCGTCTCGTGGTCCCACAGTCCCACGGCGGTCACGCAGATCAGCCACAGCCAGCGCAGCCCCTCCTCCGGCGAGAGGCCCGGTTCCGCGAAGGCGCGCAGGGCGCGGCGCAGGCTGGGCACGGCCGCCGCGTGACCGTCGATGATGCGCTCCGCGAGGCCGTCGAGCAGCAGGTCCGCGGGGCGCGGCGGGTGGGGCGCGGGGGTGGCGCGAGCGGCCCTGGCCGCTTCGTACTGGCCGTCGTCGTACGCCTGGGGCCCGGCGAAGATGGCCGCGTTGACGACCTCCAGGTAGGTGTCCCTGGCCAGGGCCACGTCGTGCGCGGCGAGGCGGGCGCCGGCCTTGAGCAGGAGCCCCGGGGCCTCGCTGCCCCGGTCGGAGGTGAAGGCGATCCGGGCGCGGGCCAGGTCCACTTCGCCGCGCCGACGTTCGTCGAGGGAGCCGGCCTCCACGAGGGAGAGCAGCCGCAGGGCGAGTTCGGGGTTGCCGGCCTCGTGCGTCGCGCGGGCGGCGGCCAGCGCCCGGTCCCGGCGGCGGTCGGCGTCGGGGGTCAGCTCCACCGCGCGGGCCAGCAGCGCGGCCGTCGCGGCGACGCCGCCGCGCGCCTCGGCCCGGTCCGCCGAGCGTTCGAGCTCCGCGGCCACGGACTCGTCGGGTCCCGCCGCGCCGTGGGCCGCGTGCCACGCCCGGCGGTCGGGATCGGCGGCGCGGTCCGTCACGTCGGCCAACGCCCGGTGCGTGATGCGCCGTTCCTCGGCCGAGGCCGCCCAGTAGACGGCGGAGCGGACCATGGGGTGGAAGAACCTCACCCGGTCGCCGATCCTGACGAGGCCCGCGGCCACCGCCTCCTTCGCGGCGTCGCCGTCGAGGCCGAGACGGTCCGCCGCGCGCCAGAGCAGGGCCGGGTCGCCCGTGGGTTCCACGGCGGCGGCCAGCAGGAACTCCCGGGCCCTGCTGGGCAGTCCGCCGACCCTGCGGACGTAGGCCCGCTCGATGCGGTCCTCCAGGGGCTGGACGGTCGGCAGGCCGAAGCCGCCCGACCGGTCGACCGAGGCCGCCATCCCGGGGAGTTCGAGGAGCGCCAGGGGGTTGCCCCTGGCCTGCGTGAGGAACTGCTTGATCACTCGCTCGTCCCACAGTCCCGGCAGCACGGAGCGCAGCAGGGTCCTGGCGGCCCGCTCGGGAAGTCCCTTGACCAGCAGTTCGGGCAGGCCGAGCGGTTCGGTGCCGACCGGTGGGTCCTCCTCCGGAACACGGACCGCGAAGACGAGGGCCACCGACTCGGCGTGCAGCCGCCGCGCGGTGAACGCCAGGCTCTGCATCGAGGCGCGGTCCAGCCACTGCGCGTCGTCCACGACGCACAGCAGGGGCTGGTCCCGGGCGATCTCGGAGAGCAGTCCGAGGGCGCCGAGCGAGACCAGGAAGCCGTTGGGGGTGTGCGTCGAGCCAAGCCCGAGCGCGCCGCTGACGGCGTCGCGCTGCCCGGGCGGGAGCCGGTCGAGCCGGTCCGTCATGGGCGCGCACAGCTGGTGGAGTCCGGCGTACGGGAGCTCCATCTCCGAATGGACGCTCGTGACGCGGGCCACCCGGAACCCCCGGGCCCGGGCCGTCAGGTAGTCGAGCAGCCGGGTCTTTCCCACGCCCGGTTCGCCGCGGAGCACCATCGAGCGGCTCTCCCCGCCGCGCACCGCGTCCAGCAGTCCGTCCAGCACCCCGCACTCACGGCTCCGCCCCAGCACCGGCTCCTGCGTCATGAGCTGGCCGACCTTCCCTTCGGTCCCCACGGCCCGCCGCCTCTGGTCCGGCGGGCCGTCGCACTCCGCGTGCCCACGGTCCGCCCCCCAGGGCGCTCCGTCCACGCGCGGCACCGTCCGGTGCCGTGGTGCAGACACTGCCGTCCCGGCCCGCCGCACGGCGCCCGGGGAAGCCCCGGTGCACCCCCGGGAGTTCCCGGGGGTGGACCGGGGGCGTGGTCGGTGGGCCGGACGTCAGATGCCGGCGAGGGCGGAGCGGAGCTTGTTGCGCGACTTGACGTCGAGCTTGGTGAACACCTTGCCCAGGTGCCATTCGACGGTGCGCGGGCTGAGGAACAGCTCGGCGCCGATCTCGGAGTTGGTCAGGCCGTCGGCGGCGAGCCGGGCGACCTGCCCCTCCTGGGCCGTGAGGGCTCCGCGCAGGTCGTCGACGGCGATCTGCCGGGGGCGCACCGTCTCGCCGGTGGCGAGGAGTTCGCGCCGGGCCCGCTCGGCGAAGGAGCTCGCCCCGAAGCCCTGCAGCATCTCATGGGCGCGGCGCAGGTGTTCGCGGGCGTCGACGCGCCGGTTCTCGCGGCGCAGCCACTCGCCGTACACGAGGTGGGTGCGGGCGAGCTGGACGACGACCCGGCTGCGCCCGAGCCGCTCGACGGACTCGCGGTACAGCAGGTCGGCGGCCGGCCCTTCACTCAGCAGGGCCTTGGACCGGGCCAGCACGCCGAGGGCCCAGTCGGTGCCGCTCGCGGCGGCCCGCTCCTCCAGTCCGCGCAGCGCCGCACCGGCCGCTTCGGGAACGCCGCTACGGACGGCCGCCTCGACGACTTCGGCGTAGGCGAACCCGACGACCGAGACGTCCTCGAACTCCATGGCCTGCCGGCCGTGGTCCAGGGCCTCCTGGTACCGGCCGAAGCCGTTGTAGAGGACCGTGAGCAGGAAGTGACCGAGGCCGATCGCGCGTCCCTCGCCCCACGCACTCGCTTCCTCGATGCCGCCGCTGATGACCGTCTCGGCCCGCGGGTCGCCGCTCCAGGACATGAGCAGCATGGCGGGGTACGACATCGGCGAGTGGCCGGTCACCTCCATGATGGAGTCGGCCTCGTCGATGAGCGTGGCGGCGAGGCCGAACTCGCCGGTGTGCACGTACATCGCGGCGCGGTAGCCGAGCGCCAGCGGGAGGAAGTTGAGGGTTCCGGTGTCGCGGGCCGTGCGGACCGCGTGCGTGGTCAGCTCGTGCCACGCCTCGTCGTCCCAGAGGTCGCCGGCGACCAGCCACGTCAGCCACAGCCAGCGCATGGCGTCGTCCCCGCCGCCGCCGGAGGCCGCCCGGAAGACGCCGAGTGCGGCCCTCAGCAGCGGGGCCCCTTCGGCGTGGCCGTCGGCGAGCCAGGTGACCAGGCCGTCGAGCAGCAGATCCGTCGGCCGCGGGGGCTCGGTGCCGGGCGGTGCGGTGCGGGCCGCCTCGGCGACCTGCCGCACCCCGACGCGGTCGAGCAGTCGCCCTGCGAAGACCGCCGATCCGATGGCGTCGAGGTACGCCTCGCGGGCCTGCTCCTCCTGCACGCCCGCGAGCCGGCCGGCCGCGTCGAGCAGCAGCGGAAGCGCTTCGCCGCCCCGCCTGCGGGCGAACACGATCTGGGCGCGCAGCCAGGCCTGCCGGGCGTGCTGCACCTCGTCCAGCGGGCTGAGCCGGGCGGCGGCGAGCAGTTCGAGCGCGGCGTCCGGGGATCCCGATTCGAAGGCGGCCTGTGCGGCGGCACCGGCCCGGGTCGCACGGCGGACCGGGTCGGGGGTCAGCTCGGTGGCCCGTCGCAGGAACGCGGCGGCCGCCGCTATCCCGCCGCGGGCCTGGGCGCGGCCTGCTGACCGCTCCAGCTCGCCGGCCAGGTCCTCGTCCGGTTCGACCGCGGCGTGGGCCCGGTGCCAGGCCTGCCGGTCGGAGTCGAAGACGGAGTCGGTGGCCTCGGCCAGCGCGCGGTGCACGTCCCGGCGCACGGTGGGGTCCGCGGCGCGATAGGCCGCCGACCGCACCAGCGGATGGCGGAACCTGACCCGCGTACCGAACTCGACCAGGCCCGCCGCCTCCACCGCGCCCGCGGCGTCCGCGTCGATGTCGAGCCGCTCGGCCACCCGTCGCAGCAGCGGCACGTCCCCCACCGGTTCCGCGGCCGCCGCCAGCAGCAGCCGCTGCGCCGCCGCCGGGAGCGAACCGATGCGCCGCAGGTAGCTCTCCTCGATCTGGCTCGCGAGCGGTCGCGCGTCCGGCCGCCCGAACCCGCCGGCCAGCTCCGCCGCGCTCAGTCCCCGCGTCAGTTCGAGCAGCGCCAGCGGGTTGCCGCGGGTCTCGGCGACGATCCGGTCCCTGACCCGCTCGTCGAGGCGTCCGGGGACCACCGATTCGAGGAGCGCCCGCGCGTCGTCGTCGTGCAGTCCCCGGATCACGATCTCGCGCAGCCCCGCGAAGTGGTCGCCCGCCCCGGCGGCCGTCGACGACGTACGGACCGCGAAGACCAGCGCCACCCGCTCGGCGAGCAGCCGGCGTGCGACGAAGGCGAGCGTCTGGGCGGAGACCTGATCGAGCCACTGGGCGTCGTCCACCACGCAGACCAGCGGCTGTTCCTCCGCCGCCTCCGCCAGCAGGCTGAGCACCGCGAGGCCGACGAGGAAGCGGTCCGGCGCGCTCCCCGCGCTCAGCCCGAAGGCGACGGACAGGGCGTCGCGCTGCGGTTCGGGGATCCGGTCGAGCAGGGGCATCAGGGGCACGCACAGCTGGTGCAGCCCGGCGAACGCCAGCTCCATCTCGGACTCGACGCCGACGGCCCGCAGGATCTGACAGCCCGTCGCGCTCCCCACCAGGTACTCCACCAGGGCGGACTTGCCGACTCCGGCCTCGCCGCGCAGCACGAGCACCTGTCCCTGGCCCGCGCGGGCGGCGTCCTTCGCCTGGTCCAGCGCTCCGCACTCGCTGCGCCGGCCGCGCAGCCCACGCCGGGGAGCGCTGCTCGCCATCCACCACCACCATGCGGTTCAAGGTCCGGACCCTGATCAGCTCAGGCCGGGCTCATCATGCCTCAGCCCGCGCGGACCGGACAAACGTCCACCGGTCGGTGCCAGTCGTTCTACCGATGCCTGCCGGACGCGGCCGCCACACGATGTCAGGCATCCGCCAGCCTGGAAGCGAGCAACGACATGCCCGACAGACAGCCGCACATCGAACGCGAAGACTCCGCCCGCGAAGAGGTCCCCGAACTGCTCACGGACATCCGACGGTTGTTCACGCTCGGGGACCGCATGACCGTCGGATGCCGCTTCCGCTACCACCGTGACGATCCGTACGCGGTCGGGATCGACCTCATCCTCGCGACCGGCATGTGCATCACCTGGACGGTGTCCCGCGACCTCCTGCGGGCCGGCACCAGGACACCGAGCGGCGAGGGCGACTTCAAGGTGTGGCCCTCGTGCCGACGCCACCACCCGACCCCCTACTTGTTCTTCAGCCTCCACCGCCCCGACGGTCAGGTCACGTTCGAGGCGGACCTGCCGGAGATCGAGCGGTGGCTGGAGCGCACCTACGCGCTGGTGCCCGCGGGCAGCGAGAGCACGCTCGTCGACTGGGACGCCCTCACCGGCCGTCTGCTGGGCCGTGACTGACGTCCGCCCGGCGCGGGTCCGCGCGGACGTCGCCCTCCAGCTCCGCGAAGACCCGGGCGAGCTCCACCCGGGAGGTGACCCCGAGCTTGGCGTACGCGTGGCGCAGGTGTGAACTCACCGTGTGGGGCGAGAGGAACAGCGCCTCGGCGACCGCCCGGTTCGTCGCGCCCTGCGCGATCAGCCGCACGACCCGCACCTCGGCGGCGGTGAGACCGAAGCGTCCCGCGCCGTCCGTCGCCCCGCGCCGCACGCCCAGGTCCCGCAGGCGGCGCCGCACCCGGTCCACGTCCCGGTCGGCGCCCGCCCGGACGTACAGGTCGAGGGCCCGGTCGAGGTGGCCGACGGCATCCTCGCCCGCGGCCTCCCCCGCGTCCTCCCCCGCGGCTGCCGACGCGACCGCGAGGTCCTCGAGGACCGAGGCGCGGGCGATCCGCCGCGGTCCGTCCGCCAGCAGGAGCGCCGCGCGCCGCAGCAGGTCCACGTCGTCGGTGAGCAGGGCCCTGGCGTGCGCCGCCGCGGCCGCGAACACGGGGAACCCGGGGCCGGCGACCGCGCGTCGCTCCGCGGCCCTGACCGCCGCCTCCGCCCGGTCCCGCAGACCGGCCCGCAGGGTGATCCGCACGTACAGGACGTAGTCCGTGGCGTCCTCCGGTCCGGCCAGGGCGGGGCCCGGCCGTTCGAAGGCGTCGGCCGCGTACCGGGTGCAGCGGTCGACCTCCTCGCGGTCGCCGAGCGCGTCGGCCGACAGCGCGCCGAGCCAGGCCCCGGTGTTCCGGGTCAGCGCCGATTCGTCGGCCATCATCCGGCGCGCGTGCTCCGCCGCCGTGCGCGAGCCCGCCAGGTCTCCGCGGTGCCGGGCGGTGCGGCCGAGGACGTAGTGGGCGGCGGCGTCCGCGCAGTCGGCGGGCTCGTCGCCCTCGTCGGTCTCGGGCAGGGCGAGGACGGCCTCCGCCTCGGCCCGGGCCTCCGCCAGCCGGCCCGCGTCCAGGAAGAGCCGGCAGCGGGTCATGAGCACGGTCCGGGAGGCGTCCGGTCCGTCGAACAGGCCCTGCCGCAACTGCGCGTCGAGGAGTTCGAGGGCGCCGTCCGTGTCGCCCACGGCACCGCGCAGCAGGCTCCGCCAGGCGCGCGGGCGCGGGTCCTGCTGCGCGGGCGGGGCCGTCGGTCCTTCGGCGCGCCCGCCGAGTGCGATGGACTCCTCGATCCTGCGCAGGGCCAGGTCCATGTCGTGGTGGTAGAACCACACCACGGACTCGCCGGACAGCACGGCGGCCTCGGCCGCGGGGTTCCCGGCCTCCCGCACGCTCCGCAGCGCGGCCGGGATCAGGCGTCCGGCCTCCTCGACGTCGCCGCCGCAGGCGAGCGCGACGCAGAGCATGGCCAGCAGCTCGGCGCGCAGGCCGGCGGGGAGCGCGGGCAGCGACAGCCCGTCCCGGCACTGGCGGGCCGCGTCCGTGAAGGAGCGGCGGGCGGCGACCCTGGCCAAGGCGAGGCGGACGCGGCCCTCGGCCTCCGGTGCCAGCATCTCCCCGAGCGCCCGGTCGCCCAGGGTCCGCGCCTCCGCGGCCCGACCGCTGCGCCGGAGCAGGTCGACCGTCTCGGCGAACAGCGGTCCGCGCTCCTCGGTGCCCGCCCGGGCCAGGTCAAGGGCCCGCCGGCTGATCTCGGCCGCCATCGACGGTTCGTCCGAGGCGAGTGCGGCGGCCGCCCTGCGCAGGACGCCGATCGCCCAGCGGTCGCCCGGCTCCGCGCTCTCCGCGACGAGCGCGGCGACCTCCACCTCCGGTACGCCGTGGCGGAGTTGCAGCTCCGCGGCCCGGCGGCGCAGGAGCAGCAGGACCGTGGTGGGGATGCCCGCCTTGACGGCCTCCCTGATCAGGTCGTGGCGGAAGCGCAGGTGCACGCCGTCCCCGACCATCAGGTCCGTCGCGAGCGCCTCCCGCACGGCGGCGCGCAGTTCGCCCGGCTTGCGGTCCATCAGTTCGGAGAGCTGGCCGACCGGGGTCTCCCGCCCCAGCGCCGAGGCCACCCTGACGAGTTCCTGGGTGATCTCGGAGACCTGCCGGAGCCGCTGGTCGACGGAGTCCCGGAACCGCAGGGGCACGCGGCCGCCGACCAGTCTGGCCTGGTCGCCCGCGCGGACGAGCAGGCCCTCCTCCCGCAGTCCCCGGACGAGTTCGACGATCAGCAGGGGGCGGCCCTCGGCGCCGCGGGCGGCTTCGAGGACGTCGGGTCCCGGGGTGATCGACAGCAGGTCGGCCACCACGTCCGCGACCGCGGCACTGTCCAGCGGGGTCAGGGAGAGCGCGCTCGCGCCCGTCTCCTTCAACCGGTCCAGGGTCCGGCGGACGGCTTCGGGTGCCTCGCCGCGGGAGGCCACGATCCACAGGACGGCCCGGTCCGACAGCAGTTCCGGCAGGGTGTGCAGCGCGCGGAGGGTGGCCTCGTCGCACCACTGGACGTCGTCCACGGCGATGACGAGCGGCTGCTTCGACGCCGCCTGCTCCAGCCGGTCCCCGACCTCGCGCAGCAGCCACGAGCGGTGGTCGGCGGCCCGTGCCCCGGAGCGCAGGGCCGAGCGGTCCAGGACGGGTGCGTCGGTGGCCAGCAGGGCGTCGAGGAGCGGGCCCATGGGCACGAGTTGCCCGTCGGGGTCGCCGCCTCCTTTGTACGCGCGCACTCCCGCGGCGCGGGCGAGCGCGCACGCCTCGTCCAGCAGGCGCGTCTTGCCCGAGCCGGGCACGCCTTCGATGACGATCACTTCCGGGCCCGGCCGGCCCTCCAGCCGTCGCAGCGCGGCCCGTACCAGGCCGAGCGCGTCGTCCCGGCCGCGGATCCTGGGCGGCTGCCAGGCGTCCGGGACGTCCGGCAGCCCGCGCCCGCCGTCCGGTCTCCCGCCAAAATCCGCCCCGCCACCACCGGCACCGTGCACGTACGGCCGCCTCTCCCCGCCTCGAGTGAGGGCATCCTAAGCGAGGATGCGCCCACCGGAGCGGGCGGCTACCGCTGGTCGTCCGCCCGGAGCGGACTCTTGATCACGGGCGTGGCGGGGTCCTGGGTGCGGTGCCGGTTGGGGTCTCAGGCCGGTGGGCTCGTGGCGATCACGAACTCCACCGTTTCCCGCGCCTCGTTGAGATAGCGGTGCGGGATTCCCGCGTCGAAGGTGATGGCCTCGCCCGCGCGCACCGTCCGGGTACTGCCGTCGATGTCCGCGGTCAGCATGCCGGTGACGACGTAGGCGCACTCGACCGAGGAGTGGCTCCAGGGTTCGTCGCTGCTGGCGTCGCCGGGTTCGAGGACCGCCCGTAAGACCTCCAGCGTGCCGTTGCTCGGGGTGACGCGTTCGTAGAGGACGGAGCCGCGCGGACTGCGCAGCACGGGTCGCTCGCCGGGCCGGCTCACCTCGGTGGGCAGCTTCTCGTCGGGCGCGAACAGGTCGGCGACGGACACCGCGTGGACGTCCGCCAGCCGGCGCAGGGTGGCGAGGCTGGGCTCGGTGACGCCGCGCTCGACCTGGCTCAGCAGGGTCGGTGACACCCCCACCGTCGCGGCCAGTGCGCGGAGGCTGAGTCCCTTGGTCCTGCGGAGCGTCCGCAGCCTGGTTCCGATCGTCGCCATCGTCACACCACTCCTCGCCGGATCGCGTAGGCCACGGCGTGCGTACGGTTCCGCAGTCCCAGACGGGAGATCAGTTCGTGCAGCACGTTCTTGATCGTGCGCTCCGAGTAGTTGAGCCGGACCGCCACGTCGGTGGTGCTCAGTCCCTCGGCGATCAGACGCAGCACGTCGACCTCCCGTACCGACAGTTCGATGCCGTGCCGTTCGGCGGCCGTGGCGAGCGTGCGCATGCCGTCGACCAGTGAGCGCACCAGTCGCGCGGGCATGGGGGCGTCGCCGTCCAGGGCGTTGCGCGCGGCCTTCAGGACCCGGGCGTAGTCGGCCTCGCTGCGCAGCAGGACGCCGACGAGGCCGTGGCGGACCGCGCGGACGAGTTCGGGTTCGCCGATCGTGTCGGCCACCAGCAGGATGGGCAGCCCGCCGCGGGCCGCCGTCTCCTGGCCGACGCGGTCCATCCACGCGAGCGTCCTGTCCGTCACCTGGTGGTCGAGGACCAGGGCGATGTCGACGTCCTCCCAGGCGCCCCACTCGACCACGCGCACCGCCTCCGCCGCGCGGAGGTACGCCTCGGCGCCTTCGGCCGTGAGCGCGTCGCCCGCGATCACCGTGACGGTGAGGAGGTCCTCCGGCTGCCGGGCCCCGACCGGTGCAGGACCGCCGTCGCCGGTGCTGTACCGGGCCTGGTCCGGCACGGCGGTGAGCGGCGTGCGGCTCCCGGGCGCCGCGGGGACCCGCGCCGGCACCGCCAGCGTCGACCCGGCCGTCATGCGGACTCCCCGGACCTGCGCAGCGCGCCCATGAGTTCGCGGCGCGAGCTGACCCCGAGCCGCGGATACACCTTGTACAGATGGGATCCCACGGTCCGCGGCGAGATGAACAGCTGGTCGGCGATCTGCCGGTTGGAAAGGCCCTGGGCGGCGAGCTTCGCGATCCTGCGTTCCTGCGCGGACAGGAACGCCGCACCGGGAGTGGTGACGGCCTCCGGGTCCGTGTCCCGTGCGCTGACTCCGATGGCACGCAGTTCGGCGAGCGCCATGTCGCGCCACGGCGCGGCGCCGAGCCGGGCGAACACGTCCTGGCCCGCCCGCAGTTGGGTGCGGGCCGCGGCCGTGTCCCGCTGTCTGCGCAGCCACCGCCCGTAGTCCAGGGCCAGCCGGGCCCGGTCGAAGGGGCGCGCCGACGCGGCGGCGGAGTCGAGTGCGTGCCGGAACCGCTCGTCGGTGTCCGGCGCGCCCTCGTGGGCGGCGAGCAGGGCGGCTCCGTGCCGGACCGCCGTCACCGTCTCGGCCGAGACGTCCGCCGGCCGGACCGCGGCGGCGCGCCGGTGCAGCGCGCGTGCGGCCCGGTCGTCTCCCCGGGCGAGCGCGGCCCGGACCGTGTCGACGTAGGCGCGGCGCGCGACGGCGCTGGTGAGCAGGTCGGCGGAGACCGGCAGCGACGACGTGTCGTCGCCCCTGCCGAGGGCGAGCAGATGACGCGCGTGGGCGGCGAGTCGGACGTGGTGGGCCGATCCGTGGTCGATGCCCCACCGGTGGACCTCGGCCAGCAGCGTCTCGGCCTCCTCGTGCCGTCCCTGGCAGGCGTGGACCACGAGGAGACGCGCGGTGACGTCGATGTCGTGACGGCCCACGCCCTCCCGTCTCGCCCTTGCGCGGCGTGGTTCCGCGAACTCGCGCAGGTCCGTCCACCGGCCGCTGGTCAGCATCAGGTCCGCCTGGAGCGCCTCGCAGTGCCGGATGCGGCTGCGGTCGCCCGCGTCGAGCCGTCGCAGCGCGGAGGTCACCAGGAGTTCGGCCGGGCCCGCTTCGTCGATGCGCAGTGCGGCGTCCGCGAGCCAGACCAGCTCCCGGGGGTCGGACGGGTCGGCGGCCGCCCGGTGGAACGCGTCGACCGCCGCCGCCAGCCGCTCCCGGATCTCCGCCGCTCCCGTCACCGGCGTCAGGTGGGCGGCGACGGCGATGCGCAGCGGCTCGCCTCCCACGTCCGGGTGGGTCCGCAGCCAGTCCGCCGCGATCCTCGCGGGTTCGGCCGAGAGCCGGAGCGAGCCGGACTCGGCCAGCCGCAGCGCCGCCGCGTCCCGGAGCTCGGCGCCGTCCCCCCGGGCGGCGCGCAGCGCGCCGGCCAGCCGCACACTGCTGCTCTCGACCTGGCACACCGTGTCGAACTCGGCGCAGGCGCGCACGAGTTCCACCGTGCGGGCGGTATCGGCCGTGCTCTGGGCGGCGGGCAGGTCACGGATCAGCGCGAGTGCCTCGCCGGAGCGGCCGGCCCGCAGCGCCGCCGCCCCGGCCTCCGCGTACCGGTCGGCGCGGTGCGCCGGGCTGGAGCTCATCTCTCCGCAGTGCCGCAGCGCCCGGTACGCCGTGCCCCAGTTCCCGCCGCGGAGCGCGGACCGTGCCAGGGCCTCGAGGCGCCGGGCGGTGGATTCCCGCGCCGCGGCCGGCTCCCGCGCGTCGTCCGGCCCGTACTCGTGACCGCCGAGGCGCGCGTACCCGTAGTCGGCCCAGGCCGACCGGGCGAGGCTGCGGACCGGTGGCGGGGCCGTCGACGCGGCCAGACAGCGGTGGGCCGGTGTGCGGAAGCGGAGTACCTGGTCGCCGGTCACCAGACCGGCCCGTTCCGCGACGACGAGCGCGGCCGCGTCGATGCCGAGCGTCGCCGCCGCCGACAGCACGTCCTTCCTCGTCGCCACGCCCTGGGCGGTGTCGAGGAGGGAGAGCATCACGCGGGTGTCCGTGGGGAGTTCACGGAACGGGCCGCCGAGGGAGCGTTCCACGGCCGCGCCGACCGGGAGCGGGTCGGGCAGGTCCGCCTCCCCCCGGCGCTGGGCGGCCGTCAGCGCCGAGGGGAGGTCGACGAGCAGCAGCGGGTTGCCCTGGGCCGCCGCGGTGATCGCGGCACGGGTGCGGGCGGCGAGGTCGGGGTGGCGGTCGTCGAGGACCAGGCCGGCGGCCCGGTCGTCGAGGCCGGTGAGGACCAGTTCGTGGGTGCCGTTGCCGTCGAGCGGGCCCGGCCGGTCCTGGCCGGTGGCGGCCAGCAGCACCAGCCGGCTCCCGGTGAGCCGGTGGGCCAGGTACGCCAGCGCCTTCGCGGATCCGGAGTCCAGCCACTGGAAGTCGTCGACGATCACCAGGGTGGGGCGGCGGCGGGCGACGACGAGCAGGAGCTGGCGCAGGCCGGAGTAGGCGAGCAGCGCGTCGTCGGCCCCGGCCGCGCCGGCCAGCGTGTCGAGCAGGGCGCTGCGCAGCGTCTCGGGCAGGTCGCGGCACGCGTTGAGCACCGGATAGGCCAGGGAACGCAGCGCACCGAACGGTGGGGCGGCGCCGGGGACGCCGCAGATCTGGAAGACCTGCCACCCCTCGGCCACCGCCGCGTCCGCGGCCCGGCGCAGCAGTGTGCTCTTGCCGCTGCCCGGCTCGCCCCGGACGACGACCGCCGAACCGCGGCCGGTCGCGGCGTCGTCGAGGGCCGAGCCCAGCGCGTCCAGCACGTCGCGGTACCCGTGCACCGCGGACGTCCGTGTCAGCGCCTCGGCCAGGCCCGTCCGTGCCGCGGTGCCCGGAGCTTCGGCTCCGGACGGTCGCGCCGGTCCCGGAGAAGTCGTCGTCTGCATGGCTGCCGCCCCTCTGTCCGCCCCACCACCGGAGGACGTTCGATTCCGGTGTCACACGTACCGTGGCATCAGGAGGAGGCGCCGCGCATCGCATGGTCGTGCGACAACGGTCTTTCCTGGTTCCCCGCCGTGTCACCTCTGCCGTTCTCGCTGGTCGTCGTGGTGGTGACGGCCGTGCGGGGCGGTGGCGGCGCCGGGCAGCAGGCGTTTCTGGTGCGCGGCGCCCGGATCGCCGCACGGTGTGGCCCCGAACCCGACCCGAACGCAGCGTTCGACACGTTGTGATGTGTAGTGTGACTGCACACCAGGACCCGATGACTGCTCACGGCTTCCCGCATTCCCCACGCCGGCACCGTCGATGCTCGCCAGCGAACTCCCCCACCTCGGGTCATTGCCCCGGCAACCGGCACTGCCCTGTTCACAGGAGGCGGACGCGTGCACACACCCCATGTCGACCACCGGCGGGATCGCCCTGCCCCGCAATCGCCGGAGGGCGAGGACCCGCCCGTCGACGGCGGCCTGATCGGTCGCGACGCCGAACTGCTGGGCGTGGAGCGGTTCCTGTCCGGCGCGGCGGACGGCGGAGGGATCCTCGTCGTCACCGGACCCCTCGGCGTCGGCAAGAGCGCCGTGCTGCACGAGACCGTGGCCCGGGCCCGGCGAGCGGGGTTCCGCGTCGTGCGGGGCACCGGCCACCGGGCGGAGGCGGACGTGCCGGGAGCCGGACTGACCCAGTTCCTGCCCCAACTGCCCGCTCCCGGCCGGGAGGAGGCGGACCGGCAGCACCCGGGCGGCGAGTCCCTCGCCACCCGCGTCGTCGCCGCGGCGGAGGATCACCTCGCGGCGGGGACGGCCCTCGTCCAGGCCCTGTGCGGGGACCCGGAAGGGGCGGCGGGCGCCCCCGCTCCGCTGCTGATCGCCCTCGACGACGCCCAGTGGTTCGACACGACGTCGCTGAAGGCCCTGACCTCCGCGGTCCAGGGGATGCGCGGGCCGGTGGCGCTGGTGATCGCCACGCAGCGCGGCGACCGGAGGGGCTTCGCCCGTCGCTCCCCGCAGCTCAGACTCGGCCCGCTGGCCCCCGCGGACGGCGAACGGCTGCTGGACGCCCAGGTCCGGTTCCTGCCGGCCCGGCTGCGTTCGCGCGTCCTCGCGGAGGCCGGCGGAAATCCGGCCGGCATCATCGGCATCGCGGGCGCCCTGCCGGCCTCGGGCGCTCCGGCGGCGTCGCTGCTGGCTCCGCGGCTGCCCCTCGGCGAGCGGCTCCAGCACACGGTCTGCTCGCTGCTCGACCGGGTGCCCGCGACGGCGCAGGACTTCCTGCTGCTGGCCGCCGTCTCCCACACCGACCGCGTCGACGTCCTGCTGGCGGCCGCGCGGGCCGGTGGCCACGGCACGGGCGGAATGCACGCCGCGCGGCGCGCCGGTCTGGTGGAGGTCGCCGACGGACGGCTGCGCTTCACCCACCCGCTGCTCCCGGCCGCCCTCCACTGGAGCGCGTCCCCCGGCCAACGGCTCCCCGCCCACGTGGCGTTGGCCGAGGCCCACACCGGCCGGCCGTACCTGCGCGCCCTGCACGCCGCCGCCGCGTCCACCGGTCCCGACGAAGCCACCGCCGCTGCCCTCGAAGCGGGCGCTCCGGCCGACCCGCCGCAGTCCGTGGCCGCCCTGGAGCGGGCCGCCGACCTCAGCCCCACCGCGCAGGGCCGGGCCGCACGGCTCGTCAAGGCCGCGCACGCCGCCGACCTGAGCGGGCAGGTCCCGATGCTGCGCCACCTCGTCGGCCGGCTGATGGCCGGCCCGTTGCCCGCGTCGCTGACCGCGGAGGCCTGCGCGCTGGAGGCCCGGGTCGCCTACCTCACCGACGGTGTGCCGGAACACGCCCTGTCCGTGCTGTCCCGTTCGGCCGCCGCGCCCAGCACGCGCCGGCCCGCCCCGTTCGTCGCCGTCGCCCACGCGCTCGCCCCGGCGCTGTTCCGTCCCGCGGCGGAGCAGATCCTGCGGCCCGCTCTGGAGGCCGAGCTCACGGAACCGGGGCGGGCGGACGATCCCGAGGTCCTGTCGTCCCTGTGCTGGACGGACCGCGCGGCCTACGGCGCCCGGGCACGCCCCCTGCTGGCCGCGGCGGCGGCGCGGCACGCGTCAGGAGCACCCCCAAAGAACCTGCCGCACGGCGCCGCCCACGACGCAGGCCACGACGTCGCCCACGTCGTCATGGCGACCGCTCTCGACGACCCGGTCACCGCGGACCTGATCAGCGGTCACCTCCTGGACGCCCAGGCGGAGTCGGGGCACTTCGGGCCGGCCCTGACCGTGCTCGTGCACCGGCAGATCGCCCACCTCCACCTGGGGCTCGGGCCCGCCGCGGAGCGGGACGCCGAGCTGGGCCGCCGCTGGGCCGGGGCGGCGCAGGACACCCCGGCGCAGGTGGCGCTGCGGGCCGGGGTGGCCCAGGCGCGGGCCTGGACGGGCGAGGAGGAGGGCCACCAGGCCGTCACCGACGAGGTACTGGCGTACGCCCTGCCGCGCCGGCTGCAGATACTCGCGGCCCGGGCCCGCTGGGCGCGGGGGCTGATGGCGCTCGTCCACGGCCGGCCGGAGGACGCCGTGGAGGAACTGCGGATGCTCGCCTCGGACAGCGGGGACGCCTGGCACCCGGTCGTCGCGCACTGGGCGCTGGGCGACTACGTCGCCGCCGCCGTCGCCACCGGCCGCGCCGACGAGGTCCACGAGCCGGTGCGGCGCGCGGCGGAGGTCGACCGCCGGCTGGACTCACCGCTGTTGGGCGTCCTCGTGGCCCGCTCCCGTGCCCTGTTGAGCGAGGGCGAGGAGGCCGAACGGCACTTCAGGGCGGCGCTGACGGCCCGTGGCGAACCCTTGCGCTACGAGCGGGCCCGCACCGAGCTCGCCTTCGGGCAGTGGCTGCGCAGGCGGCGCCGCGTGCTGGAGGCCCGTACCCATCTCCAGGAGGCCCACGACGTCTTCACCGCCCTGGGCGCGGACGCCTGGGCGCGGGGCGCCGCCTCGGAGCTGATCGCGGCCGGCGAGGCGACGACGGCGCCCCCGGACTGGGCGGCCCGCTTCCGCCTCACCCCCAGGGAGGCGGAGGTCGCGGCGCTGGCCGCGGACGGGCTGACCAACCAGCGGATCGCCTGGCAGCTGGGGCTGACGCACCGCACCGTCGCCAGCCATCTCTCCCGCGTCTTCATGAAGGTGGGCGTCTCCTCGCGCGGCCAACTCCCTTCGGTGCTCGGTCCGTAGGGCCGCGTCCGACCGACCCATGGGGCAGACCTCCGGGGTCGCCCGGGCAGTGTGCGGGCCGCGGGCCGTGCCACGCCCCCGGGACGTCCTACGATCCGGAGTCCGACCTCCGGCGCCGCCGGCGGCGATCTTCTCGGGAGCATCCTTGGGCCGGCTCTACTCGTACCGCGGCGCGTCCCCTCGGCTGGCGGCCTCGGCCCTGCTGGCCGACAGCGCGGAACTCGTGGGCGACGTGGTCGTCGGCGAGGACGCGCTCATCGCCGGCGGGGTGCGCATCACCGGTGACTCGTCCGGCGCCGTACGGATCGGGGCGCGCGTCACGATCCTGGAGAACACCGTGCTGCGCCCGCTGCCCGACTCCGACCTGGTCATCGAGGACGACGTGGTGATCGGCCCGGGCGCGGTCCTCCAGGGCTGTCACGTGGGCAGCGGAACGGTGGTGGAGGCGGGCGCCCTCCTCGACGGCCGGTGCCGCATCGGAACCGAGTCCCTCGTCGGCTCCGGCGCGTGCGTCAAGCAGCGCAGCGTGTTCCCCGCGCGGTCCGTGATCGACGGTTCCCCGGCCGAGGTCATGGGGAGGCTGCGCGGTCCGCTGCGCCGTCCCGACTGGGCGCCGCGCAGCGGCGACCTGGCCGCCCGCCGGCTGCCGGACGGCCACGGCACGGATCCGGGCGCGACGTCCGGCCGCCCTTGATCCCCGGGCCGGCGCCGGCGCCCGTCGCCGGCAACGGACGACACGTCAGTCATGCGACGGATGTCTCCGTCGTCCCGCTCCGACAGGCTCTGCGGCACCACGACGCCGAACGAGCCCGAGGAGGGGACTCATGCGACGACCCGGCCGATCCATCCTGCTCAAACCCCTGGGAGAGCTGTGGGACTGGCAGCGCAGCGCGGCCTGCCGCGGTATGGACAGCTCCGTCTTCTACTCGCCTCCGGGCGAGCGCGGCCGTCTGCGCCACGAACGGGAGGAGCGCGCCCGCCGGATCTGCCGCGGCTGCCCGGTGCTCCAGGAATGCGCCGGCATGGCGCTGGGGACCAAGGAGGCCTACGGCTTCTGGGGAGGCCTGTCCGAGGCGGAGCGGAGCGACAGACCCTAGCCCCGGGACGCGGTCCGGAGCACGCCGGGCCCGCCCCCGGCAGGGCTGTGCCGGGGGCGCGTGGCGGCGGTCAGCGGGCCGCTCCGCCGTCCCGGTCCTGCTCCATCGCCATCCGCACCAGCTCCACCCGGGAGGTGATGCCCAGCTTCTTGAAGGAGCGGCGCACATACGTGTTCACGGTGTGCGGGGAGACGAAGAGCTGCTCCGCCACCTCACGGTTGGTGGCTCCCCGGGCGACGAGCCGCACCACTTGCAGCTCGCCCCGGGAGAGGCTCGCCCAGCCGGTCGCCCGGTCCTGGGCCCGTGCGGCGGGCCTCGTCCGGTCGGACCTCGTCCGGTTACCGGCCGGTGCCAGCCGGCGCGCGACCCGCTCGGCGTGCCACTGCGCACCGCACTCCTCGTACAGGCGCAGGGCCTCCTTCAGGTACCGGGTGCCGCGCGCCGCGGACGTCTCGAGGAGGACGCGGCCCGCGTCCTCGCAGGCCGAGGCGACGGCGATCGGGCGTTGGCTGCCCCGGTGCAACTGCACGGCCTCGGCGAGGAGTTCCGCGTCGTCCGTCAGCAGCCCGCGGGCGTGCGCGTGGGCCGCCGCCAGGCCGGCGAAGAGCGGGTTGCCCTCGGCGCGCAGCCGCGCCACCTCGACCGCCTCGGCGGCGCGCTCCCGGTCACCGGCCCGCAGCGCGATGCGGACGAACGCCGGCTGGTCCATGGGGTCGAGGGGAACGGGGAAGCGGGGGTGCACCGCGTCGAAGAACTCCGTGTCCCGCGGCATGAGTTCCAGCGCCCGCTCGCTGTCCCCCTGCCACTCGGCGACCTGCGCGGCGAGCCAGGTGCCGAAGCGGCGCACGAACACCGAGTCGTCGCGCATCATCTCGGCCGCGTCCCGCACCGCCCTGCGCACGCCCTGCCGGTCTCCGGTGTGCAGGGCGACGATGCCGAGGGGATAGCGGACGGAGGTGTCGGTGAAGTCGGCCGAGCCGAGGTCCTCGGCCATGGCCACCACGCCCTCGGCCTCGGCGCGCGACTCCTCCAGGCGTCCCGCGTCGAGCAGGAAGCGGGCCCGGCTCATGGTCCAGAAGTGCATCGTGGCCGCCTGGCCGTGCCGGCGGGCGAGCAGGATCCCCTCGTCCGCCTCGTCCACCGCCCGCTGGGCGCTGCCCGCGCTGCTGTGCAGGTAGATCCGCCACATGCCCGGCTTGTACGGGAGCTCCGCCGGGTCCACGTCCCGGGCCAGCCGGTCCGCGCGCTCCACGGCGTCGTGGGCCTGCTGCCAGTCGGCCCGCATGAAGGAGACGATCGACTCGGCGGTGAGCGCGACGACTTCAGCGGCCGTCCGGCCGGTCTCCCGGGCGAGGGCACGGGCGCGGGCGGCCGTCCGCCGGGCCTCGTCCAGCGTGCCGCCCCTGGTCAGGTTCAGCGCCAGCAGGGCCAGCGAGTGTGCCCTGAGTCCGGCGGACGCGCCCTCGACGGCCGCTCCCAGCCGTCCCTGGCGCACCGCTTCGGTGAAGGACTGCTGGCTGGCGAGACCGGCGAGGGTCAGGCGCAGCCGGGCCTCGCTCTCCGGGTCCAGCGTCCCCGGTGCGCGGAACGCGGACTCGGCCAGTTCCAGCGCCCGGGCGTGTGCGCCGCCGAGCCACAGCAGGGCGACGGTCCCGGCGATCATGCGGGGCCGGTCCGTGTCGTCGTCGGCCAGCAGCCGCAGGGCCTTGGTGCTGAGTTCCGCGGCGGCCGCGGGAGCCCGCGCGGCCAGTTCGGACACCGCACGCGTCAGCAGCTTCACGGACGCGTCGTCGCCCGGCCCCGCGCTCTCGGCGAGCAGCACCGCGACGTCCGTCACCGGCACTCCCCGGGCCAGCTGGAGGTCGACGGCGCGGCGGCGCAGCCAGCGCCGGCGGGCGGCCGGTGCCAGACCCACGATCGCTTCGCGCACGAGGTCGTGGCGGAAGGTCATCCGGCCGTCGGTCTCCACCATGAGCTCGGCCGCGAGCACTTCCTGCAGCGGCTCCACCAGGGACCCCGGCGGCACGCCGAGCAGTTCGACCATCAGGTCGACCGAGCAGGAGCGGCCCAGCACGGAGGCGACCTCGGCGAAGTCCCGTGCCAGGGGCGAGAGGTGGGACAGCCGGTGCCGGACGGACTCCTCGAAGCGCTGGGGGATGCGGGGGCCGGTGAGCCGGGCCCGGCCGGACCGCACCGCCACGCCGCCTTCGTCCCGCAGTCCCTCGAACAGTTCCCGCAGCAGCAGCGGCTTCCCCTCGGCCTGGGCGGCGAGTTCGAGCACGGTGTCGTCGGGCTCGGCCCCGAGCGTGTCCCGGGCGAGCTCCCGGATCGCGGATCCGTCCAGGGGGCCGAGGCGCAGGCTCCGGCCGCCGTCGCGCACCAGGCGGGCCACGGTGGCGCGGGCCGGACGGGACAGGCCGGCGGTGCGGGTCGCGAGCACCCAGACGACGGGGTGGCCCGCCAGTGCCTCGGGCAGGCTCCGCAGCGCGCGGAGACTGGACTCGTCGCACCACTGGACGTCGTCGACGAGGACGGCCACGGGGCCGGCCAGCGTCGCCCGCTCCAGTTGTTCGCGGATCTCCTGGAGGATCCAGTAGTCCTGGTTCGGCAGGTGCGCGAACTCGCCGAACTGCCGCTCGTCGAGCAGCGGATCGCTCCCGGACGCGAAGGCGCGCAGCACGGGGCCGAGCGGGACGGTGCGCCCTTCGGGGTCGGCGCCACCGCGGAACACGCGCACCCCGAGGCGCCCGGCCGCCCGCAGCGCCTCCTCGATCAGCCGCGTCTTCCCCGAGCCCGGGGGTCCCTCGATGACGAGCAGCCCTCCGGTCCCCCGCGCCGCGCGCTCCAGCAGGCCGGTCAGCGCGGCCCGTTCCCGCTCCCTGCCGCGCAGCGCCGGCCCGACCTGCACGGGTCGGACCGGCCGGGTGAGCGTCTGCTCCATGACCACGGTGACTCCTCGGCACGCGGGAACGGGCTGGGCCCTTTCGGGAGGATCCGGTGTGCGGTGGCGGCCGATGTCGGCTGCGCCGCACGCTGTGCCACGAGCCTCCCGCACACTGTTCGGCGGCTCCAGGAAGTTCCGCAGGAAGTTTGGGCCGGCACACTGTTCCGGCAGCCACCGTATCCGGCCGGTCGCGGCGGGCCCTTCGACGGGTTCCGTCTGGTGAGATCCGTTCGTGGAGCGGCTGCCGATCTGGCAAGATCCGGGTGTCCGTGGGTCTGGGGAGGCCACGTGCGGCTGGGGAGGCGGAAATGATCGGAAGCGCATCGTCGTCCTTCGCCGCCGTCCTCCGGGAGATGCGCGTGGCGTGCGGTCTGACCCTGGAGGAGCTCTCCGAGAAGTCCGGTGTCAGCGACCGGTCCATCGGAAACATGGAACGCGGTCACACGTTGGCGCCCAGACGCCGGACCGTGGCGGCCCTCGTCGACGCGATGGGTCTGACCACCGAGCAGCGGCGCACGCTGACCCGACTCGCCCAGGCCTCACGCTCCACCCTCCCCGCCTCCGCCACCGCGCCTGCCGCAGTCTCGGGTGCGGCGATCGCCTCCGGCCGGCCGGCGCCGCCGCCCCGCCGCCCTCCGGTGTTCGTGGGCCGGGAGGACGAGGTCCGGTCGCTGGCCGCCCTGCTCCGCGACGGCCTCGCCGGCCCCCCGGCGGTGACCCTGTACGGCCCGCCGGGCGCGGGCAAGACCACGCTCGCCCTGCACATGGCCGAGCAGGTGCGGGACGCGTTCCCCGACGGGACGCTCTTCGCCGACCTCGGCGGGACGGACGAGAATCCGCCGAACCCGAGCAGCGTGCTGCTCGCGCTGCTGAGCGGCATGGGGGCGCCGGACGGGGAACTGCTGCGCGAGGACACCGGTGCCCGGATGCGCCGCTACCACGACCTGACCCAGCAGCGCCGGCACCTGATCGTCCTGGACAACGCGTCGGACGAGGCCCAGGTCCGGCCGCTGCTCCCCTACGCGGGCCGGACCGGAGTACTCGTCACCGCACGCCACCCGCTCAGCGGTCTGGAGACGTCCCGCACCGCGCTCGGGCCGCTGCACCGCGCGGACTCGCTCGCCCTGCTCACCTCCCTGATCGGCGAGGAGCGCACGAAGGACGCCGCGAGCACGGAGGCGGTCGCCGGACTCTGCGCGGACCTGCCCCTGGCGCTGCGAATCGCCGCGAACTGGCTGATCACCCGCGAGAGTTGGGGCATCGACCAGCTCGTCGCGCGGCTGCGCGACGAGGACCGGCGGATCGCCGCGCTGAGCGCCGGCGACCTCGCCCTCGGCCCCGCCTTCTCCCTGTCCTACCGCCGGCTGACTCCCGAAGCCGCCGCCGCGCTCCGCGCCCTGGGCACCGCCGCTCCGTACGACGTGGGTTCCGCGCTCCTCGCCGCCATGCTGGGCGTCCCCGACGACGAAGCGGCCGATCTGCTCGACGAGCTCGTCGAGACGGGCTGGCTGCGCACGTCGCAGTCCGGCCGGTACCGCATCTACGACCTGCTGCGCCTGTACGCGCGCCGGCGCCTGCTCGACGAGGAGGGCCCGGAGGCGGAGACGGCCCTGCACGAGCGCGCCCGCGGCTGGCTGCTTTCCCAGGTGCGGGCCGCCGGCCGCTGCTTCGAGCCCGGCTACGGCCCCGACCCGGACGCTCCGGCCCACCATCCGACCGCCAGCCTGGAGAACGCCGCCGACTGGCTGCGCGCGGAGGCGGGCCACTGGTGGGAGGCGTACCGGTGGGCGGCCGCCACGGGGCGGCACCAGGAGGTCGTGGACACGGCGGAGTCGCTGCACTGGTTCTCCGACAATTGGATGCTCTGGGACCACTGGACGGAGCTCTTCGCCACGGCTGCCGAGGCCGCCCACGCACAGGGCGACCGCCGTATGGAGGCGACGCACCGCAACTACCACGCCTGGGCCCTGATGATCCTCGAAGCCGACCCGGAAGGCGGGCTTCGGCAGGCGCGGGCCGCGCTCGCCATCGCGGAGGGCTGCGGCGACATCGTCCAGCAGGCATGGGCCCACTTCTATTGCAGCTGGGCCCATCGGCACCTGGGCTCCGAGGACGCCATCGGCGCGGCGACCACTGCCACAGCCCTGTTCACGGAGGCGGACGAACCGAACGGCCTCCTGTCCGCCAGTAATGCGGAGGTCTCAGCCCTGCTGCACTTCTCGCACGCCGAAGCAGCGGTCCCGCTGATCGAGCGGACGATGCGGCTCGTCACCGGTCCCACGGCTGACGCCCGCATCCCTGCGCACATCCGTCGCTTCGCCTGGGACGGGCTGATGGAACAGCACGGTCACATCGCGATGGTGCTCGGGCAGTGGGAGAAGGCCGAGCACTACCTGCGGCAGTCCCTCAACTACTCCGCTTCGGATGTCGCACCCGTGCGCGCGGCACGCACCCACAGCCGCCTCGCCTTCGTCCTCGACCGGTTCGGACGTCACGAAGAAGCCGCCCAGGAACGGGACCGGGTCCGCGCCTACGCCCAGTACGTCCGCCCCGACCCCCTCCTCGACGAGCTCGAAGCGGCCGCCCGCGCGACGGACGGGGACGTCTAGGGCCTGTCTCCCGGATCCCGGGAGACCGCAGCCAGTCGAATGACGGATGACCGGAGTTCGGCGCGCGGTCCAGCCTGTCCCTGAATCCGCTCCCGCCGCTGTTCGCAGCCGTCCGTGCGTGCGGATGACTCCCGCCGCGACCAGCTGCGAACAGGGGATGCATGTGAACTCCACACCGACGTCTGCCACCGAGAGGTCATCCATCGAGACGTCATCCATCGAGACGTCCTCCACCGAGCGGATGGAGGAGGCCGTTTCCGCATTCATGGCCTTCCGTCCACGCCTCTTCCGCATCGCGCACCACATCCTGAGGCGCCCGGCCGATGTCGAGGACATCGTTCAGGAGGCGTGGCTGCGCTGGCAGAACACGGATCGGGCCGACGTGCTCGACCCTCCGGCCTACTTGGCGCAGATCACGATCCGCCTGGCTCTCAACGCCGCCGGTTCCGCCCGGTCGCGCTACGAGAGCAGCGCCGGTCCGTGGCTGGCCGACACGTGCGACAGCGGACCCGACCCGTTCGCCAGGGCGGCGGAGGCGGAAGCGCTCGACCAGGCCCTGGGGCTGCTCGTCGACCGGCTCAACCCCACCGAACGGGCCGTCTACATCCTGCGCGTGGCGTTCGACTACCCGTACAGCGAGATCGCCGCCAGGCTGCAGCTCAGCACGATCAACACCCGGCAGATCGCCAGCCGGGCCGGCAAGCGCCTGCTGTCCGACGACCCCGACCCGGCCCGCCACGGGAACCACCA
Source organism: Streptomyces sp. KL116D (assembly GCF_030766975.1). NCBI lineage: Bacteria > Bacillati > Actinomycetota > Actinomycetes > Kitasatosporales > Streptomycetaceae > Streptomyces > Streptomyces sp. KL116D. The sequence goes on along the minus strand of NZ_JASERH010000103.1, from coordinate 42,982 downwards.
GCGCCTCATGGACGCGTTCCTCACCGCCGCGCGGGGCGGTGACCTCGGCGACCTGGAGACCCTCCTGACCCGCGACACCGCCCTCGCCCGTGCCAGGGCCCGCGGCCCACGCCCCTGCACCCGTGCCACCCGTCCGCAGACCCGGCGCGACGTCAAACGGCCCCGGGCCCGGACCACCGCGGCGGTCCGCACCGCCACGGCGTGAACCCCCGTCGTCCGTGCCCCGCTCACACCCCGTCCGACCTCTCCAGCACAAGGAATGCGGATCGTCATGCTGCAGAACCGCACCACCTCCGCCCTGACGGGCTTCTACGTCATCGATCAGGTCCACAGCCGGGTGGGCTTCACCGTCCGGCACGTCATGGGCTCCCAACTGCACGGCGCGTTCGGCGGTTTCGAGGGCCTGCTGGTACTCGACGCCCACCGCCCCGCCCTCTCCGAGGCGTTCCTGACGGTGCAGACCGAGAGCCTGGACACGGGTCTCGGGGAGCGGGACGCGCACCTCACCGGCCCGGCCGTGCTGGGCTGCCCGGCGTTCCCCACGATGACGTTCCACTCCACCGGGGTCACTCCCCTGGACGGCGGCGGCCACCACCTGGCCGGACGCCTGAAGATCAAGAACGTCGAGCGTCCCCTCGCGCTGCACGTGACGCCCGGCGGTGCCCGCACGGACTCGCTCGGGCTGACCTGGGTCGGCTTCGAGGCCACCGCCACCCTCGACCTCGCCGACTGGGGTCTCACGGTGGACGGTGCGCGGACGGGCGGCCCCGGCACCTGCGCCGACGTGTCACTGCACCTGAGCGTGTCCGCGGTGCAGGTCTTCCACCGGCCCCTGCCGTCGGCACCGACGGCGCCGACGGCACCTTCGATCGTGTGACCCAGGACACAAGACCCAAGGTGTCACAGTTCGTGGGGGCAGTCCGGTCAATGGTGTGAATCAGCACTACGGCGAGGAGAACACCACCATGGATGCGCGTCTCGACTACTTCGGCAATGCGCTCGGGGCCAAAGTTCTGAAGCACATCAATTCCGCGAACAAGGTGTTGACGGACTCGACTCTGCCGCAGACCACGCAGGAACTGGTGAAGATCCGCGCGAGCCAGATCAACGGCTGCGGATTCTGCACGGACATGCACACCAAGGACGCCGCCCACGCGGGCGAGACCCCCCAGCGTCTCCACCTGGTCGCCGCCTGGCGCGAGGCCACCGTCTTCACCGACGCCGAGCGCGCCGCGCTCGAACTCGCGGAGCAGGGCACGCGCATCGCGGACGCCGCGGGCGGGGTGAGCGACGAGGCCTGGGCGGACGCGGCCAAGCACTACGACGAGGACCAACTCGCCGCGCTGCTCTCCCTGATCGCCGTCATCAACGCCTACAACCGTGTCAACGTCATCAACCGGACGCCGGCGGGCGGCTACCAGCCCGGCCAGTTCGGCTGAGCCGCCCGCGCGGAGGCCCGCGCCGTCCCGCCTCTTCGTCCTCCCCGACCCGCGACGGAGAGGCGGGCGCCCACCCATGGGTCACCACGTCTCCGTACCCGTCACGTCTCCGTACCCGTCAGGACCACCGGACATGGACACCCCCCTGCACGAGCAGCCCTCGATCCGTGTCGCGAGCACCCGCGGCAGAGGGATCCTGCTGACCACCGTCCTGGGCTCCGCCATGGTGCTCCTGGGCTCGACCGTCACCAACGTCGCGCTGCCCCGCATGGGCGCCGACTTCGACGCCGACGTGGCCACGCTCCAGTGGACCGTCAACGCGTACATGCTGACTTTGGCGGGTCTCATCCTGCTGGGCGGATCCCTGGGCGACCGGTTCGGGCGGCGCCGGGTCTTCCTGGTCGGCGTCGTCTGGTTCGCCGCGGCCTCGCTGCTGTGCGGGCTGGCTCCCGACGCCGGGACGCTCATCGCGGCGCGCGCCCTGCAGGGCGTCGGCGGGGCGCTGCTCACGCCCGGCTCACTGGCGCTCATCGAGGCCTCGTTCCACCCCGACGACCGGCCGCGGGCGGTCGGCCTGTGGTCGGGGTTCGGCGGGATCGGCGCGGCGCTCGGCCCGTTCCTGGGCGGCTGGCTGGTCGACGGTCCCGGCTGGCGCTGGACGTTCCTGCTGAACGTTCCGCTCGCCCTCGTCTGTGTGCCGATCGCGCTCCGCCACGTCCCGGAGTCCGTGGGCGCCACCGCTCCGCGGACCGGGACGGAGGTGTCCGCCGGCGCGCACCGGCGGCCGGCGTTCGACGTTCCCGGGGCCGTACTCGGCGCGCTCGCGCTCGGCCTGGCGACCTACGCGCTGACCGAGGCCCGCGAGGGCGGCGCCGTGGTCGCCGTCACCGCCGTGGCGTCGGTGCTGGCGGGCGCGGCGTTCGTGGTCGCGGAACGGCGCAGTCAGGACCCGATGATGCCGCTGTCCCTGTTCTCCTCGGGCCAGTTCACCTCGGTCAACCTGGTCACGCTGTGCGTGTACGCGGGGCTGGGCGGCTTCTTCTTCCTGACCGCACTCCAGCTGCAGATCGTCGTCGGCTACTCGGCGCTGGCGGCCGGCGCGGCCATGCTGCCGAACACCGCGATCATGCTGGTCTTCTCGGCCCGCGCGGGCGAACTCGCCCGGCGCACCGGCCCCCGCCTCCCGCTCACCGTGGGCCCGCTCGTCTGCGCCGTCGGCATGCTGCTGATGCTGCGGGTCGGCCCGGGCACCTCGTACGCGACCGGCGTGCTGCCCGCGCTGCTGTTCATCGGGGCCGGGATGGTCACGATGGTCGCTCCGCTGACCGTGACCCTGCTGTCGTCCGTGGACGGGCGCAACGCCGGGGTGGCCAGCGGGGTCAACAACGCGGCGGCGCGGGCCTCCGGCCTCGTGGCCGTGGCGGCGCTGCCGCTGGTCGTGGGCATGGGACCGGACGCGTACCGCTCGGCCGCCGCCTTCGACGTGTCCTTCGGCCGGGCGATGCCGCTGTGCGCGGCGCTGCTGTGCGGCGGAGCCCTCGTGGCCTTCCTGCGCCTCGGCCCCGTCGGCACGGTCGCGCACCGGGTGCACTGGCACACCCACGGATGGCTCACCGAGCCGCCGCTCGCACCGCGGTCCGCGCATCCCCGCACCGCGGACCACTGACGAAAGAGGCCCGATGTCCCCCGCGTCCCGCCCCCTGACCGACCCGGCTCCCCCGCCCCTGCTCCCCCTGCCCGACGACTGGCAGCGGGCCCTGGCCGTGGTGGCCCACCCCGACGACCTGGAGTACGGCTGCTCGGCCGCCGTCGCCGCCTGGACGGCGGCCGGCCGCGACGTCACGTACGTCCTCGCCACCCGCGGCGAGGCCGGCATCGACACGCTGGCACCGCGGGACGCCGGTCCGCTGCGGGAGAAGGAACAGCTCGCCGGTGCCGCGGCCGTGGGGGTCTCCGTGGTCGAGTTCCTCGACCACCACGACGGTGTGATCGAGTACGGTCTCGGGCTGCGCCGTGACATCGCCGCGGCCGTCCGCCGCCACCGCCCCGAACTGCTGATCACCCTCAACCACCACGCCACCTGGGGCCAGGGAGCGTGGAACACGCCGGACCACGTCGCCGTGGGCCGCGGCGTCCTGGACGCCGCGGCGGACGCCGGGAACCGCTGGATCTTCCCGGAACTCGGCGAGCGGGGCCTCGACCCCTGGAACGGGGTGCGGTGGGTGGCCGTCGCCAACTCCCCCGCCCCCACCCACGCCGTGCCGGCGGCCCCCGGCTTCGAGCGGGCGGTCGACGCCCTGCTGGCCCATCGCACGTACCTCGAGGCACTGACCGACGAGGAGCCCGAGACGTACGTCCGCCGGTTCCTGACCACCACCACGCGGGCGCACAGCGCACGGTTCGGCGGCGAACCCGCCGCCGTCTTCGAGCTGTTCGCCCGCTGAGCACCGCACCGAAGACCCATTGAGACACGATGAGACAGGGATGGTGAACCATGTCGTATCCGGAGCAGGTGTACCGGGGCGAGAACGGCGAGATCAGCGCGAGCTACCGCGCGGAGAGCACCCCGCCCGACCTGGGCGAGCGCGGCCGGGACGCCATTCACTACCTGGCGACCACGACCACCACCAGGGGCGAGTTCGGCCTGTACCGCGTCGAGATGCGGGCCAAGGCGGGCGGGCCCAGGACGCATTTCCACAAGACGATCTCGGAGTCCTTCTACATCCTCGACGGGACGGTGCGGCTCTTCGACGGCGCCGACTGGATCGACGCGCAGAAGGGCGACTTCCTGCACGTGCCGCAGGGCGGTCTGCACGCCTTCCGCAACGACTCCGACGCGCCCGCCGAGATGCTGCTGCTCTTCACGCCGGGCGCTCCGCGTGAGGAGTACTTCGAGCAGGTGTCGCAGCTGGCGGACGCCACGGACGAGGAGCGCGCGAAGTTCTTCGACAAGCACGACTCGTACTTCGTGGACTGACCCCGCAGATTCCCGGACTTCCGGACTCCCGGATCCCGCAGATTCCCGGACTCCGGATCCCCCTGGCACCGTGAAAGGAACTGTTCATGCCGTACGTTCCCGGCACCGTCCTGGACGCCGGCCCCTCGGCCGGGGCGGACCCCGACGCGTTCGTCCGGGCCGCCGTGGCCTGGCACTTCGACCCGGCGACCGGGTCCCGGTTCTGGCTCGACCGTGCCGCACGGCTCGGTTTCGACCCCCGGCAGGACGTCGGGGGAGTGGCGGACCTCGCGCTGTTCCCCGACCTCACGCACGAGTTGCGGACCGTGTCCGCGGCCGACCTCGTGCCCCGGGGCTACGGTGACCGGGCCGGGCTCCTGAACGTCTTCGACAGCGGCGGCACGACGGGCGATCCCAAGCGGGTCGTCCAGCTCGCCGACTGGATGCGGCACAGCACGGAGCAGGTGGCGCGCGGGCTGCGCGCCCACGGCCTGCCCGCCGGCGCGCCGTGGCTGTCCGTCGCGCCCACCGGCCCGCACCTCGTGGGCGACGTGCTGACCCGGGCGGCGGCCTCGCTCGGCGGTCCCGCGCTCGGCGTCGACATGGATCCGCGCTGGGTCAGGAAGCTGGCCGCCGCGGGGCGGACCGACGAGGTCGCGGCCTACACCGACCACCTCGTCGACCAGTGCCGGCGCGTCCTGGTGAGTCAGGACGTCCGCGTACTGGCGGCCACCACCCCGCTGCTCGAACGCCTCGCCCGCGAGGACGACCTGCTGGACGTCGTCAACAGCAAGGTCGAGGCGATCGTCTGGGGCGGTACGCACATGGATCCGGACACCCGGTTCCTGCTGAGCACCGAGGTGTTCCCGGACGTGCCGCTCATCGGCATGTACGGCAACACCATGATGCTCACCGGCCTCATCGAACGCGTCGGGTCGAGTCCGTCGGACCCCTGTGTCTTCGATCCGGTCTCCCCCTCCGTGTTCCTCTCGGTCGTGGATCCGGACACGGGTGCGCCCGTGGCGATCGGCGCCCGCGGTCAGGTCGTCGTCAGCCACGTCAGCAGGTCCATGTTCATCCCCAACAACGCGGAGCGGGACACGGCGCTGCGCGTCGTCCCGGCCGCCGGACAGGTGGGCGACGCCGTCGCGGACGTCGCACCGATGGCGACCGTGGCGGGCACGACGGTGATCGAGGGCGTGTACTGATGGCTGCCCCGCACACAGCGGCCGGCCCGCACCTGGACGCGCTCGGCCCCCGCGGCCCCTACCGCACCCTCGCCCCTGAGCCCGTGAGGGACGTGACCGGCACCGAAGTGGCCCGGATCAGCCTGGTTCCTCCGGTGTACGTCGACCGGGCGCTGGCCGCACTGCGCCGCGCCGCACCGCCCTCACCGGACCGCATCGACGGCCAACTCGCCGCGGCCGCCGAGGCGTTCGTGTCCGGCACGGTCGGCGGTCTCGGGGTGGACGCGTACGAGGACCTGGTCAGCCGTACGTCCGGGACTCCGCTGCGCGTGGTGCGCGCGGCCACCCGGGACACGGCACGGTTCGTCGCCCAGGCCCGTACCTCGGCCGGCCAGGGCCGGCCACGCGGTACCGCCGCCGGACTGTGGGGCGCGGCGCCGAGGGCGGTGTGGGCGCGGCGCGGCGAGGTGTTCGCCGTCAACGCCTCGGGCAACCACCCGGGCGTGCACCGGTTGTGGCTGGAAGCGCTGGCGCTCGGGTACCGCGTCGCCGTCCGCCCGTCGCGCCGTGAGCCGTTCACGCCGCACCGGCTGGTCGGCGCGCTGCGGCAGGCGGGGGTGGGCGAGGACCAGGTGGTGCTGCTGCCCACCGACCACCGGGCCGCCGACAGCCTCGTGCACGGCGCGGACCGGTCCGTCGTCTACGGCGGCGACGACGTCGTCGCCCGCTACGCCCACGATCCCCGGGTGCTGCCCCAGGGTCCGGGCCGCTCGAAGATCCTCGTCACCGCGGACACCGACTGGCGCGCGCACCTGGACACGCTCGTCGCCTCCGTCGCCGACGAAGGCGGCACCGCGTGCGTCAACGCCACCGCGATCCTCGTCGAAGGGGATCCCGCGCCGCTCGCCGAAGCGGTCGCGCACCGTCTGGCGGCCCTGCCGTCCCTGCCGCCGCACGACGAACGAGCGGTGCTGCCGGTGGCTCCGCTGGAGCGGGCCCGCGCGCTCGGCTCCCATCTGACGCGGGTGGCGGCGGGCACGCGGGCCTGGCTCGGCGGGGACGGCATCGTCGACGACCTGGGCGACGGCAGCGCCGTGCTGCGCCCCGCCGTGCACCAGGTCGACTCGGCCCGGGCCGCTCAGCTGCGCACCGAACTCCCCTTCCCCTGCGTGTGGGTGGCGCCCTGGAACCGGTCGGACGGCATCGCCCCGCTGCGCGACTCGCTGGTCCTGTCGGCGCTGACGCGCGACGGGGCCCTGCTGGACGCGCTGCTGGCGGAGCCCACCGTCGCCAACCTGTACATCGGCGACCACCCGACGTACTGGATGGCTCCGGGGATACCCCACGACAGTTATCTGTCGGACTTCCTGATGCGCAGCAAGGCGGTCGTCGGTACGCGGTGACGTACGGCGGGACGGTCGTGCCCGGCGTGCCCGTCGTACTCGGCGTGATGTGCGGGCTCGTCGTGCTCGGCGTGATGTGCGGGCTCGTCGTGCTCGGCGTGCCGGTCAGTGGTGCGGCATGACGAGCATGACCGCCGTGCCGAGCGCCATCGAGCCGTCCCAGAAGTGGCCGTACGGCAGCGGGAGCACGGCGGCCGGGCGCGGCGTGGCGCGCAGCGACGGCATGTCGCGGGTCAGCGCGCGCAGGGCGCAGACCAGCAGGCACAGGGCCAGCACCGGAGTGACCAGTGCCGCGGGCCGTGATGCCGCCAGGGTCGCGGCGTGCTGCGTGCCGTGCGGGTTGCGGAGCATCCAGACCATGGCCGCCATGCCGAGCGCGGACGGCAGTCGCCGGGCCGCGGCGGCCGGACGGGATTCTCCCGGACGGCGCGCGGGAGTGAGCGTGAACCACACGGCGCCCGCGGCGAACAGGACGGTCTGTGGCGTCCGTGACAGGGGCGGTCCCCACGGCATCGCCGCCATGGCCAGGGCCATGGCGGCGTGCAGGAGGTGGTCGACGTAGTCGCGCGGGGCCGATCGGCCCGGCGCGATCACGTGGCGCACCGCGTAGAGGGCCGCGCCCGAGAACAGTGCGGTGAGCAGGGCGTGCACGACGTCGGTGGAGCTCATCGGGCCGCACGCCCTCCCTGTTCCGGCGGTCTCACTCGGCGGGGCGCGGGGCGCGGAGGTGGGCGCGCTCTTCGAGCTCCTCCTTGGAGACCAGTTCGAGCATGGGCTTGCCGGGGGCGCACAGCATGGTCACCACGAACCGGGTGCGCGCGTCGGCGAGCGCGTTGCCGTCCTGGTAGTGGATCGCGTCGCCGCCCGGCTCCCAGAACGTGCCGCCGGCCTCCACCACCCGCTCGGGTTCGCCCTCCAGCTCGAAGCGGACCGCGCCTTCGACGACGTAGCCGAAGGCGGGTCCGGAGTGGCGGTGCGGCGGGGTGCCCGGGTCGCCCGGCTCCCACTCCACCTTGATGGTCATCGCCGAGGCGCCCTCGGGGACCGTCAGGGGCGCGGCGTCCTGCAGCAGCTGCGCCGCCGTCATCCAGCTCTCGGTCGCTTCCGGGTCGCCTGCTGCGTGCATGTGGCCTGCGTGATTGTGGCCTGCGTGATTGTCCGACACTGTTGGGCACCTTCCGTAAGTCGCCACGGGGCGGGGCCGGGACTCATCTCCCCGCTCTCTCGGCCTGGTTGACCGGGCGCCGGGTGGATCTGTGACACGGACGGACCGTTCCCGGACACCTCCGTGGGGCGGTGTCACAACATTGGCTCAAACACTGTCCTAGTGATGTGAGTGGCCGATGGCGCCGTCACGTACGCATCAGCGGGGTCGTCGACCCCCCGACGGGAAGAGACGCAGATGAGAGTCGTTGTCGCAGGAGCCACCGGCCGGATCGGCACCAGGACCGTCGCCCGGCTGCGGGACCACGGTGTGGAGGTCATGCCCGTCTCGCGGAGCGCGGGCGTCGACATCGTCACCGGGCGCGGCCTCGCCGCAGCCCTGCGGGGCGCCGATGTGATCGTGGACGTCACGGAGGCGCCGTCCCGGGCGGAGGCGCCCAGCGTCGAGTTCTTCGGCACGGCGACGGGCAACCTGCTGGAGGCGGCCGCCACCGCGGGGGTCGAGCACTACGTCGCGCTGTCCCTCGTGGGGGCCGACCGCGTCCAGCGCGGGTACTTCCGGGCGAAGGCCGTCCAGGAGGAGCGGGCCCGGCGCTCGCCCGTGCCGCACTCCGTCGTACGCGCCACACCGTTCTTCGAGTCCGTGGACGCGCTGGCCCGCTCGACCGCCCACACGGACGGCGTGCACGTCGCCCCCGTACTGACGCGGCCGGTGTCGACCGACGACGTCGCGACCGAACTCGCCCACGTCGCGGTGGGGCTGCCGCTGTTCGGCGTCCTGGAGACCGCCGGCCCCGAGGAGTACCGGCTCGACGAGCTCACCGCCAAGCTGCTGGCCGCCCGGGGCGATCTGCGCGGCGTGGTCGCCGATCCGCGCGCCCCGTTCTTCGGCGCCCTGCTCGCGGAGCGGTCGCTGCTGCCCGGCCCGTCGCCCCGTTCCGGTCACGAGACGCTCGACCGGTGGCTCGACCGCCGCTGACCGTCGACCGGGCGCCGCGCCGACGCGGAGTCGTCCCCGCTCCACCGGTTTGTAGCATGGGGTGATCAAGCCGGAAGGGGCGACCATGCACGGCGGGGGCGACACCGACTCTCTCGACCAGGCGGCGAAGGACTTCCTCGCCGTTCGTCCGCAGTTGTTCGGCATCGTGTACCGGGTGCTCGGCAGTGCGGCGGAGGCCGAGGACATCGTCCAGGACGTCTGGCTGCGCTGGCAGAAGACCGATCGCGCGGAGATCATCGAACCGTCCGCGTTCCTGACGACGATCACCACCCGGCTCGCGATCAACTTCGCCCAGTCCGCCCGGGTGCGCCGCGAGACGTACGTCGGGCCGTGGCTGCCCGAGCCGGTCAGCACCGTCGCGGATCCGCACCTGGGGGCGGAGCGGGCCGAGGCCATGGAGATGGCCGTCCTGCTGCTGCTCGAGAAGCTCAACCCCGTGGAGCGCGCCGCCTACGTCCTGCGCGAGGCCTTCGAGTACCCGTACCGCAGGATCGCGGAGGTCCTGGAGACCACCGAGGCCAACACGCGCCAGCTGGTGAGCCGCGCCCGCAAGCACCTCACCGCCCAGCGCAAGGAGCCGGTCAGCCCCGCCGACCACCGGCGGCTGCTGGAAGTCTTCATGGACGCCGCGCGCAACGGGAACCTGAAGGTGCTCGAACAGCTCCTCGCCAAGGACGTCGTCAGCTACTCCGACGGCGGCGGGGTGCGCGGCGCCTCGAAGATCCCGGTCGTCGGGCGCACGCACGTGTCCCGCTACCTCGTGGCGTTCGCGCCGCTCTTCTGGCCGGGCACCGAGCTGCGGTGGACCGAGGCCAACGGCCGGCCGGCGGTGCTCGTCTCCACCGCGGACGGCGCCGTGGCCCTGCTGTCGCTCGACGTCTCCGCGGACGGCATCGAGCGCATCATGTGGGTCATGAATCCGGCCAAGTTGTCGCCCTATGCGGCTTCTTTGGAGGGCTGAGCCCTCGCGGGTGTCACAAGAGCGGGGACTCGTCGGTCAACCAGTCGTCCGAATTCCGGATCCCCGCTGACCGAAGGGCAGAACAAGGTGACACATGCCGTGAGCGGCGCCCCGGCGCCCGCCTGGCGAACGGGCTCCGGCCCGGCCCGCCGAGACGGGAGCACGTGCCACGACGACGCCGGAGCCAGCCTGTGACCGAGCGGATCCCGCTGCCCGACCTGTCCACGCGGAAGGACTACACGGGCACGGACTTCTCCCCCATCTACACGACCACGGTGACCGTGAGCGGCGGGGTCGCCTCCCACGGGCGGGCCTCCGGCCGGGCCCGGTCGTCCGACGGGGCCCTGGACCTCGACCTGCGGATGCCCGGCGAGCTCGGCGGGGACGGCCGGGCGACCAATCCCGAGCAGCTGTTCGCCGCGGGCTTCGCCGCCTGCTTCCACGGGGCCCTGAGCCTGGTGGCGCGTCAGGAGGAGCTCGACCCCGCCGGGATATCCGTGGACGCGACGGTCGCCTTCGGCCGCGATCCGGACGACGGCGGCTATCTGCTGCGCGTCGATCTGGTCGTCAACTGGCCGGAGGTGGACCCGGAGATCGCGGCGCCGCTGCTGGAGCAGGCGGACGCGCTGTGTCCGTACGCCAGGATGGCCTGGCAGGGCACACCGACGACCATCACGCTGGCCCCCTGGCCGTACGGGACGGCCGGCGCGCCGGCTGACGGCTGACGGTCAGGACCGTCAGGTCGGTCAGGTCGGTCAGGACCGTCAGGTCGGTCAGGTCGGGAACCAGCGGTCGGCGTCGGCCGCCTCCTCCTTGCGGACGGCGAACACGGCGATGTCCTTCTTGTCCGACGTCTGGTGCGGCAACCCGGCGACCAGCGGATGGTCCGCCGCCGGTGCGGGCCGCGTGAAGTACTCCGCGTTGATCGCCGCGTACCCGGCCCAGTGCGCCGGCAGCTCCTCCTCGCAGAAGATCGCCTCCACGGGGCAGACCGGCTCGCAGGCATGGCAGTCGACGCACTCGGCGGGGTTGATGTAGAGGGTCCGCTCCCCCTCGTAGATGCAGTCGACCGGGCACTCCGTCACGCAGGCCCGGTCCTTGACGTCGACACAGGGCTGCGCGATGACGTAGGTCATCCTCTTCTCCTTCGGCGTCGGCTAGCTGTATGACCACGCAAGGAGTGAAGGTGTGACACCGATCGGCAACCAGTGTCACAGGATGGGCGTTCCACCGGTCTGTTGAGTGAGTCACGCACCCTGACTCGCACTACGTGACACCGGAAACGAGGATCGCCATGTCCCGTGTGAATCCCTTTGTGATCGTCGGAGGCGGCCTGGCCGCGGGCAAGGCCGTGGAGAGCCTGCGCGAGCGCGGCTACGACGGGCCGCTGGTCGTCGTCGGCGACGAACCGGAACGGCCGTACATCAGGCCGCCGCTGTCCAAGGGCTATCTGCTCGGCAAGGAGGACCGCGACTCGATCTACGTCCACCCCGAGAACTGGTACGCCGAGCACGACGTGGACCTGCTGCTCGGCACGACCGTGCACGCCGTCGACCCGAAGGCGGCGGAGGTCGAGGTGGAGGGCGGGCGCCGGATCGCGTACGCCGGGCTGCTGCTGGCCACCGGCTCGTCCCCGCGCCGCCTGTCGGTGCCCGGGGCGGACTTCGACAACGTGCTGTACCTGCGCCGGGTCGGCGACAGCGAACGGCTGAAGGCCGCCTTCACCGAAGGGGCGCGGATCGTGGTGATCGGCGGCGGCTGGATCGGCCTGGAGACCGCGGCCGCCGCCCGCACGGCCGGGGCCGACGTGACCGTCCTCGAACACTCCGAGCTGCCGCTGCTGAAGGTCCTGGGACGGGAGGCCGCCCAGGTCTTCGCCGGGCTCCACCGGGAGCACGGTGTGCGCCTGCACCCGCACGCGGAGATCGAGCGCATCACCGGGAGCGGCGGACGCGCGGACGGGGTGCTCCTCGCCGACGGCACGCGGCTGCCCGCGGACGCCGTGGTCGTGGGCGTCGGCATCACGCCGAACGTGGGGCTGGCGCGGGACGCGGGCCTGGAGGTGCGCAACGGCATCGTCACCGACGAACGGCTGCGGACCTCGCTGCCCGGCATCTACGCGGCGGGCGACGTCGCCAACGCGTTCCACCCGCGCCTCGGCAAGCACCTGCGCGTCGAGCACTGGGCCAACGCCCTGCACCAGCCCCGTACGGCGGCGGCGAGCATGCTGGGCCAGGACGAGGTGTACGACCGGCTGCCGTACTTCTACACGGACCAGTACGACCTCGGCATGGAGTACACCGGCCACACCGAACCGGGCGGCTACGACCGCGTGGTCGTCCGGGGCTCCACCGACGAGCGCCGCTTCCTCGCCTTCTGGATGTCGGGCGGCCGCGTCCTGGCGGGCATGAGCGTCAACGTGTGGGACGTCATCGACTCGATCCGTGCGCTGGTCGAGTCGGGTGCCGAGCTCGACGACGCCGCCCTCGCCGACCCCGACGTGCCGCTGGCGGACCTGCTGCCGTGACGCCCGGCCGGGCCGCGCGGTGTCACGAACCTGCCGGGGACCCGGTCAGAGTCATGACGAACCCATCGATCGGAGCAATCGTGGTTGCCACCGAACAACGTCTGTCCACCACGGTGCTGGTGATCGGCACCGGCGGAGCCGGCCTGGAGCGGTTCGGCATGGCCTTCGCCCGTGAGGAGGACGGCCGCATCTCCCAGCACTTCTTCGGCACGCCTGTTGACCCATGGCGGCGCGGTGATCCTCGCGGCGGGTGGCCACACCCGCATCCGGCGGCGCACGTCGTCGCGCCGCGACGAGAACACCGGCGACTCGGGAAACTCGCCGGGTAACTCTTCGCGCGCCCCTTTCTCGTCGCGTCGCTCCCGTCGCATTCCGTCTGCTGCGCGCGGCGCTCACGCACGCCTTTTTCCTGACCGGATTCGGCGGACGGATCCGAGAACCGGCCAGGGATCGTCCGAGATTCTTCCGAGGTTTTTTCCGGGGCACCTGTCACAAACCCCCGGACAATCCGGTCTCTACCTAGTGCAGAACGAAATCACGAATCTTCCGAGAGGATTTACATCATGAAGGTCGTCGTCATCGGCGGTACCGGGCTCATCGGCTCGAAGCTGGTCGGCAAGCTCAACGAGCACGGTCACGAGGCCGTGCCGGCGGCGCCGAACACCGGCGTCAACACACTGACGGGCGAGGGTCTCGCCGAGGTGCTCAAGGGCGCCCAGGTCGTGGTCGACGTCTCCAACTCCCCCTCGTTCGCGGACGACGACGTGATGGAGTTCTTCCGCACGTCGACGACCAACCTGCTCAAGGCGGAGGCCGACGCCGGTGTCACGCACCACGTCGCCCTGTCCGTCGTGGGCACGGAGCGTCTCCAGGGATCCGGTTACTTCCGTGCCAAGCAGGCGCAGGAGGAGCTGATCAAGGCGTCGGGCATCCCCTACTCCATCGTGCACGCCACGCAGTTCTTCGAGTTCATGAAGGGCATCGCCGCCGAGGCCACCGACGGTGACACCGTGCGTCTCGCCCCGGTCAAGATCCGCCCCGTGTACTCGGACGACGTGGCCGCCGTCGTGGGCCGGACGGCCGTCGGCACCCCGGTCAAGGGCGTGGTCGAGGTGACCGGTCCCGAGACCTTCCAGCTGGACGAGCTGATCCGCAAGGGCCTCGCCGCGAAGAACGACCCGCGCACCGTGGTGACCGACCCGCACGCCACCTACTTCGGTGTCGAGCTCGACGAGACCACGCTGCTCCCCGGTCCTGACGCGCACGTCGGCGACACCCGGTTCGCCGACTGGATCGCCCAGCAGCAGGCGTGAGCATTCCGGGGCGGCCCTGTGCACGGGGCCGCCCCGGCGCCTTTTTCCTTTCTCGCCATCCCGCACATCCGCATATTCACACCCCCCGTATCCACACCCCCCCCGTATCCACCCCCCATATCCACACCCCCACGTATCTGCGCATCCGCACATCCACATATCCGTACGCCCGCACGAGGAAGAGGCTCGCCATGCCCGAAACCAGCCAGCAGACCTCGGCTCCCGGCACCAGTCCGTACGAGCAGCTGACCGGCTCGTACACCATTGATCCGGTCCACAGCACACTCGGTTTCTCCGTCCGTCACGCCATGATTTCCAATGTGCGCGGGAAGTTCGACTCCTTCGAGGGGCTCCTCAAGATCGACGGTGCGCGGCCCGCTCTGTCGGAGGCACATGTGAGCGTGCAGACCGAGAGCCTGGACACGGGCATCGAGGACCGCGACGCCCACCTCAAGGGGCCCGACTTCTTCGACTCGGCGAACTTCCCCGTGATGGCCTTCCGTTCCACCCGCATCGTCCAGGCGGGCGACGACCGGTTCCGGCTGCTCGGAAGCCTGCGGATCAAGGACATCGAGCTGCCGCTCACCCTCGACATCGAGTACGGCGGCGCCGCCCTCGACGCCTCGGGACAGCACCGGATCGGCTTCGAGGGGCGGGCCACGCTCCGCCGCTCCGACTGGGGACTGAGCTGGAACGCGGCGCTGGAGACGGGCGGGGTCCTCGTCAGCGACAAGGTGACGCTGATCCTCGACATCTCCGCCGTCCAGGTCGACCGGACCGACGCCTGACCCCAGGACGCCCGACGCCGTCCCACCCTGCGTCGCACCGCCCGCCCCGCCGACCCAGGACGCGTGATGACCACCACCTCCGACATCCCGCTCGACCTCGCGGCCGCCGCCCGGACCCTGGCGGCGGAGGCCACGGCGCTCCAGGCCCGCGTCACCGAACTGCGCGACGCGCTCGCCCTGCTCGACCTCCAGATGGAGTTCGTCGCCGCCTCCCTGCACCGGCTCCGCAGCGACGCCCCCGGCCCACTGCCCGGCTTCTGAGTGCCCGTCAGGGGCCGGCGCCCGCCGGACGTTTTCCCCGGGGCTCGTTACCCCAGGTCCCGCCCGATCGGCTCGATCGGGCGGGACCTGGGCGTTCTCGGGGTCGGCCGTCAGGCGGCCGCGCCGCCCGGCCGTCGCTGGTCGCGTGCCATGCGCCGGCGCGTCGAGCGGCGTTCGGCCTCCGTCGTCCCACCCCAGATCCCCTCCACGGAACCGGCGTTCAGCGCCCACGTCAGGCACTGCTGCGACACGGGGCATCTGCCGCACACGGCCTTCGCCTCGTCGATCTGCACGAGTGTCGCGAAGGTGCTGCTGTTGCCGATGGGAAAGAAGAGGTCGGGGTCCATGCCTCGGCACGTGGCCGAATCACGCCAGTCCATGAGCTTCCTCCTACGCGGAAGGGGGCGAAAGGTGGGTGGGATCTGCAGGCTGCGACGCGCAGGACGTGCCCGAGGCCGCCGCGGACACGCGGCCTCGGATCACCCGGGGCCGCATCACACGGTGTGTTCCGCCGGTGCGGTGCATGCACTTGTCAGCCACGTCACGTTCTCTGGTAAGGGAGACCGAACGATCGGCCGTTGTGTGACAGCGCGGGCGGCCGCCGGGAACGGTCCGGGGCCCCGAACTCCCGCGCCCGCCGGGCCGGATGTCACAGGACCCGAGCCTGTCCGGTCTCGTCTGTCGAATGGTCGAGCAGTCGGACAGGGAGAAGACGCCGCGCGCGGGGTCGCCTTCCTCCGCCGCGAAGAACGGAGCGCCTGCCCACGCGCCGGCCGAACGCCGGGGCCACCAGCAGGTGGCGGTGGCGTGCCGCGGGAGAGGGAGGTAGGGGCATGGAGTTCGCCGACGAGGCGCTGCCGATCGGGGAGTTGGTCGACGAGCGTCGGCATCTGCTCGACGTGGCCTTCTGGATGCTGGGCAGCGCCGGCGAGGCCGGCACCGTGGCGGACGAGGCGTACCAGCAGTGGTACGCGCTCGAGCGCTCGGAGCGGGAGGGCATCGACGAGCCGCGTGCGTGGCTGTCCCGGGCGGTGGGCGGGATCTGTCTGGAGCGTCTTGCGCGGCCCGGGCGGCGCCGTCGCGACGGCCCGGACGCCGCTCCGGCCGACGACGCCGGGGAGCGGCGGCGGATGCTGGAGCGGGAGGTGAGCGAGGTGCTGCTGGGCGCGCTGGACGCGCTGTCCCCGGCCGAGCGGGCCGCGTTCGTCCTCAACGACGTGTTCGGCATGGCGCCGCGCACGGTCGCCGACATCGTCGGTCAGTCCGAGCCGGCGTGTTCGGAACTGGCCGACCGGGCCCGGCGGAGCCTGCGCGCCCGGCGGGGCCGGCCCACTTCACCGCAGGAACAGGACGCCGCGGCGCACGCGGTGCGCGAGGCGTGCGCGGCACAGGACGCGGACCGGCTGCTGCGGCTGCTCGCGTCGGACGTGACGGCGTTCTTCGACGGCGGGGGCAAGGTACGGGCCCAGGTCCGGCCCGTGCACGGCGCGGACCCGGTGGCCAGGAGCCTGCTGACGCTGCTGGTCCCGCGGGCGCGCACGACGGTCGACTCGCACTCCGTCAACGGCCGGACCGGTCTCGTCGTGCGCTACGACCGGCGGGTCGCCGCGGTCATCAGTCTCGACATCGCCGACCGCCGCGTCGTCCAGGTCTGGGTCGTCGTCAATCCCGACAAGCTCCTCCCCTGGAACCGGGGGGCGCCCGGCCGGCCGCGCGGGGTCACCCCATGACAGCAAGACACACCTTCTGTCGAACCGTGCAACACTGTTCCACAGCGTTTGCTCGCGGTGCCCGAACTCCGGCTCACCGCACTCCACTTGTTCCCCCCTTACTTCCCTGAAGGGACCGTCATGCGCACACTGTCACGTCTGGGCGCGACCTGCGCCGCGCTCGCCACTCTCGCCCTCCCCGCCACCGCGGCCCACGCGACCCCGGGCGGGCCCGGCGTCACCGCGAAGCTCATCGCCCGGACCACCGTCGGCGACCAGGACTACATCCTGCGCGAGATCACCATTCCCCCCGGCCAGGGCACCGGATGGCACTACCACGACGGCACCCTGTACGGCTTCGTCAAGCAGGGCACGCTGAGCCACTTCGACGCCGACTGCGCCTCGGACGGTGTGTACCCGAAGGGCAGTTCCCTCAAGGAGCCGTCGGGCGCCGACCACGTGCACATCGGCGTGAACCGCGGCACCACCGACATCGTTCTGGACGTTCTCTACGTCCTGCCGCACGGCGCACCGTTCGCGCAGGACGCCCCCAACCCCGGTTGCGACTTCGAGTGACGTATCGAGTGACGTTTCGAGTGACGTTTCGAGTGATGTGAGGTCGATCCGATCACACCCACTCCACAAGGGGCTCCCCCAGATGGTGTGAAGTGGTATGTGTAAGGAGCCGGACGACAGCCGGACGACCCTGCGCGGCGAGCCGAGCGCGGACGCGACCACATGGGTTGAGGACGAGAGGAACACAGAGTGTCTGTCACCCACGCGGCACATCACATCGAGGTCACCGCCGAGGGCCTCCAGGAGGACCTGGCCCGCCTGGAGGTCCAGAAGCACGCCCTGGAGAGGGAGCTCGCCGCGGTCGTCGCCCACCTCGGCTCCGTCCAGCGGGCCCTCGGAGCCCTTCAGGTCCTCATGTCGCCCACAGTCCAGGGCACCCCGGTCACCTCAGTCACCTCGGTCACCCCGGTCACCCCGGTCATCCCGGAGTCCGGCGAGGAGGGCGGCCACAAGAAGTACGGCAAGCTCACCGAGCAGATCCTGGACTACTTCACCGAGGCGGGCGGCGCCGACGTGCGCGCCCGCGACGTCGCCGCCGCGCTCGGCCGGGCCACGGACAACGGCAGCATCAACGCCGTGCGCAGCACGCTCGACCGGCTGGTCGCCACCTCCCGCGTCCGCCGCGCCGGCCGCGGCCTCTACCGCGCCGCGTAACCGCCCGCACGGCCGGTGTTCCCCCTGCGGTCCCGGACCGCAGGGGGAACCCTTCTTTCCCGAACAGTGTGAATCAGCGTTCCGGTGCGGCCGAAAACACACCCTTTAATGCGCATCCAAGACTCCAATTAACTACCATGGTGTTGTGCGTAACACGTACGCACGTCGCTTGAACGCGATAGGAGTCACCGTGCTCTCCAGACAGGCAGCACCGATCGTCCGCGACACGCTCCCGGCGGTCGGAGCCTCCCTCGGTGCCATCACCGAACTCTTCTACACCCGGATGTTCGAGGAACGTCCGGAGCTGCTGCGCACCCTCTTCAACCGGGCGAACCAGGCCAACGGCGCCCAGCGCGAGGCGCTCGCGGGAGCGGTGGCCGCCTTCGCCACCACGCTCGTGGAACACCCCGGCGAGCGCCCCGACGCGATCCTCGGGCGCATCGCCAACAAGCACGCCTCACTGGGCATCACCTCCGACCAGTACACGCTCGTGGGCCGCCATCTGCTGGGCGCCGTCAAGGAAGTCCTGGGCGACGCCGTCACCCCGGCAGTGGCGGCCGCCTGGGACGAGGTGTACTGGCTGATGGCCAACGCGCTCATCGCCATGGAGGCCCGGCTGTACGCCGGGGCCGGCGTCGACGACGGTGTCGTGTGGCGGGACATGGAGATCGCCGACCGCACCGAGGAATCGGCCGACACCGCGTCCTTCGAGCTGCGCCGCCCCGACGGACTCCCCACCGAGCCGTTCCTGCCCGGGCAGTACGTCAGCGTCCGGGTCGAACTGCCCGACGGGGCACAGCAGATACGCCAGTACAGCCTCTCCACCTCCCCCGGCCGGAAGACCTGGCGCATCACCGTCAAGCGGGAGCGGTCGGCGGACGGCCGGGTTCCCGAGGGCGAGGTGTCCTCCTGGCTGCACGCCCACGCTCGGGCGGGGCAGCTCCTCCAGGTCTCCCTGCCCTTCGGCGACCTCGTGCTCCCCGACGGCGAAGGACCGCTGCTGCTCGCCTCCGCGGGCATCGGGATCACCCCGATGCTGTCCATGCTCGACCACCTGGCCGGCGTCTCGCCGAACCGCCCGGTCGTCGTCATCCACGCCGACCGCTCCCCCCCCCGACCACGCCCACCGTCAGGAACTGGCCGAACTCGTCGGCCGGTTGTCCCGTGCCTCGCTGCACCTCTGGTACGAGAACGGGGCCGGGGAGTGGTACGAGACCGTCGCCGGCGAACCCGGCGAGCCGCGGGCCCACGAGGTGCACGTACGGGAAGGCTGGGCCGACGTCACCGGTCTGACGCTGCCTCAGGAGACCACCGCGTTCCTGTGCGGGCCGCTGCCGTTCATGCAGGCGGTCCGCGGTGACCTGCTGACCCACGGACTCAGCCCGGCGGCCGTGCACTACGAGGTCTTCGGCCCCGACCTCTGGCTCAGCAAGTAGGCGAGCGAAGGAGGCGAGCGAAGGAGGCGAGCGACGACTCCGGTGAGGCAGCCGAGCGGGCGACGTCAGTACGGTTCGGAGAGGAGGATCCCCACCAGGTCCCGCCGGCTGCGCACCCCGGTCTTCGCGAACACGCTCTTGAGGTGCTGCTGCACCGTGTGGGGCGTCACGGAGAGGCCGGCGGCGATCTGGGCGGTGGACCTGCCGCGCAGGATGAGACGGACCACGTCCCTTTCCCTGTCCGTCAGTTCGTAGGCCGAGAGCAGCAGCGGCAGCATCCGTCCCGGCGACGCCTGCTCGATGATCACCGCGACTCCGTCCGCGTTTCCGTCCGCGATCCCGTCCGCTTTTCCGGACCCCGGCACGTGCGTCCCGTAGAGGGCGAACCTGCCGCCGTCCGCGGCGACGACGCGGGCGTAAGGGGCCCGTACCGCGTCCTCGCCCCGGTCCACGGCACGCAGCGTCGCGGCCGCCACCGCGACGACGGCCGCCGGCAGCCCGGCCCCGCCGGGATCGTGGCCGGGAAACCGCCGCAGCCGGTGCTCGATGCCGGGCGACGCCGAGCGCACCGTGAAGTCCCGGTCGAGGAGCACGAGGCCCGGACCGCCCTCGTCCGCAGCGCGGTTCGCGGTCCCCGCCGCGCCCGCTTCTGGTGCGCTCGGCAGGAGCATGCGCCGGACGGCGTGCGCCACGACCGGTGCGATGCGGCGGAGCACGGCACGCGCGTCGGCGTCGAACGGCGGCCGGACCGCCTCGCGATAGAGCGACAGCGCGCCCCAGGTCTCGTCGGGCCCCGTGCGCAGGCTCACCCTCAGTTCCTGGTCGCTGCCGACCGCCAGGCTCCGCCGCCAGCGGGTGCTGGCCCGTACGTCTCCGCCGGTCGCCTCGTGGATGCCGCCCATGCCGGACGCGGTGCGGCAGAGGTCGGCGATGCGGTTCACGTCGTCGCCGTAGTGCTCGTGGATCATCAGCTCCTCGAGCAACTCCGCGGGCACGTCGGCCCTGCCCCGCCGGAAATGGCTGGTGACCAGCAGGGAGGCGGGGTCGACCGTGTACCAGCAGGTGTCCCACACGCCGGGAACGACGGCGCACAGGGCGTCGGTCACCTCGCTCCACAGGGACACGAGGTCCTTGCTGCGTTCGGCTGCGTCGCCGACCTGCCGGGCGACCCGTCTCATTGCCGAGTCTTTCACCGCCCCACCCTATGGCCGACGGGAAATCGGGTACCAGATTTCTGGAATACCCGCACCGCGGACCGATGCCTAAGTTGTTCTTCGCCCGTTGTTCGACGGTGGACGCCGAGGGGAATTCATGTTTGAGCTGACTCCGCAGACCCTGGCCCGTGCGCTGGGTCGCAAGGACGCTCCCGCGCTGCGGGTCCTGCCCGGTGTGGAGAGCCGCCTCCTCATGCCCGGCAGCGCCACCGCGGGCCGGTTCTCCCTGGTACAACACCTGCTGGAACCAGGGGCGTTGGGGATGCCGGTGCACCGCCGGTCGCGCGAGGACGTGTACGCGTACGTGGTGAGCGGCGAGGTCGCGGCACTGTCGGACGAGGAATCGCCCGACGCTCCGGCGGAACGGCAGTTCTGCCACGAGCGCGGACAATGGCATGCGTTCTGGAACGGCGGGAACGGACCCGCCTCCGTACTGGAAGTCATCGCGCCCGCCGGATTCGAGAAATTCTACGAGGACTGTGCGGAAATCTCCGGGCCGGTCGACGAGAACGCTTTGTCCGCATTGGCTTCCGCATACGGTGCGGAGTTCGACTGGTCGGCCACGTCCGCGGTCGCCCGCACCAACGCCTTGTCGTTCCCCGCCCGTCCGTCCGCCCCTTCCAGCAGATAGGCGAGCAGCCTCCGGTCCGCGCCCCCAGCGCCCCCAGCGCCCTCCGCATTGAGGACCCGGACGGTGTGCCGGACGGCCTCCTCGGCCAGCGGGGTCCCGCGGCGCAGCGCCTCGACGGCCGCGGGTGTGAGGTGCACGTCGACGCTGCGCCGGTCGCGGGCCGCGGTGGCGGTGGTGATGAGACCGCGGTCCTGAAGTCGGGTCACCAGCCTGCTCGTGGCCGACTGGCTCAGCCCGATCTCGGCGGCCAGGTCGTGGAGATAGAGCCGGCCCGCCGCGCCGGCAGCGCCCTCCTGCAGCACCGTCAGCGCCTGGAACTCCCGCAGGCTCAGACCCAGTTCCGCGTGGAGCCGCCGGTCCACCGAGCCCTCGATCCTGCGGTGGAGACGGTCCAGCGCGCGCCACCGTGCGCCCAGGACCGAGGCCTCGCCCGTCGTCCCTCCCGGCGGCTTCACGGGGCCGGTACGTCCGCGGCCCGCTCGCGCGGGCGCGGGTTCCCGTGGGACACGAAGGCATCCCGCGGCCGCTGCACCGAGGCCAGCGAGACGACGTCCCTGCCGAACAGGGCGGCGGTGGTCCAGACGGCGAGCACCCGGACCTTGCGTTCCCACGTCGGGACGGCGAGCACGTGGTATCCGCGGTGCATCAGCCAGGCGGGGAACCCCTTGACGACCAGACGCCGGTACTGGAAGATCCCGCGCCCCAGGCCCAGCGTCGCCACCACGCCCAGACTGTGGTGCACGTAGTCCTTGGGTGCCCGTCCGCGCAGGGTCGCCAGGATGTTCTTCGCCAGCCGCTTGCCCTGCCGCACCGCGTGCTGGGCGTTCGGCACCGTGTGCGCTCCCGGCCGGTGCACCGCCAGGTCGGGTACGGAGGCGTCGTCGCCCGCCGCCCATACGTCCGCGACCACCTCGGTCTCCGTGCCGACGCGGAGGTCGGCGCGCACGGTCAGCAGACCGCGTTCGTCGACGGGCAGGTCCGTGTGGTTGTGCACGACGGGGTTCGACGCGTTGCCCGCGCTCCACACGAGCAGCCCCGTCTCGAACTCCTCGCCGCTCGACAGCACGACGTGCCCCTGGAGCGCGGACACGAGCTGGGTGTTCAGGTGCACCCGCGCGCCCCGCTTCTCCAGCGCGCCCACCACCCAGGCGCCGGGCCGGTCGCCGACCTCGGGCAGGATCCGGCCGCGCGCCTCGACCAGATGGAACCTGAGCTCCTCCGGGGCGAGTTCCGGATAGTGGCCGAGGAGCGCGGTCGCCAGGGAGAGCAGTTCGCCGAACCCCTCCACCCCGGAGAAGCCCCCGCCGACGAAGGTGACGGTGAGGAGCTTGCGGCGTTCGGGGCCCGGCGGCAGCGATGCCGCCCGGTCGAACGAGGTGAGCAGCCGGTCGCGGATGGCGACGGCCTCCTCCACGTGCTTGAGTCCGATCGCCTCCTCACCGACCCCGGGGATCGGGAAGGTGCGGGTGACCGCCCCGGCCGTCACCACGAGGATGTCGTAGGTGAGCTGGTGGTCGGGGCCGCTGAGCGGGCGGACGGTGACGGTGCGTTCGGCGTTGCGGATGTCCGTCACCGTGCCGGAGACCAGCCGGGTGCGGTGCAGGTGCCGGCGCAGGGACACCGCCGCGTGCCGCGCCTCGATCGACCCGGCCACCACCTCCGGCAGGAACGGCTGGTACGTCATGTAGGGCCGCGGGTCGACGACGGTGACCCGCGCCTCCCCGCGCCGCAGCTTCTTCTCCAGGCCCCACGCGGTGTAGAACCCCGCGTAACCGCCGCCCACGATCAGGATCTCCCGCACGGTGTCCTCAGTTCTCTCGGCTTCACCCCTCAAGACAGCGTCGGAGCGTCAGTTGTGACACCGGCTCAGCGGGACTGGTCGGCCGGCCGGATCAGGATCTCGTTGACGGCGACGTGCTCGGGCTGGGTGACCGCGTGGACGCTCGCCGCCGACCGCGCCTTCTGCGAGGCCGGAGGAGCCGCCGGGGCGGCCGGAGGTGTCGGCGGGCTGAGGCCCGTCAGGCGGAGGCGGCGGCCACGAAGAACGGGATGGCGATGAGGAGGCGGCCGGCCTCGGCGCGCCGGCGCTGCTCGGCGAGCCACGTGTCGGCCCGCTCCCGCTCGACGGCACCACTCGTACAGGCGGGCTCGGCGAGCCGGGTGAGCAGCGGCAGCATCGCGGGGTCGGTGAACACGCTGGTGTGCGCCTCGACGGTGACGTCCTGGAAGCCGCCGTCCAGGAGCAGGTTGCGGTACTGGCGGCCGGCCCGGGGCGCGCCCAGGAGGTCGGCGCGGGCGTGCACGATCGTGCGGGTGAGCGCCGCGTCGTCCGAGTCGACCATGACGGCGTCCCAGTCCTGCCCGACCAGGACGATCCTGCCGCCCGGGCACAGGACGCGCCGCGCCTCCGCCACCGCCCGCCCCGGCTCCCGCAGCACGTGGAACACCTTGTCGGCGCGGTAGCCCCGCACGCTCGCGTCGGCGAACGGCAGTTCCTCCGCCCTCGCCTCCCGGAACTCGGACGCCTGCCACCGCTCCCGGGCCGCGGCCAGCATCCACGCGTCGGGGTCCACGCCCACCGCGTGGACCCCGCGTTCGGTCAGCTCGGCGACGGCGCGCCCGGCACCGCAGCCGACGTCCACGACCGTCGAACCGGGGACGGGGGACAGCAGTTCGTAGGAACGGGCCCGCAGCAGACGGGCGTCCGGCATCTGGTCCGCAGCGTCGAGTACGGCCAGCAGGGCTTCGGTGTCGCGGTGCGTTCCCGTGGGTTCCTGTTTCTTGGACATGCACCTCAGCCTGCGACTTAATGTCGACATGAAGTCAAGCGGCGACAACGGAGACAACAGGGGCGACGGCGCCACCACGATGAGCATCGGCGCCCTCGCGGCCCGGTTCGGCCTTGCCACACACGTCCTGCGGCACTGGGAGTCGATGGGCCTGCTGCACCCCGGACGGGACGCGGCCGGGCGCCGCCGCTACACCGGGACGGACCTCACCCGCGTGGCGACGATCCTCGTGTTCAAGGAGGCCGGCCTCGACCTGGACACCATCAGGACCCTCTCCACCACCGCGGCGGACCGCGCCACCCGCCACGAGATCCTGCGCGCCGAGGCCGACGAGATCCGCTCGAGAATCGCCGCGGCCCAGACGTCGTTGGCACTGATCGAAGGCGGCCTGACCTGCACCCACGAGGACGTCACGGAGTGCCCGAACTACCAGCGCCTCATCGCCGAGCGGATCGGCGCCCCCACGGCTCCGTCGGAGGAGCCACCGGAGGGCCCGTAGGACGCGCCGGTGAACCGGATCGACGAGGTCAAGGCGCGCTTCTGGGGCGAGGGTTCGTACGGGGTCCGGGCCACGTACCGCTGGACGGACGACTGACCCGACCGACCCCACTGCCGGGACGCTGCTCCAGAAGTCAGCTCACCACGGGATTGCCGCGGAGATTCGCATCACCGCACGGCCACGGCCCCTCGGCAAGCGGCCCCAACGGAGCCCGAAACACGAGGACTTCACCGTCCACGGACACGACGACGCGGCCACCCTCCAACAGCAGGGTGCGGCCGAGGACGTTCCGGCCTTCGTCGTCCCTCGCGAACAGCTCGTGCACGTCCAGGTTCGCGTCGACGGCGAGGAGCTTGCCGTGGCGCCAGAACACGGCGGTGCCCTCACGGTCCATCGCGGGACAGGACGTGGAGTAGCCCGTCAGCGCGGGCCCGTCCACGAGCGAGCCGTCCGGCGCCAGCCGCCGGAACCGTGACCGCGACGGCAGGCGGTTCTCCAGCTCGGGGCCGCAGACGGTGCCCCTGTCGTCGACGAGCAGGGCACCGTGACTGGCCCACCTGACAGTGACGTCGCCCTCGCGGTCGTAGCGGCCCGTGGTGAACTCCCCGTATCCCTGGGACCCGATCAGGAACTCACCAGGGCCTGCTATCGCCTTCCGGCCCGAGGGCGCCGGGGAAGTGGCGGAGACGATCGCTCCGTCGGCGAGGCCGAGGAAGAAGGTCCGCCCGATCCCGCCCCGAGCGTCGACGAAGCCGGCCGCCACTCGGTCGCCCGAGACGAGCAGCGGCTCCCAGTGGTCGACGTCCACCTCATCCGGCACCCAGGGCCGCAGAGGGCGCACCTCCCAGCCGGTCCGTGCGCTCATCCCCTGCACGCCCGGATGGGAAAGGGCTCCCATCACGATCGGCGTCGACCACAGGCAGGCCCCCTCCCACGTGTAGCGAGCGACACGCGCCCGGGAGAAGTCAGTTCGCCTGTCCTGCGAGGTCCTCAGAATGGCGGAGACGCCGGCCCAGGCGACGAGGAACCCGTCGTCGAGCAGGACGAACGCGCTGATCTCCTCGCCGGGTTCGCACTCGGGCACGACGGTCCGGCGCGTGATCCCGTCGGCGCCGATGCCCTCCAGAGCCCGGCCGCTCCGATGCAGGACAGCGAGCCACAAAGTGCCGTCCTCGGACAGCCGGGACCGCGGCCGCCCGGTCCCGGCGAAGCGTCGCTCCCACGCCACCTCGCCCGCCCCGTCCACCGACGTCACGACCGTCTCCAGCGGGCTCGCCCCATAGCTGGTGACATACAGCGGACCGGACGCATCCTGCGCGGCCACCGACCAGACCTGGCCCGGCATGGTGATGCGGGACGAGAGAGCCATAGGTGCGGATCCTTCCACCACTGGTCAGGACGCTGACGGTTGAGGGTCGTTCGGTACGCGGCTATCGCCGGAAGCGCGGGAGCGGCAGGTGGAGGGCCGTGCGAGCACGGCCCTCCACCTGCCGCCCTTGTCACTCGTCGCGCAGCCGTGCCGCCAGCTCGGTCAGGGGTGCGCGCTCCTCGGGGCGGTTCAGGTCCGTGAGGCGGCGGATCGCCGTGTCGAGGCGGGTGAGGGCGGGGGCGGTGCGCTTCAGGTAGAGGCCCTCGACGACGCTCGCGAGGCGCACCGACTCCGCCCACTCGTCGACGTGGCCGTCCTCGGGGCCCGGCTCCCCCAGCAGGCCGAGGGTCTTCTCCAGGGCCGCCAGGGATTCCTCGTACGCGCCGACGTAGGCGTGCACGCGGCCGTGCTCGTAGGACAGGGCGGAGTCCAGCGAGCGGCCCCGCGCCTGGTATCCGGCCGCGCGGGCCTCGTCGGCCACCCGGGCCGCGTCGGACAGCAGGGCGAGAACCTCGTCCAGACTGTCCGCACCCTGTTGCTGGGCCTGGAGCCGGGCGACCTCGCGCAGACTGTTGCTGACGTTCTCGTAGTTCGGGGCCTCGGCGTGGGCGGCCAGGGCCTTGCCCAGGGCGTCGCGCGCCGCGCCGAACTCACCGGACTCGGCGAGGAGCATGGCCGTCTCCGCGGCGATCATCGCGTGGCTGCCCGGGTCGTCGTCCCAGCCGGCCGACTCGGCCGCGAGGACGACGAACTCCGCCGTGGCGGCCTTGAGGTCGCCCCCCGCGTGCAGGGCGCGAGCGCGGGTCAGGCGCAGCTGGGCGGTGAGCCGGTCGTCCAACTCGCCCGTGCTGATGTCAGGTTCGACGAGGACGGAGTCCAGCAGGGCGATGCAGTCCTCGATCCGGCCCAGGTCGAGGCTGAGCTGCGCCGCGGCGCTGTACGAGCAGAAGCCGTCCATCCGGCTGTCCTCGCGCAGCTGGAACTCCGCGGCGCGCGTCAGGTGCCGCAGGGCGTCGTCGGGGCGGCCCAGGTGCATGCAGGCTTCCGCCATGTCGCCGTGCAGACGGCCCCGGTCGACCGTGCGGGCGGGCCAGTCGGCGGCCAGCCGCAGGGCCTCGGCCAGGTCCGCGTGGGCGGCCTGCGCGTCGCGCAGGCCGAGCTGTACGCGGCCGCGCAGGCCCAGGGTGCGGGGCAGGTGCCAGGCGGGGCCCTGCGCCCGCAGCAGGTCGAGCAGGGCGTCGATCTCGGTGACCGCGGCGGGCAGGTCACCGGTGATGGCGTGGGTGCTGGCCCGCAGCAGCCGGGCGCCGGAGATCTGCGTGGCGATGTCGTGCCGGACCGCGAACGCCTGCAACTGGTCCACTTCCGCGACGACGGCCGTCGCGTGGTCCTCGCCGGGCGACGTCTGCAGGCGGAGCCCGGCCGAGGTCGCCCGCAGCCGCAGCAGCCGCGCCTCCAGCACCGGTGCGAGACCGGTGGCCTCTTCCTGGAGGCGCACGACGGTCGCGAGGGCCTCGGTCAGTGCCGCTGCCCCCGCCGCCCTCCCCGCGGCGACGGCCGACTCGTCCTCGTCGGTGCCGGGACGCCTCTGCACCAGCTGTTCGGCGGCGGCCACGGCTCCACCGGCGCGGCAGAGCACCGCCCGGTCCGGCAGCCCCGCGTCCTCGTAGAGCCCGGCCGCCTCCTCGTACAGCTCGACGGCGGCGGCGTGGTCGTCCTTGGTCCAGGCCCGCTCCGCCTCGTCGTTCAGCAGATCGGCACGCAGGTGGACGAGCGTGCCGACGCCCGGGGCGTCGGGGTGGACGTAGTCGCGGGCCGCGGCGAGCGTGCGCAGGCGCGCCCAGCACGCGTCCGCGTCCGGGTGGCCCTGCTCCTCCAACTCCCGTGCCCGCACGATGATGTCGGGCAGCGACTCGGGGACCGCCGCGGCGGTCCGGGCGGTGCGGGCGGCGGCCGGGGCGAGGGGCTCCGCCACGTCGTCGAGGCTGCGGGTGCGCAGGGTCAGTTCCAGCGCGTCCAGGAGCGGGGCACGCTCCAGGCGGGCGCGGCGGCGGTCGGCGTGCGCCGTGGTGCCGTTGCGGGCGTCGAAGCGTGCGGCGAGGTCGTCGGCGCGGCGGCGTACTTCGGTGTGGAGGTCGGCCACGGTCCAGGTGCGGCCCGCGTAGCCGACGGTGGGGAGCTCGCCCCGGTCCAGGGACACGATGCGCCGCAGGAGGACCTCGACGCCGGTGAGGAAGTCGAGCTGGTCCTGCGGCGAGTCCACCTCGTCGAACAGGCTCCGGTTCTCGCCGAGCAGCTCAAGTCCGCGCGCCTCGTTGCCGGTCAGGGCGCAGAACTCGAGGTGGCGGCCGACCTCGCCGGACATCGAGGGGTTGCGGCGGCAGGCCCGGTATCCGGCGAGGTGCAGCTCGCGGGCCCGGTCGGCGTCACCGGTGCGCAGGAGCGGCAGCAGGGCGTGGGAGACGGAGCGGGCGGGCTCCTCCTGGCAGGAGTCCTTGCCCCGCAGGACGGGGTCCCAGACACGCAGGGCCCGCGCGTCGTCGCCCGCCGCGAGGTGGAAGAGGGCCCGCTCGCAGATCTCGCAGGCCTCGCAGTCGCTGAGCCGGCTGCGGGTGCGGCCCGCCCACAGCTCGTAGGCGAGAGCGGTGTTCTCACCGGTGTGCGCGGCGAGTTGGTAGGCCTGCCCGTAGTACGGCTGGAGGTCGAGGCCTGCCTTGACGTACCGGTCGCGCATCTCGACCAGCCACTGGCGCAGGCTGGTCAGCGGCACCTCGGGCAGCGCGCGCAGGGCGTTCGCCACCCACTTGAAGCGCCAGAAGAGCAGGTGGCGCAGGCGCTCGTCGAAGACGTCGGGCTGTTCGTCGAACAGGTTGAGGACGCGGGCGAAGACGACGGGCGACTTACGGGGTTCGGAGCCGTAGGTGTACGCCTCCTGCAGTTCGAGGAGCGCGCACACCAGGGCGGCCGGATCCTCGAACTGCTCGGCGGCGTCGACCAGTTCCTCGGCCGTGACGGTGCGGGTGCGGCCGTAGGGACGCTGGTCGTTCTCGTGCAGCGCCTCGTAGAGCTCGTCGGTGTTCTGGGGAAGGGAAGCGGTCGGCATCGTCGGCGGTCCTTAGCTGTCCTTGCGAAGGGCGTGGGCGAGGAGATCGAGGAACGAGCGGTTGATGAGGCTCGACTCGGCGGGCCTGAGCGGGCGCCGGGAGAGCATCGCGGCCTGCCCGTAGAGGGCTTCGGCGCTGGTGCGGGCCAGCTCGGGCTCCTCGATGGTGACGGCGGTGCGGACCAGCGGGTTGAGCTGGTTGAGGATCAGCTGGGCGCGCGGGGCCTCCTGGCGCAGGGCGCCGAGGATGTCGCCCCACAGGCCGCCTTCCTGCTCGCGGGCGAGCTGGGAGCGGGTGCGCTCGTGCCGGGCCTCGCGGCTGTCGACGAGCAGGGCGGGCGCCGAGGCGGGCTGGAAGGTGCGCAGCGCGACGTCGCAGTCGAAGACGGCGAGGGCGTCGCGTGCGCGGGCGAGATAGGTCGCGGCGGCCAGTTCCGTCTCGCGGTCGACGGGGTCGAGGTGGGCGGTGAGGGTCTCCGGGTCGAGGTCCGACACGGAGACCTCGGGCCGGATCTCGGGCAGCCGCCGGACGAGTTCGCGGTCGTACGTGTAGCCGCCGTTGACGACGCCGAGCCCGGCGGCCGAGGCGATGGCGGCGACCTGCCGGAACTCCTCCACGCTTGAGGTGACGAGCACCGTGCGGTGGGTGCGGGCGAACTCGTCGAGGGTGGCGTGTCCCGCGGTGGTCTCGAAGGGCAGCCAGGGCAGCAGCATCCGCAGCATCTCGTCGTCGTGCACGGCGAGGGACTTCACGGCCAGGTGGTGGACCTGGAGGAAGCGGGCGAGCAGATCCGGGTCCTCGGCGGCGGCCCGGGCGATCCAGGCGCGCAGCCGCTCGGCGAGCGCGTCACGGACGGCGGCGAGGGTGTCGTCCTCGTACAGCGCCTCGCGGGACGCCGTGGGGCGCAGGCTCTCGGCGTCGACCACGCACCGGACGAAGAACGCCCAGTCGGGCAGGATCTCCTCGGCCTGCTCGGACAGCAGCATGCCCTTGACGTGCACGCGGTGCCCGTGGCGGCGGCCGCCCGGTACCGCTTCGGGCAGGATGCAGGCGATGCCCTTGAGTCCGACGGCCGGCAGATCGAGTTCGATGGTGTCCAGCGGCGTGAAACCGAAGGTCTCCTCGCCGTACGCGGCGAGCGCGCGGGCCCGGGCTCCGGGCGTGGGGTGGCTGCGGGACCAGGGGGCGGGCTCGGGGTTGACGGGCACGGGCGTGCCGCCCGCGACCCCGTCGTCGAAGGTCACCGGGTGGCGCAGCAGCGATCCGAAGTGCCGGGCCAGGGCGTGCACCTGGGCCGGCCGGGTCCACTCGGCCGCGTCGGCGCGGGGGGTCAGCGTGACGGTCGTCCCGGGCCGGGGCCGGGCGGAGGCGGGCAGCGCGCGGACGGTGTACGAGCCGTCACCGCGGCCCCGCCACTCCACGGCGGGTGCGCCGGGGGTGCGGGCGGAGCGGCTGACGACGTGGATCTCGTCCGCGACCAGGAAGCAGGAGAGCAGTCCGATGCCGAACTGGCCGATGAAGTCGGCGCGTTGCTCGGCGATCCGCTCGGCACGCTTGCTGCTGCGGCCGATGGTGGCGAGGAAGGTGTGCACGTCGGCCTCGGTGAGGCCGACGCCGTCGTCCTCGATCCGCACCAGTGAGCCGTCGGCGTACAGACGGATGCCGAACTCGCCCGCGGGGGCCGCGGGTTCGAGGGAGTGGCGGGCGGTCAGCGCGTCGACCGCGTTCTGCATCAGCTCGCGCAGGTAGACGCGGGGGCTGGAGTAGAGGTGGTGGGACAGCAGGTCGACGAGGCCGCGCAGGTCGACCTGGAAGGTGCGGTCGGCGGCGGTGTCGTGCAGAGTCATCGGGCAGTCCGGAGGCAGTGAGCGGCAGGGGCGGAGTGGGCGGGACGGACTCAGACGTGGCGCCGGAAGCGGGCGTACGTCTTCTCCGGTTCCGTCATGTAGATCCACGGCCACGAGGTGAAGGCCCCGTCCAGCTCGTGGAAGACGCGCGAGGCGACGACGCCCTCGTTCGACAGCGCGAGGGCCAGCGCGAAGATGCTGAAGTCGTGCTGCCAGCCGGGGCGGCGCTCGTAGCCGGGGTGGAGGATGCTGCGCTGGGCCGCTTCCCTCAACTCGCCCTGGATCTGCGGCGTGTCGAGGCGGTCGTATCGGTCCGACTCCACCCAGTCCTCGATGTGCGCCATGGGGATCGCACAGCCGATGCGATGCCCGTCGGGCGCACCGGAGAAGGCCTTGCGGGCGAAGGCCAGGGCCTGCCCCGGCTCGCCGCTCCAGCGGGGCTGCAACTGCGAGATCCGCTCGATGTGCACTTCCAGGTCGAGCGGGTCACGGCGCACGGCGGCGTCGAACCGGGTGTCGTTCACCGCGGGGCCGAGCGACATGCCGCGGCCGGAGGTGAGCAGACGACGCCACGGCGTCACCCACTCGGGCCGCAGCTCGGCGGCCTCGAACAGCTGCTCCTCGGCCAGCTGGAGACGCTCGTGGAAGACGCGCCACTGGTCCTCCGAGACGTCCTTGGCGCGTGCGGAGGTGCGGGCCTCCCAGCCCCAACTGATGTGCCGCGCCCCGGATATCAGCAGTGCGGTCGCCCGGTCCTCCTTGTCCTCCTCGACGGCCCGGCCGATCCAGTCCTGCACCCCGTCGAGGTCGGCCAGTTCATCGAGGACGAGGTGGTCGCGCCCGAGGTCGAACGGGGCCAGTGCCTCCTTGACCGCGCTCCAGTCCCCCGCGTCGGCCGCCTCCACGAGGGCGAGCACGCGCGTGTCCCCGAGGGCTCGCAGCCGGTACACCCCGTGGGTCCGCTTGCGCGGGGCCGCCAGGGCGTACGGATCCGCCGGCGCCCCTCCCTCACCCCTGCCGAACAGCTTGCCGAACATGCCGTGCCCTCCCCAGGTCCCGCACAATCGTTCGCGCAGCATAAGCGGCACCTCTGACAACGGCTCCACAGGGTGCCCGGGGCGGCACTCGGGCGTCCGGCCGGAGCCGGTGGGGTCCTCTCCGGGTCCGTTCCGTGCCGCCCGTCCGGGCGGCACGGAACGGTGGTTCACTTCGCCAGGAAGGCGAGCAGCGCCGCGTTGACCTCCTCCGCGTGCGTCCACAGCAGACCGTGCGGGGCGTTCTCGATCTCCACGTAGTCGGCGGCCGGGAGCGCCTTGTGGAAGGCGCGGGCCGTGCCCTCGACCGGCAGGATGCGGTCGGCGGTGCCGTGCACGATCAGGGCCGGCACGTCGATCGCCGGGATGTCGCCCCGGAAGTCGGTGTACCAGGTGGACGGCGCGGCCGCCGCCGCGAACCAGCCGCCGCCTGCCGCGACGTCCCAGCTGTGGCGCACGGCCTCCTCGCTGATGCGCGTGCCGAGGTTCTCGTCGAGGTTGTAGAAGTCCTGGTAGAAGGCGGTGTAGTAGGCGTAGCGGTCGGCCTTGACCGCGGCCACGACACCGTCGAAGAACTCCTTCGGGGCGACCCCGTCGGGGTTGTCGTCGGACTTGAGGAGGCAGGGTTCGAGGGAGGCCAGGAAGGCGACCTTGGCGACCCTGTCCGTGCCGTACGTCGCGACGTAGCGGGCGACCTCGCCGCTGCCCATCGAGAAGCCGACCAGGACGGCGTCCCGTACGTCGAGTCTCTCCATGACCGCGTTCAGGTCCGCGGCGAAGGTGTCGTAGTCGTAGCCGGTCGTCGGCTGGCTCGACCGCCCGAAGCCACGACGGTCGTACGTGATGACCCGGTAGCCCGCGTCGAGGAGCGCCGCGCTCTGCCGCTCCCAGGAGTGGCCGTCGAGCGGGAATCCGTGGATGAGGACCACGGCCTGGCCGGTCCCGTGGTCCTCGTAGTAGAGGTCGATCGGGGTGGAGTTCTCCTGGCCCACAGTGAGGTAGGACATGGTCTGTTTCCTGCTCCTTCGTCGCGTTCGGCGGTGCTGGAAGGAGGCTAGGAAGCGAGCGGGCGCACGGATTGCCCAAGAGCGCCTCGCCAATTGCCCACGAGCGCCCTGACCAGGGAAGATCACGATTCATGCGCACGCATGGACCGGTTACAGTGCACTGATGGTCAATTGGTCGGCGAGCACAAACGGGAACAAGCATGGGAGAAGCGGACAGATCCCTGTCGCGTAGTGGTCTGCGCGGCCGTGAGGCCGAGCTCGGTCAGCTCGATGCGTTGATCCGCTCCGTGGCCCGCGACGGCAGCGGCCGTCTGGCCCTGCTGCGCGGCGAGCCGGGCATCGGCAAGACCACCCTGCTCACGGAGACCGTCGCCCGGGCGGAGGCGGCCGGATTCTCCGTCGGCGTCGGCCGGGCCGACGAACTGCACCGCATGGTGCCGCTCTCCTCGCTGGCCGCCTGCGTGCTGCACGGTGACCGGCCCCTGCTGTCCCGCGAAGCCTTCGCGGATCTGGCCCACCGACCCGACCAGGGCATCTGGCTGGTGGAACGGCTGGCCGAGGCGATCGAGGACCGGGCCGGCCGGATGCCCGTACTGATCAGCCTGGACGACGCGCAGTGGGCCGATCCGCTCAGCCGGTTCGCGCTGCAGCAACTGCCGGCCCGGCTCCGGACCTCACCCGTGCTGTGGCTGCTGACCGCGCGTCCTGACGCCTCGGGACCGGCCGAGGCCGTCGCCGCGGCCGCCGAGTCCCAACTGCCCACCGTCACCGTCCCCCTGGGCCCGCTCTCCGCGTCGGCCGTCACCCAGCTCGCCGGTGACACCCTCGGGTCGTCCGTCGGCCGACCCGTGAGGGACCTGCTCGACGGGGCGGGCGGCAACCCGTTCCTGGCCGTCGAGATGCTCGCCGGACTGCCGGCCGCCGGGGACGGCGACGTACCGTCCGGTCTCGTCGTCGGCGTGCGCGGCAGGCTCGGCTCGCTGCACCCGGACACCCTGCGGTTCCTGCAGATGGGCTCGGTCCTCGGGCGCGCGTTCGCCTTCCGCGACGCCGCCGCGCTGTGCGACCGGCCCGTCGCGTCGCTGCTCACCGCCCTCGACGAAGCCGTCCGCACCGGGCTCCTGGACGACGACGGCGAGCATCTCGTCTTCCGCCACGACCTGCTGCGGCAGGCCGTCTACGCCGACATCCCCCGGTCCGCCCGGACGGCTCTGCACCGCGAGGCCGCGCGCATCATGGTGGCCGCCGAGCGCCGGCCGATCGACGCGGTGCCGCACATCCTCAAGGGGGCCACGACCGGCGACGAGGAGGCCGTGGCGCTGCTGCGGCGCGCCGCCGACGACATCGTGCCCGTCACGCCCGGCCTCGCCGCCGACCTGATGACACACGCCCTGGAACTGGTGCCGGTGGCCCGCCCGCTCCGCTTCACCCTGGGCGAGTCGGCCATCCGGTACCTGACGCAGGCGGGCCGGAACCGGGAAGCGCTGGCGACGGGCGACCGGCTCCTCGCGGAGCGGCCACCGCTGGCGGAGTTCGGCCGGCTCCAGGCGGCCCTGGGCGGGACGCTGTGGGCCATGGACCTCGCCGGTGAGCTGCGCCGCAGGACCGAGGCCGCGCTCACCGCACTCGGCGCCTACTCCGAGATCTCGGCCCGGCTCGCCGCACACCGTGCGCTGTCCCTCTCCCGCGAACAGGATCTGGACGCGGCACGCGAGGCCGGCGAGGCCGCACTGCGGGCCGCCACGGCCGCCGGCGACCGTGAGGCGCACCTCCTCGCGCTGTCCTCGCTCGGCGAGATCGCGCAGAACGCCGGGGACAGCGCCGCCGCCCTCGACCGCTTCACCGCGCTGAGCACACTCGATCCCGCCTTCCTGCCGGAGGCGATCGTCGCGCACCTGCACCGCGACGACTTCGGATCCGGCGAGCGCCTGCTCCTGCGGGCGTCCGACGCCACGGTGATCCGCCAGGCGATGCTGGAGTGGGCCCGCAGCCAGCACGATCTGGGGCTCGGGCGGCTCGACGACGCGGAGGCCGCCCTCGTGACCATGGAGCGTCTGGAGAACGAGGTGCGGGTCTCCGTCCAGCAGGTCAACGGACGGGTGCTGCGCTCCCGGATCGCCCTGATGCGCGGCGAGAACGAGACGGCGCGGCAGCACCTGGCCGCGGCGCAGGAAGGCCTCGCGGCCAAACCGAATCCCGGGAACACCGCCGCCGTACGGTTCCTGGAGGCCCTGCACGCCGAGGCCGACGGCGACATCGGCCGGGCCGTCGACCGCATCCGGGACGTCCAGCGGGCGAACCCGTTCCTGCGCTGGCGGCTGCTGCGCACCGATGTCGCGGCAGCGGTGCGCACCGCGCTGCGCGGCGGAGCGCACGAGCTCGCGGAGGACCTGGCGGCACAGGCCGAGGCGCACGCGGACCGGAACCCGGCCGTGCCCACCGCGGCCGGTCTCGCCGTCCAGGCCCGCGCCCTCGTGACCGGTGACCCGGCCCTGCTCGAACACGCCGCGAAACTCCTCGACAGCGGCCCCCGCCCCCTGCTCCGGGCGGCCGCGCACGCCGATCTGGGCCGTGCGCTGCTGGAGGCCGGCGAGAAGGACCGGGCGTCGGCCGCACTGACCCTGGCCCGCGACCTGTTCTCCGGGTGCGGCGCCCACGCCGAGGCGGCTCACGTCCGACGCGCCCCGGGCAGCCGCCGGGCGGCGGCCGTCCCGCGCCCCGTCCAGGGCTGGGCGGCGCTGACCGCCTCCGAGCGGAAGATCGCCCGCCTGGTCGCCCAGGGGCACACCAACCGGTCGGCCGCCGACCTGCTCGTCCTCTCGCCGCACACGGTCAACACCCACCTGACCGCCGTGTTCCGCAAGCTGTCGGTCAATTCCCGGGTCCAGCTCGCCAACCTGGTCACGGCCCTGCCGGACGCCGACTGAACGCAGCCGGCCGGCGGGACAGGTTGGTACGTTCACGCGATGTACCGCCGTGCCCGGGGCATTTGGCTGGTCTTCCCCACAACGCTCGTCCCCGTCGACGTCCGGAGGTCACCCGGGCATGCATCCCAACTGTTCCGCGCCACCGACCGCCGTCCTGGTGCACGGCGCTTTCGCCGACACCTCGATCTGGGCCGAGGTCAGCCACCTGCTCGACTCCGCCGGAGTGGCCGTGCGCACCCCGGCCGTCCCCCTGCGCGGACTGGCGCAGGACGCCGCTCACCTCCGTGCGGTGGTCCGGGACATCGACGGCCCGGTCGTCCTCGTCGGCCACGACTACAGCGGCGCGGTCATCAGCCAGGCCTCGGCCGGCACCGATCACGTCGTCGCCCTCTGCTACGTCGCCGGGTTCGGCCTGGACGACGGCGAGTGCGTCCAGGACGTCATGGACCGGTTCGCGCCCGCCCCCGTGGCCGCGGCCGGCTTCACCGCCGCCGCCCCGGCCTTCAACGAACTCCGGCTCAGCGACGAGGAGTTCGCCCGGCTCTACGCCGCCGGCCTGCCGCCCGGACAGGTGGCGGCGCTGTCCGCGGCGCAGCGCCCGATCGCCCGCGCCGCGCTGACGGACCGGTCGGGCCCGCCGGCCTGGGCGGCGCAGCCCTGCTGGTACGCCGTCACCCTCGCCGACCGCATCGTCCATCCCACGGCCCAGCGCTTCATGGCCCAGCGCATGGCGGCCACCGAGCACCTCGTGGACGCCTCGCACGCCGTCGCCCGGTCACACCCCTCGGCCGTGGCCGCGATGATCCAGGAAGCTGCAGGTCAGAGGGAATGACACGGCATAATCTGCACCGTAGAACCCTCTTGCCGCACCTCTGAACGGAAACCTCCGGACGTGGCCACGAACAGTCCCCCAGTACGCCGCGCGATCCGTCGCCGGACCCGACGCCCGGGCCCACTCGCCGCCCGGCTGTCCGCCGCCACGACGGCGCTGGTCCTGGCCGCCGTCGGATGCTCCGGCGAGGCGGGCGACAAGCAGGCCACCTCCCTCACCGTGCTGAACTACTACACGGACGCGTCCGAGCACCGGCAGTGGGGCGACCTGCTCGCCTCCTGCGGCCGTTCCGCGGACGTCGAGGTCGAGCAGACGAGCGTCCCGCCGGCCGACCTCGTCCCCCGCATCCTGCGGCAGGCGTCGGCGCGCACCCTGCCGGACCTGCTGATGATCGACAACGCCGACCTCCAACAGATCGCGCAGAGTGGGGCCCTGACCCCGCTGGAGGAGTTCGACGTCGACACCCGTGGCTTCGCCGACGGCATCCTGTCGGCGGGCACGTACGACGGGAAGGTGTACGGGCTCGCCCCTTACGTCAGCACGCTCGCGCTCTTCTACAACAAGAAGATGCTCGCCGAGGCCGACGTCCCCGTCCCGCGGACCTGGGACGAGTTGCGGACGGCCGCCGCCCGCCTGACCGACGGCGACCGCTACGGCATGGCCGTCGACGCGAACCCCACGTTCGAGAGCGCCTGGCAGTTCCTGCCCTTCCTGTGGTCCAACGGCGGCGACGAACGGCGGCTGGACAGCCCGCAGGCGGCCCAGGCCCTGCGGCTCTGGACCGACCTGGTGCGCGGCGGGTCCATGTCGAAGTCGGTCCTGAACTGGACGCAGGCCGACGTCCACGACCAGTTCGCCGCCGGCCGCGCGGCCATGATGCTCAACGGACCGTGGCGCATCCCCGAGCTCGACGAGGACCCGAACCTGGAGTGGGGTGTCGCACCCGTCCCCGTACCGCGGGCCGGCCAGTCTCCCGTCACCCCGCTCGGCGGCGAGGTCTGGACCGTGCCGCGCAGTGACTCCGCGGCACGGCAGAAGAAGGCCGCCCAGGTCCTCACTTGCATCAACAGCCCCTCGAACCAGCTCAAGCTGGCCGGACAGCACCACACCGTCCCGTCGCGCACCGCGGTCGCCGCCCAGTACGCGGAGCAGAACCCGGCCATGTCCGTGTTCGTGCGGAGCGTCGCCACCGCCCGGGTCCGCACCGCCGAACTCGGCGTCCGCTGGCCCCGGGCCGCGACCGGCATCTACACCGCGATCCAGTCCGCGCTGACCGGGCGGCAGACCCCGGAGCAGGCTCTCCGGGAGGCGCAGCGCACCGCGACCGCCGACTGACCTGCCGGGGTCCGGGGCGGTGGCGCGCCGATCTAGCGGGTTCACGCGATGCGCCGCGCCCGGCCCGCTGACACCGTGGTGCCCCAGGCTCACGAGTCGAAAGGCAGTCACCATGGCGCCGGATCCTCAGGACGGGAACGTGGACAGCGTCGCCCTCGGCAGTTACGACACCGTTGCTTCCCTGCCCGCCTCGCACAGGCGCGCGTACTGGCGCGACGCGCTGTCCCGCACCTTCGGGGCCGTGCACATCTCCGTTCCCGAGGAAGTGCAGCACGGCACGATCCGCGCCACGCCGCTCGACCGGCTGCGGGCCGTGACCGTGACCGGCGACTGCCAGGACGCCCTGCGCACCCGCCGTCAGACCGGCCAGGACGGCCAGGACGAGTACGTGGTCGTCAAGCTGATCGACCAAGGTGTCGCCCGTCTCGAACAGGACGGCCGCGAGGCGGTCCTGCAGCCCGGGGACATCGCCGTCTACGACCTCTCGCGCCCGCTCAGACTGCACCTGCCCCAGTCCTTCCGCACCAAGTCGCTGGCGCTGCCGCGGCACGCCCTGGGCCTGAGCGATTCCGACATCGCGCAGATCACCGCCCGCCCGCTGGCCGCCGACTCCCCGCTCGCGGGCTTGATCTCACCGTTCCTGTCCGGCTTCGTGGACGGCGCCGGAACCTATCCGTCGCGCGTCGGCGAGCTGATGGCCCGTAACGTCATCGACCTGCTCGGTGTCCTGACCGACGAGGTGCTCGGCAACACGGCCACGGAGTCGGCCGGCGGGAACAGGGCCCTGCTCCTGCGCATCAAGGCCTACATCGACGAGCGCCTCGCGGACCCCGGGCTGAGCCCGCAGTCCATCGCCGCGGACCATCACATCTCCCTGCGCTACCTGCACAAACTGTTCGAGAGCGAGGACGCGACGGTCGGCCGCTGGATCCAGCGCCGCCGTCTCGAGGAGTGCCGGCGCGCCCTCACCGTCCACCGGCACGCCACGATCGCGGCGATCGCGAGCCGCTGGGGATTCACCAGCGCCGCCCATTTCAGCCGGGTGTTCCGGTCGGCGTACGGGATCTCGCCCCGCGAGTGGCGCGGGGCCCAGGAGCTGACGATCCCGGCGGCACGTCTGGTCGACGCCTGACGCTCGGGCACCGTGATGCACCCCCAGTTCAGAACTGGTGCGCGCACAGACAATGTCGCCCTTTCCCGCCCACCTACGGTACTTCCGACAGTTCCGCGGCACGCCGCGCCGTAGGTACCCGGCGTCCTGCTGAACAGCACCGAACCGAACGGCACCGAGCCACCACCTCAGGAGACCCCTCATGTCCGACGCCACCACCCCCACCACCCCTGCCGAACCCGTTCTGGAGCCGGCCGCGGCCGCGTTCGCGGAGGCCACCGCGAACCCGCCGTACCTGTTCGACCTGGCGCCCGCGGAGGGCCGCAAGGCCGTCGACGAGGTGCAGTCCGGCGAGATCGCCAAGCCGGACGTCGACGAGGAATGGATCACCGTCGCGGGCGGCCCCACCGGCAGCGTCCGCGCCCGCATCGTCCGCCCCGCCGGCGTCCAGGGCACCCTGCCGGTCATCCTCTACATCCACGGCGCGGGCTGGGTGTTCGGCAACGCCCACACCCACGACCGGCTGGTCCGCGAACTCGCCGTCGGCGCGAACGCGGCCGTCGTCTTCCCCGAGTACGACCTCTCGCCCGAGGCCCGCTACCCCGTCGCCATCGAGCAGAACTACACCGTCGCCCAGTGGATCGTCGGCCAGGGTGCCACGAAGAACCTCGACGGCACCCGCCTCGCGGTGGCCGGCGACTCGGTCGGCGGCAACATGAGCGCCGCCCTGACCCTGATGGCCAAGGAGCGCGGCGACGTCCCGCTGCTGCACCAGGTCCTGTTCTACCCGGTCACCGACGCCGCCTTCGACACCCCCTCCTACCACCAGTTCGCCACCGGCTACTTCCTGCGCCGCGACGGCATGCAGTGGTTCTGGGACCAGTACACGACCGATGAGACCGAACGCGCCCAGATCACCGCTTCCCCGCTGCGCGCCACCACCGACCAGCTCACCGCCCTGCCCCCGGCCCTGATCATCACCGGCGAGGCCGACGTCCTGCGCGACGAGGGCGAGGCCTACGCCAACAACCTCCGCGCCGCCGGCGTCCCCGTCACCGCCGTCCGCTTCCAGGGCATCATCCACGACTTCGTCATGCTCAACGCCCTGCGCGACACCCACGCCGCCCAAGCCGCCATCACCCTCGCCATCACCACCCTGCGCGGGGCCCTGCACGCGGGCTGACCTGACTCCTCACCCACACTGCGCCCGGTGCACGCGGACTCGCTTCCGCGTGCACCGGGCGTTGGTGCGCCGCCTGCCAAGGCCTGGTCGGGGCCGTGACGTCCTCGGCGATCGTGCGCCGGCGGGCATGGCGGAGGCCCCGCAGCCGAGGGAACGGGCTGCGGGGCCTCTGGGGGGTGGCGACGGTCTGGTCAGCGGCCGGGACGAACGGAACGGACCGCACGCCGGATCAGGTCGGTGACCGGTCCGGGATCGCTCACGGACACGGCGTGCGGGGCGCGGACGGTCACGGTGTGGGCCCGGGCACGCTGGGCCATCCAACGCTCGGCGGCGGGCGGGATGTTGCGGTCCTCGGTGGCGACGAGGTACCAGCTGGGGATGGTCTTCCACGCGGCCGCGGTGGCGGGCTCCTGGAGCGCGGCGAGCGTGATCGGGCGCTGTCCCGCTGCCATGACCTGCGCGGTCCGGACGGGAACACCGTCCGCGAACTGCTTGCGGAACAGGTCCTTCTTGATGACCAGTTCCGCTGCCTGCTGCCCGCCCGCGAGCGGGTAGTACTGGGTGACGGTGGCCTGGCCCAGCGTGCTCCCGGGGAACCTGTCGGTGAGCTGGAGCGCGCTCTCGCCCACCTCGGGGACGAACGCGGCGATGTAGACGAGGGCCTTGACCTGGGGGGCGGTCGCCGCGGCCTGGCTGATGACCGCCCCGCCGTAGGAGTGCCCCACGAGCACGATCGGTCCGTCGATGCCGTCCAGCACGCTGCGGATGTAGGTCGCATCGCTGGCGAGCCCCCGCAGGGGCAGGGCGGGGGCCAGGACGTGGTGTCCCTCGCGCTGCAGACGCTCGATCACTCCGCTCCAGCTGGAGGCATCGGCGAAGGCTCCGTGGATCAGCACGATCGTGGGGGTGTCGCCGCGGCCGTGTGCCTTCCCCGGCGAGTGGGCTGTCGCGGCGGCCGGCGTGGCGGAGAGGGGGCCTGCGCTGCCCAGCGTGGCGGCTGCCGCGAGGATGGATGTGGTCACGGCGCGACGTGACATCGGTCGGTTCATGGTTCGCTCTCTGAAGGTCTCTGGAGGTCTCTGGAGGTCTCTGGAGGTCTCTGACGAGGGTGGGGGCCTGTGTGCGGAGGCCTCAGGCGGCGGTGGCCCGGGCGGCTTCCTCGATCAGGTCCACGACACTCTCGGGCCGGGCGAGCATCACCAGGTGCGACGAGTCCACCTCGACGGTGGTCATGCCGGCCCGCTCGTAGCCGTAGCGCTCCACGTCGGGGTTGATGGTGCGGTCGGCGGAGGCGACCAGGCCCCACGACGGCTTGGTCTTCCAGGCGGCGGCGGGGGCCGCGTCGGCGAAGGCCTGGGCCGCGAGCGGGCGCTGGGAGACGGCGAGCACGGCGGCGAGGTGGGGGTCGACGCCCGCGGCGAAGACGGCCGGGAACGCGTCCGGGCGCACCGACACGTCGGTGCCGGACTCGGTCGAGCTCTCGAACGGCGTGTAGACCAGCGCCGCGGCCAGGTCGGAGTCGGGGAAGCGACCCTGCAGTTCGCCGAGGCTCTCCCCTTCTTCGAGGGCGTATCCGGCCAGGTAGACGAGCGCCTGCACGTTGTCCTCCGTGCCGGCGACGGTGATGACGGCGCCGCCGTAGGAGTGGCCCACCAGGACGACGGGGCCGGAGATCTGGCGGACGACCGAGGCGATGTACGCGGCGTCACCGATCAGACTGCGGTTGGGGACGGCCGGGGCCACCACGTCGTAACCCTTGGCGATGAGCCGGGGGATGACCTCGGCGTAGCTGGAGGCGTCGGCGAACGCGCCGTGGACGAGGACGACGGTGGGCTTGGCGGCACGGGACATGGGAGATCCTTCGATGGTGTCGGGATGAGGTGCGCGGCAGCGTGTCGACGCCTGACGGAAGTGACTGGTCGACTCCGGTCCGCGGGTGCGCTGCGGGGAGGGTGCGATGCTCCACAGTCGGCATTGGCTGGGAGGGACCGGTCCACGCGGAAGGAACACTAGGGCCGCGCCGTGGGGCGACTTGTGCCTGTGCGCCCAGGTTCTTGCCTGTCCGTGCTCAGGCCGGAATCAGCGCAGGTGTCCGCACGTCGCGAGGCCGTGGTGGAAGTGCCTCCCCAGGCAATGTTCCGTGCGTTCCACGACAATCCTTCCCGCCGCCCGGCTTCTAGGGTCACGAGAAAGAATTTCTCTTCTCGGTCTTCGGAGAGACACCATGGAACAGCATCTCGGCACTGTCACGTGCCCGGTCACGGCACATGTCAGATCGCTCAACAAGCAGCCCATGCCCTTGCCCACGGAACTGCATTACCGGGTCACCGATCCCTATGCCGTCAGGATTTCCCTCGGCCCCACGGACGGCCCGCGTGTCCCCTGGGTCTTCGCCCGCGACCTGCTGGTCGAAGGGCTGCACCGCCCTACCGGCGCCGGGGACGTCCTGGTGCTTCCCGCACACGGACACCACCCGGACGCCCTTCGCGTCGTCCTCAAGAACGGGGCCGGAACTGCGCTGGTGGAGCTGGCCGTCGCGGAAGTGGCGGAATTCCTCCGCCGGACCTACGCCTTGGTGCCGGCCGGCACGGAGAGCGATCACCTGAATCTCGACAGCGCCATCACCGCTCTCATGGGCAGAAGCCCCCAGCCGTAATTCTCTCCCCTCCGTACGAATACATCGCAGAACAGGACCCTCCCTTGCCTCCGAAGAACACAGCCCCAGC
>NZ_JASERH010000102.1:0-18723 GCF_030766975.1 Streptomyces sp. KL116D | reverse complement strand
CCTCGGCCTCGACGGCCGGATCGGTCACATCGGCGGCCGGTATGGCCGGCGTGGCCTCCACGGCGGCGTTCGCCACCGGCGGGCCCGCGGGGCGCGACGCGGCCCGGCGCCGACGGCGCGGGGGCAGCGTGTCGCTGGGGCTGTCCAGCTCAGGGGTGGTGGGTTCGGTCGGCTCGGGCATGCGGGTGGATCTCCCGTCAGGCCCCCGGGCGCCGCGCCTGGTCCGTGACCGGTGACGTCTGCGGCTCACGCGCCGTGTGTCGGGCGCGGTGCCGCCGGTCCGGGGCGCGGGCGCCGCACGGGGGCTCTTCTGTCTGTTCTCGCCGGTTCCGGTACGCGATGTACGTACGGCCTGGCGAAAGTCCTTGGGTGGGTGCGCTGCCCGACCCAGGTGGCTCCCGAGTACAAGGGCGGCGCTACGACGACCGCCTTACGCGGAACCTTCCACGGCAGGCACCTTCGCGGCGGCAGATCCTGCGGCCCCC
The DNA here is from genome assembly GCF_030766975.1 of Streptomyces sp. KL116D. Lineage (NCBI taxonomy): Bacteria > Bacillati > Actinomycetota > Actinomycetes > Kitasatosporales > Streptomycetaceae > Streptomyces > Streptomyces sp. KL116D. The sequence continues at coordinate 18,238 of NZ_JASERH010000102.1, read as the reverse complement.
GGGTGGGGAGCGGCCTGGACTGCCTCGCGGTCGGGCGCGAGCGGGTCGGTCACCGTGCCGGTCTCTTCATCGAAAAGCCCCTGCGCCAGCCTGGTCACCGCTGCGGGGACCGGCGGCGCCAGGTCGGCCACGGCGCGAAGACCGGACAGGACGTCGTCGGGTCGAACGGCAGGCGTCACGTGCCGAACAACCAGGCGCAGTATCGCACAGGCCTTGTCGCTGGGCCTATCAGCCGGAACATCGGAGGTGGCTTCCGCCGCTTCCAGGCTGACGACGGCCTCGCGGGCGTCGAACGTCCGCATCCCGTTCTTCGTGCGGCGCTGGACTTCCACGGTCTCGGCGGCGCGGAACGCCTCCGCGGCGCGCGAGGCGTCCTCGACCGTCACTCCGTCGAGCCTCAGCTCCCACACGGAGGCGGTGAGCCGGTCGGCCAGGCCCGAGGTGCGGGCCTCGACGGCCTCGACGATGTCGAGCCCGACGGGCATCGACTCGTCGAGCAGGGCACGGAGCTTCTCGGGGTCGCGCTGCGCGGTGAGCGCGATCTCCAGGTACTCGGCCTCACTGCCGGTGCCGGTGGGTGCGGCATTGGCGTACGACACCTTCGGGTGCGGCGTGAACCCCGCCGAGTACGCCATGGGCACCTCGGCGCGGCGCAGCGCACGCTCGAAGGCGCGCTGGAAGTCACGGTGGCTGGTGAACCGGAGGCGGCCGCGCTTGGTGTAGCGCAGTCGGATGCGCTGCACCGCGGGTGCGGGCGGCGGGCCTACGGGCTGTCGCTTGCCCAGTGTCCTAATCCTTAATGAATGCGGTCTTCGTGAGAGCGGTCGTACTGCTACCTAGAGTACGTGCCTCGGCCGCGCCCGGTTCCCGCTGGCCCCTGACCAGCGGTTCCGGCTGCCGGGGCGAGCCGAACAGGGCGCGCCGCAAGTCGGCGCGGGCCTGCCGGAACGTGTCGCGGGCCGCGGTGAGGGCCTGCCGCGTCGCCCGGGCGACGGGCCGCCACACCTGGTCGCGTACGGCGTGCCCGACCGGGGTGAGCACGGTGCGGTACACCCACAGGACCGGGTCCACGAAGACCCACCGCAGCAGCCGGCCGAGGAACCGGCCGACGGCGAGCGACACGTACCCCGCCACCCGCCACGCGTGCCCCAGGGCCTCCCCGGCCTCCCGGACGAGCACGACGAGCGCCCGGCCCACCGGCACCAGGACCCAGCGCCACACGGCGAGCACCGGCAGCACGACGAGCCACCGGACGAGCGGCGTCAGCACGTGGGCGTACAGCCACACCGCGGGCACGGCGACGAGGACGCGCGCCAGCCAGGCCACCGCGATCCCGACTCCGGTGCACAGCGCGGCGATCGCCCGGCCGACGGGGGTGAGCAGATACGTGTACAGCCACACCGCGGGGACGACGAGCAGCACGCGCAGCAGCCATCCGATCCCGTGCCCCACCGCTTCGAGCCCGGCCCCCAACTGCCGTGCCAGCCACGCGAGTCCATGGCCCACCGGCACGAGGACGTACTGCCACAGCGCCACCCACGGCCACACGAACAGGGCCCGGCCGAGCCAGGCCAGGCCGAGGCCGGCCGCCCCGCCCACAACGGCGAGCGCACGGCCGATCGGGGTGAGCACCCGCGCGTACAGCCACCGGGCCGGGACGACGATCAACACCCGTCCGGCCGGGGCCAGTACGTACCGCCACAGCGCCACGAACGGCCACACCAGCAGCCCGTACAGCAGCCATCCGATCCCCCGGGCCAGCGGCACGAGCACCTTCTCGCTCAGGAGGCGGCCGCCCGCGACGAGGGCGTCCCACACGAGGCGCACCGGCACCACGACGACGAACACCACGATCCGCACCGGCATGCGGATCGCCGCGACCAGACAGCCCTCGGGCGGGGCTGCGGGTGCGGCGGGCGCCACGGGCGCGGGGGACGGCTTCTCCAGGTCCATGCCTTCTCAGACGCCCGCGGCGGCCCGGTGGATGCGGACCGCGCCCAGCTTGTTCCCACGACCCCGGCGTAGCCTGCCTGAACACAAACGTCGTATGTTCGGGCAGTCTGCGCACCGCAGCTCGAAAGAAGGGGGAGATTCACGCATGATCACGCTCACCAAGGAAGACGGCCCGGCGGACCTGGACGGCGTCACGCACCTGTCCATCGGGGTGTCCTGGGACCCCACTTCCGGGAGCAGCGGCGGGGTGCTCGGCTCGCTGCGCCGCAAGCAGGGCACGGACCTCGACCTGATCGCCATCGCGATGGCCGGCGGGGACCCGGTACGGCTGGCGGGCCTGGACTCGCTGGACCCGATGGGCAACGGCTCGCTGGTGCACAGCGGTGACAACCAGACGGGCAAGGGCGAGGGCGACGACGAGACGGTCACCGTCGAGTTCGCCCGGATCCCGGGCAACATCACGTCGATCGTGTTCATCGCCGCGGCGTACAAGAAGGGCAGCTCGTTCCAGAAGGCCCGGAACATCAGCTTCAAGGTGTACGACGCCACGGGCGGCAGCAGCCAGCAGGTCGCCGACATCTGGCCGAGCCTGCTCAGCGCCGACAACGGCTGCGCGGTGGCGAAGGCCATGCGGGTGGGCTCCAGCTGGAAGCTCGAGGTCATCAACACGCCGGGCAAGATCAAGCAGGGCGACGAACACGCCCTGATGCGCTTCGCCGCGAGCAAGTAGCCGCGCGGCGGGACACGAAAGGGGCGGCCGGTCGTTCTCGACCGGCCGCCCCTTCTCGCTGTGCGCGTGCGCTACTTGACGACCGTCAGCGGCAGCAGCTTCTTGCCCGTCGGGCCGATCTGGATGTTCGTGTCCATCGCCGGGCAGACGCCGCAGTCGAAGCACGGCGTCCAGCGGCAGTCCTCGACCTCGGTCTCGTCGAGCGAGTCCTGCCAGTCCTCCCAGAGCCAGTCCTTGTCGAGACCGGAGTCCAGGTGGTCCCAGGGCAGGACCTCCTCGTACGTGCGCTCACGCGTCGTGTACCAGTCGACGTCCACGCCGTGGGCGGGCAGCGTCTTGGCGGCGCACTCCATCCAGCGGTCGTAGCTGAAGTGCTCGCGCCAGCCGTCGAAGCGGCCGCCGTCCTCGTAGACGGCGCGGATGACGTCGCCGATGCGGCGGTCACCGCGGGAGAGCAGGCCCTCGACGATGCCGGGCTTGCCGTCGTGGTAGCGGAAGCCGATGGAGCGGCCGTACTTCTTGTCGCCGCGGATCTTGTCGCGCAGCTTGGTCAGGCGCGCGTCCGTCTCCTCGGCGCTCAGCTGCGGCGCCCACTGGAACGGGGTGTGCGGCTTCGGGACGAAGCCACCGATGGAGACCGTGCAGCGGATGTCGTTCGACCCGGAGACCTCGCGGCCCTTCTGGATCACGTTCATCGCCATGTCGGCGATCTGCAGGACGTCGTCGTCCGTCTCGGTCGGCAGGCCGCACATGAAGTACAGCTTCACCTGACGCCAGCCGTTGCCGTACGCGGTGGCGACGGTCCGGATCAGATCCTCTTCGCTGACCATCTTGTTGATGACCTTGCGCATGCGCTCACTGCCGCCCTCGGGGGCGAAGGTGAGGCCGGAGCGGCGGCCGTTGCGGGTCAGCTCGTTGGCGAGGTCGACGTTGAAGGCGTCCACGCGGGTCGACGGGAGGGACAGACCGATCTTGTCCTCCTCGTAGCGGTCGGCCAGCCCCTTCGCGATCTCACCGATCTCGGTGTGGTCGGCGCTCGACAGGGACAGCAGACCGACCTCCTCGAAGCCGGTCGCCTTGAGGCCCTTCTCCACCATCTCGCCGATGCCGGTGATGCTTCGCTCCCGCACGGGGCGCGTGATCATGCCGGCCTGGCAGAAGCGGCAGCCGCGGGTGCAGCCGCGGAAGATCTCCACGGACATCCGCTCGTGGACGGTCTCCGCGAGCGGCACCAGGGGCTGCTTCGGGTACGGCCACTCGTCGAGGTCCATGACGGTGTGCTTGGAGACGCGCCACGGCACGCCCGACTTGTTCGGCACGACGCGGCCGATGCGGCCGTCGGGCAGGTACTCGACGTCGTAGAAGCCCGGGACGTAGATGTTCCCGGTCCTCGCGAGGCGGAAGAGGACCTCCTCGCGTCCGCCGGGACGGCCCTCGGCCTTCCACGCGCGGATGATCTCGGTCATGTCGAGCACGGCCTGCTCGCCGTCACCGATCACCGCGGCGTCGATGAAGTCCGCGATCGGCTCCGGGTTGAAGGCCGCGTGGCCGCCCGCGAGGACGATCGGGTCGTCGACCGTGCGGTTCTTGGACTCCAGCGGGATCCCGGCCAGGTCCAGCGCGGTCAGCATGTTCGTGTAGCCGAGCTCGGTGGAGAAGCTCAGCCCGAAGACGTCGAAGGCCTTCACCGGACGGTGCGAGTCGACCGTGAACTGCGGGACCCGGTGCTCGCGCATCAGCGCTTCGAGGTCGGGCCAGACGCTGTACGTGCGCTCGGCGAGGACGCCCTCGCGCTCGTTCAGCACCTCGTAGAGGATCATGACGCCCTGGTTGGGCAGGCCGACCTCGTAGGCGTCGGGGTACATGAGCGCCCAGCGCACGTCGCAGGACTCCCACGGCTTGACCGTGGAGTTGAGCTCTCCGCCGACGTACTGGATCGGCTTCTGCACATGCGGGAGCAGCGCTTCGAGCTGCGGAAACACAGACTCGACCGCTTGGGACGCCGCGGCGGCGGCTTCGGCAGGCATAACCGTGGACCTTTGTGAGCTGACAGGGGTGACCCTCAAGCCTAACCCGCCGAAAGCTCCGGTTCCGCCGCGCTTTCCCAGACTCCCGGCAGCTCCCGCTCCCGGTCCGCCGCGGCCGCCTGTTCCTGCCCGTACAGCAGGCCCCAGGTGAACGCGGTCTCGCCCGCCGCGTGCGCCTGGATCGCGAGGTCCCGCAGGACCTCGCGGGCGACGACGGAGTCCTGGTGGTCACCGAGCACGCTCTGGACGGCCTTCATCCGCTTGGCGAAATTCTTGGCCTGCTTGCCCAGGGCGGGGACGGCCGCCTCCCCGGCGTACCGGGCGCGCTTGGCGGTCTTGCGGGCCTCGTGCAGGGCGAGGTCGCGGTCGGGGCCCGGGGGCAGGGACAGGGCGTGCTCGACCCGGGCGGCGAGGCGGGCGTGGTCCTTGAGGGCGGCCTTGGTGAGCACGTCGGCGGCGGGGCGGTCGGCGGCCGCCTTGAGGGGCGGGTCGGCGAGCAGCGCGTCGAGGCCGTCGAGCAGGGCCAGGTACCGCTTGCCGTCGAGCACGGCGACCGTGTGCCGGCGCGAGCCCTGCCGCGTGGCCACCGCCCAGATCCGCAGCCGGCCGCGGACGGGCCCGAGCAGCAGGGTGCGGGGCAGTTCCTCGATGCGTCCGGTGAGCCGCTCGGTCATCACTTCGCGGTCCCGGTCGACGCCCAGCTCCCCGGCGAGCCACTTCAGCTCCTCGCCGACCGGTCCGGTGACGGCCGGGTCGAGCACCTTCTTGTACGTCTTGAACGCGCTGCGCATCCGCCGCGTGGCCACCCGCATCTGGTGCACGGAGTCCGGCAGGTCGCGGCGGACGGCCGGGTCGAGCTCGACCAGGAGGTCGCGCTGGGCCCTGAGGTGGGCGAGGACGTGGTCGCCCGCGGTGACGGGGTCCGCCGGGCCCGCGGGCTTCTTCGCGCGCCGGCCCGACCCGGTCGCGTCCAGGGCGCGCGCCAGCTTCGACGCGGAGCCCGACCGCTCGATGCCGGCCTTGCGGAGCCGCTTCTCGACCTTGCCGAGGAACTCCGGGTCGCCGCCGTCCGCCAGCTCGACCTCGATCTCGGTCCAGGCGACGGGCTGCGCCCCGTCGGCCCGCTCGGCGCGGACGGCGTCCACGCTCACCTCGGCGAGCAGCGCGCCGTCGGCGCCGGTCAGATGGGAGACGTCGCGCGAGGACAGGAGCCGTACGACGGGGACGAGTTCGGCCGCGCGGACCCGGGAGCGGGTGAGTCCGGCGAGGGTGCGTGGCACGTCGGGCGAGAGCGGGGCCCGCACCTCGTCCCTGACGCCCTCGGCGAGGGCGACGGGCAGCTTCAGGTGCCAGCCCGCGTCGTCGCCGCCGGTGCGCCGCCGCAGGGTGATCCCGTCGGCGGCGAGGCGCTGGTCGTCGGTGTCGTAGTACACGGCGTCGAGTTCCATGACGCCTTTGTCGATGACGTCCGAGACTCCCGGGACCTTGCGCAGGTCGGGCAGCCGGAAGGGCTCGGCAGGGGCGTCGTACTTCCGCTCGATCTCGCGCTTGGTCTCCGCCATAGCCTGAATCTAGACGCCACCAGGACTGCCGCCAAGGCCACGGGCTCCGCCCCGGACCCCGCTGCCCGGTCGCCGCAGGGGCTGGGCTTGATTCGCCTACGCGGACATGGGGCGCTGCACCCGGATGGACTGCAACAGCCCCACCGCCACCCACACGGCGAACATCGACGACCCTCCGTAGGAGACGAAGGGGAGGGGCAGGCCGGCGACCGGCATGATGCCGAGCGTCATCCCGATGTTCTCGAACGCCTGGAACGCGAACCAGGCGATGATCCCGGCGGCGACGATCGTGCCGTACAGCTCCGTCGTCTCGCGCGCGATCCGGCAGGCCCGCCACAGCAGGATGCCGAGGAGCAGCACGATCGCGCCCGCGCCCACGAAGCCCAGCTCCTCGCCGGCCACCGTGAACACGAAGTCGGTCTGCTGCTCGGGCACGAACTGTCCGGTGGTCTGCGAGCCGTGGAAGAGTCCGGAGCCGGTCAGGCCGCCCGAGCCGATCGCGATGCGCGCCTGGTTGGTGTTGTAGCCGACGCCCGCCGGGTCGAGCGCGGGGTTGGCGAACGCCGCGAACCGGGCGATCTGGTAGTCGTCGAGGACGCCCAGCTGCCACACGGCGACCGCGCCCGCCGCGCCGACGCCGATGAGTCCGAGCACCCACCGGTTGGACGCGCCCGACGAGAGCAGCACGCCGAGCACGATCATCACCATGACCATGACGGACCCGAGGTCCGGCATCAGCATGACGACCATCATCGGGACGGCGGCGAGGCCGAGCGCCTGCAGGACGGTCCGGTGGTCGGGGAACTCCCGGTCACCGGCGTCGACCCGCGCCGCGAGCAGCATCGCCATGCCCAGGATGATCGTGATCTTCACGAACTCGGAGGGCTGCAGCGAGAAGCCGCCGCCGATGATGATCCAGGCGTGCGCGCCGTTCACGGTGGCGCCGAGCGGGGTGAGGACGAGCAGCACCAGGAAGACGGAGATGCCGTAGAGGATCGGGACGGCCGTCCGCAGCGTGCGGTGCCCGAGCCAGATCGTGCCGATCATCAGCGCGAACCCGATGCCGGTGTTCAGCAGGTGCCGGAACAGGAAGTAGTACGGGTCGCCCTGGTTGAGCTCGGTCCGGTTGCGGGTCGCCGAGTAGACGAGCGCCGCGCCGATCATCGACAGGGCGACCGCCGACAGCAGTATCGGCCAGTCGAGCCGGCGCACCACCGAGTCGCGGGCCATGAGCCGGGACATGGTGGAGCGCTGCTGGGGCCCGTACCCGGAGACGGAGAAGCCATTGGTGCCGGCCATCGTCGGTCAGTCCCTCCTGGTGAACGTGGAGGTGGGCAGCCCGGCCGCCAACTCCTGCTGTGCGGGCGGCTCTTCCTTGTTCGGCTCGTACGGCTTGATCTTCGGGGAGTCGATCGAACCGTCCGACTCGATCTTCGGCAGCGCCTTCTGCGGCTCGGGCAGCAGTGCCTTCTTCAGGTCCTGCTTGCCGCTGCTGTCGAGGCCGTAGATGGCGTCGTAGATCTTGCGGACCGCCGGTCCCGACGCGCCGGAACCCGTACCACCCTGGGAGATCGTCATGACGATCGAGTAGTCCTTGGTGTACGTCGCGAACCAGGACGTCGTCTGCTTGCCGTAGACCTCCGCCGTACCGGTCTTGGCGTGCATCGGGATCTTGTCCTGGGGCCAGCCGCCGAAGCGCCAGGCCGCCGTACCGCGGGTCGCCACTCCCGCCAGTGCTCCGTCTATCTCGTCGCGCGTCTTGGCGGTCATCGGGAGCTTGCCGTTCACCTTCGGCTCGATCTCCTGGACCTGCTTGCCGTCGGCGCTGACGATGGCCTTGCCGACCTCGGGGGCGTGCAGCGTGCCGCCGTTGGAGATCGCCGCGTAGATGGACGCCATCTGGATGGGGGTGACGAGGGTGTCGCCCTGGCCGATGGAGTAGTTGACCGCGTCACCGGCGCGCATCAGGTTGCCTTCGAGGCAGTTCTCGTAGCTGAGCCGCTGGACGTAGTCGCCGTCCTTCTTGCCGGCCTTGCACCAGGCGTCCTTGTTGGCCTTCCAGAACCGCTGCTTCCACTGGCGGTCGGGGATCCGGCCGGTGACCTCGTTGGGGAGGTCGATGCCGGTCTCCTTGCCGAGGCCGAACTGCTTGGCGGTCTTGTAGAACCAGTCCTGGGTGTCCTTGTGGCCCTTGAGGCCGCCGTCCTTCTTCCACTCCTCGTGGGCGAGGCGGTAGAAGACGGTGTCGCAGGAGACCTCCAGGGCGCGGCCGAGCGAGATCGGCCCGTAGCCCTTGGACTCGAAGTTCTTGAAGACCTGGCTGCCGATCGAGTACGAGCTGGAGCAGTCGTAGTTGCCGTTGAAGGGGTAGCCCGCGTTGACCGCGGCCGTCGTCGGGACGACCTTGAAGATCGAGCCGGGGGCCGCCTGGCCCTGGATGGCGCGGTTGAGCAGCGGGTAGTTGGAGTTCTTGCCGGTGAGCTTGGCGTAGTCCTTGCCGGAGATGCCGCCGACCCAGGCGTTCGGGTCGTACGACGGGTTGGACGCCATGGCGACGACGCGGCCGGTCTTGGCCTCCATGACGACGACGGCGCCGGAGTCGGCCTTGTAGTTCTCGTTGGTGTTCTTGTCGAACTCGTGGCGGGCGGCCTTCATCGCCTCGTTGAGCTCGTACTCGGCGACGGACTGGACGCGTGCGTCTATCGACGTGACGACGTTCGCCCCGGGCTCGGCCTTGTCGCTCTTGGCGCGGCCGATGACCCGGCCGAGGTTGTCGACCTCGTAGCGGGTGACGCCGGCCTTGCCGCGCAGCTGCTGGTCGTAGGTGCGCTCCAGGCCGCTGCGGCCGACCTGGTCGGAGCGCAGGTAGGGCGACTCGGTGTCCTTGGCCTTCTCGATCTCCGCGTCGGTGACCGGGGAGAGGTAGCCGAGGACCTGCGCGGTGTTGGAGTTGCCGGGGCCCGCGTAGCGGCGGACGGCGGTGGGTTCGGCGGTGATGCCGGGGAAGTCCTCGCCGCGCTCGCGGATCTGCAGCGCCTGCTTGGGGGTGGCCTCGTCGGTGATCGGGATGGGCTGGTACGGCGAGCCGTTCCAGCAGGGCTGCGGCGTCTTGGCGTCGCACAGCCGGACCTTCTCCTCGACCTCCTTGGCCGGCATCCCGAGGACGTCGGCGAGCTTGGTGAGGACGCCCTTGCCGTCGTCCTCCATCTTCATCAGGTCGGTGCGGGAGGCGGAGACCACGAGCCGGGTCTCGTTGTCCGCGATGGGCACGCCGCGGGCGTCGAGGATCGAGCCGCGCACGGCGGGGGTGACGACCTGCTGCACGTGGTTGCCCGAGGCCTCCTTGGCGTACTCGTCGCCGTTGCGGATCTGGAGGTACCAGAGCCGGCCGCCGAGCGTGAGCAGCAGGGAGAGGACGAGGATCTGGAGGACGATGAGGCGGATCTGGACCCGTGGGGTCCGGCCGGTCTCGGGGATGTTGGTCACGGTGCTGTACTCCCCCTCTCAGTACGTGAACGAGTACGGGTACGCGTACTTGTACACGCCGAAGCTGTGCGTCAACTGCCGTGTGCTCACAGGCGCTTGACCCCCTTGATCCGCCCCGCGCGGGCGGTGCGGGCCTTGATCGACTTCATCCGCAGTCCGCTGCGCTGGTTGCCGATGCGCAGGCCCGTGCCGGCGGAGAGCCAGCCGGCGGAGACGTCGGTGGCCTTGGCCGAGCCGCCGGAGCTGTCGGCCAGCGGATCGTTCTCGGCGCGTCTGGCGAGGGCCATCACGCCGGGCACGACGAACGGCGCGAGCAGCAGGTCGTAGAGCGCGGCGGTGAACAGGAGGCTGCCGAGGCCCACGTGGCGGGCGGCGGTGTCGCCGACGAGCGCGCCCACGCCGGCGTACAGCAGGGTCGTGCCGACGGCGGCGGCGACGACCACGAGCATCGGTCCCGCGGCGGAGCGCAGCTGCCCGTTGTCGGGCTTGGCGAGTCCGGCCAGGTAGCCGATGACGCACAGGACCAGCGCGTAGCGCCCGGCGGCGTGGTCGGCGGGCGGGGCGAGGTCGGCGAGCAGGCCCGCGCCGAAGCCGATGAGGGCGCCGCCCACGTGGCCGTAGACCAGGGCCAGGCCGAGGACGGTCAGCAGCAGCAGGTCCGGTACGGCGCCGGGGAGCTGGAGCCTCGCGAGGACGCAGACCTGGATGACCAGGGCGACGACGACGAGGGTGGTGGAGAGCAGCATTCGGTTGAAGCGCATGGTTTCTTGCTCCTCCTGCTACTGCTCGTAGCCGTTGTCGGCACCGCCGCCGGCGGGCGCGGACGGCGTGGCGGTGACCGTCACGGTCGGCGCGGGCTTCGGCTTGGCGGGCTTGGCCGGCAGGACCTCGTCGCGCGGGTCGGTGCGCGGGGCCTGGACGACGACGCCGACGATGTCCAGCTTGGTGAAGCCGACGTACGGCTCGACGTAGATGGTGCGGGTCAGGTCGCCGCCGGACGGGTCGACGCGGACGACCTTGCCGACCGGGACGCCGGGTACGAACGGCTTGTCGGCCTGCGAGCCGAACGTGACGAGCCGGTCGCCCTTCTTGACCTTCGCCTTGCCGTTGAGCAGCTGGACGCGCAGCGGCCGGTCGCCCTGGCCGGAGGCGAAGCCGAGCTCGTCGGTCTTCTCCATGCGGGTGCCGACGGTGAAGTCGGGGTCGTTGGCGAGCAGGACCGTCGCGGTGTTCGGGCCGACGGTCGTGACGCGGCCGACGAGCCCCTGCCCGTTCAGGACGGTCATGTCGCGCTTGAGACCGTCGCTGGCCCCGGCGTCGATGGTGACGGTCCAGGAGAAGCCCTGGGCGGACCCTATGGCGATGACCTGGGCGCCCTTGATGCCGTACTGGCCGGCGCCCGCCGTCTTCAGCATGGTGTCGAGCTGGCGGATCTTGCTCTGGTTGCGGTCGTCACTGCCGAGCTTGGCCTTCAGCGCGGCGTTCTCCCGCTCCAGCTGGCCGATGCGGTCGTGCCGCTTGCCGGAGTCGCGGACCGCGCTTATGGCGTTGCCGATCGGGTCGACGGCGCCCGAGACGCCGTCCTCCACCGGGCCGAAGACCGTCGCGGCGGCCTGTCGGGCACCGTCGACCGGCGAGTCCTCGCCGCCGCGGATGTCCACCGTGATCAGTGCGAACGCGATGGCGATCAGCAGCACCAGGAGCAGCCGGCTCTCTCGTGTGTCCCTCACGTGCGGCGGCCGTGCCTTCCTCAATCGTTACTGCGGAGCTTCGTGTGGAGCTTGGTGCAGAGCTGGGTACGGAGGATTTCTCGTGCTGTGCCTCTATATCAACGATCCGCCGCACGAAGTGGCAGGCACTCGTACGGCGGACGTTCTCGCGTCATCTCATCTGCGCGGCTGGGCGTCCAGCACCTGCTGGAGCGCCTCGAACTCCTCGACGCACTTGCCGGAGCCGAGCGCCACGGAGTCCAGCGGGTCCTCCGCGATGTGGATCGGCATGCCCGTCTCGCGGCGCAGCCGCTCGTCGAGGCCGCGCAGCAGCGCACCGCCGCCGGTGAGCACGATGCCGCGGTCCATCACGTCACCGGAGAGCTCGGGCGGGCACTTGTCGAGGGTGGTCTTGACGGCGTCGACGATCGCGTTGACCGGTTCCTCGATCGCCTTGCGGACTTCGGCCGCCGAGATGACGACGGTCTTCGGGAGACCGGACACCAGGTCCCGGCCTCGGATCTCGGTGTGCTCGTCGGAGTCGAGGTCGTACGCGGAGCCGATCGTGATCTTGATCTGTTCTGCGGTCCGCTCACCAAGAAGCAGCGAGTACTCCTTCTTGATGTGCTGAATGATCGCGTTGTCCAGCTCGTCGCCCGCGACGCGGATGGACTGCGCCGTGACGATTCCGCCGAGCGAGATCACCGCGACCTCGGTGGTGCCGCCGCCGATGTCGACCACCATGTTTCCGGTGGCCTCGTGGACCGGGAGGCCGGAACCGATGGCCGCGGCCATGGGCTCCTCGATGATGTGCACCTGGCGGGCACCGGCCTGCGAGGAGGCCTCGATGACCGCGCGGCGCTCGACTCCCGTGATGCCGGACGGCACGCACACCACCACACGAGGCCGAGCGAGGTAGCGCCGCTTGTGGATCTTCAGGATGAAGTAGCGGAGCATGCGCTCGGTGATCTCGAAGTCGGCGATCACGCCGTCCTTCAGGGGACGCACGGCAACGATGTTGCCGGGGGTCCGCCCGATCATCTTCTTGGCTTCGGCACCGACCGCGAGAATGCCACCGGTGTTGGTGTTGATCGCGACCACGGACGGCTCGTTGAGTACGATCCCGCGACCCCTGACGTACACCAGCGTGTTGGCGGTCCCGAGGTCGACAGCCATGTCACGGCCGATGAACGACATTGAGTTCCCCATCAGGATTCGTCTGGCCTTCCCAAGTGGAGCGTCTGATTGCTTGTCAGGTAGGCGAGAGGTGGACGCGTGTGGCGTGGAGGCTTCCCATCGTAGTCTCGCCTGCACGATCACGGCGCGAGGGTCTTCGCCATTGTCAGCAGATGAATCCCCGCCCCGCTAATGGGGACGTGCCGACGGAGGGTCCCGTTCCCCCAATCGGGGCGCATATGCCAAAGAGCGGCCCCATTTCTCGGGCCGCCCCTGGTCGGTCGCCGTCCGTGACTGACGTGGCGTCAGAAAAGAAAGTCAGGCCAGGCCGGGGAAGAAGATCTTCAGCTCGCGCTCGGCCGACTCCTCGGAGTCCGAGGCGTGGATCAGGTTCTCGCGGACGATGACGCCGAAGTCGCCGCGGATGCTGCCGGGGGCGGCGGCGATCGGGTCGGTCGGGCCGGCGAGCTGGCGGACGCCCTCGATGACGCGCTCGCCCTCGACGACCAGGGCGACGACCGGGCCGGACGACATGAACGCCACCAGCGGCTCGTAGAACGGCTTGCCCTGGTGCTCGCCGTAGTGCTGCTCCAGCGTCTCCTGGCTCAGGCCGCGCAGTTCGAGCGCGCTGATCGTCCAGCCGGCCTTGCGCTCGATGCGGCCGATGATCTCGCCGATCAGGCCGCGGCGGACGGCGTCGGGCTTGAGCAGGACGAGCGTGCGCTGGGTCATTTTGGCTGGACTCCTTGTGCGGCCTAGGTGTGCGGGTCCCTGAGGTTACAGGGGGTCACCGGGGCCACTCGCCGTAGGGGCGAGGTTCTGGGGGTCTGCGCAGTTCCCCGCGCCCCTGAAAGACCGACTGCGTCTGCCGAGCGGGGCGTTCGTCGCGAGGTGCGGGCCGGTGGGGCTTCTCGCGCAGTTCCCCGCGCCCCTGAAAGGCCGACTGCGTCTGCCGAGCGGGGCCTTCGTCGCGGACTGCGGGTGCATCGTGGCTGGTCGCGCAGTTCCCCGCGCCCCCGAGAGGCACGCCCTTCGGGCGGCCTCTCCCCGACGGGGGAAGGCTGCGCGTCAGCGCACGCCTTCAGGGGCGCGGGGAACTGCGCGAGCAACCACGACGAGACCCGAGCTCGGAGAACCGGCCGCCACCCGGCACACACCCAGGGGCGCGGGGAACTGCGCGAGCAACCACGACGAGACCCGCGGACGAAGAACCAGCCGCCACACGGCACACACCCAGGGGCGCGGGGAACTGCGCGAGCGGCCACGACGAGAGCCGCAGTCGGAGAGCCGGCCGCCACACGGCAGACGCTCAGGGGTGTGGGGGACTGCGTGAGGCGCCCCACCGGCCCGCAGCCGGCAAACGCGCCCACCCTCAGGCGGCGCTCGACCCCTGCTCCGCCCAGCGGGCCTTCGCCTCGTCGACCTTGCGCCCGAAGTGCACCGAGGCCCACCACAGCGCCGCGAAGCACGCCCCCAGGAAGAACATGAGCGGCACGAAGAACCCGCTCACGACGAGCGCACCCTGCAGCGCCCAGCCCAGCTGGACCCCGCCCGGCCGCGTCACCATCCCGCACAGCAGCACACTCAGCAGCATCGCGATGCCGCACACCGTCCACACCACACCGCTCGACAGGTCGGGGTCCTTCATCGCCACGAGACCGGCGAAGCCGATGATGAAGAACTCCCCGATCAGGGTCGAGGAACACAACGTACGCACAGCGATCAGCCCTTCCCCAGCAACAGCCTGGCCTCGCCGACCGTGATCACGGATCCGGTGACGAGCACACCCCCGCCCGCGAACTCGCCCTCTTCCTCGGCGAGCGTGATCGCGGCCTCCAGCGCGTCGTCGAGCCGCGGCTCGACCTGCACCCGGTCCTCGCCGAAGACCTCGACGGCGATGCCCGCCAGCTCGTCGGCGTCCATGGCGCGGTGGCTGGAGTTCTGCGTGACGACGACCTCGGCGAAGATCGGCTCGAAGGCCTCCAGCACCCCCCGCACGTTCTTGTCGGCGCTCGCGCCGACGACGCCGATGAGCCGGCTGAAGTCGAAGACCTCGCTGATCGCCTCGGCGGTGACCCGGGCACCCGCCGGGTTGTGCGCGGCGTCCAGGACGACGGTGGGCGACCGGCGGATCACTTCGAGGCGGCCGGGCGAGGTGGCCGCGGCGAACGCCTTGCGGACCGTGTCGATGTCGAGCGGCTCCACCCGCTCCGCGCCGACGCCGAAGAACGCCTCGACCGCGGCGAGCGCCACCGCCGCGTTGTGCGCCTGGTGCGCGCCGTGCAGCGGGAGGAAGACCTCCTCGTACTCACCGCCCAGGCCGCGCAGCGTCATGAGCTGGCCGCCGACGGCGACCTGGCGCGAGACGACGCCGAACTCCAGGCCCTCGCGGGCCACGGTCGCGTCCGTCTCGACGGCCTTCTTCAGGATCACCTGCGCCGCGTCGACCGGCTGCTGCGCCATGATCACCGTGGCGCCCTGCTTGATGATCCCGGACTTCTCGCCCGCGATCTCGCCGGGCGTGGAACCGAGCCGGTCGGTGTGGTCGAGGTCGATGGGGGTGATGACCGCGACCGACCCGTCGATCACGTTCGTCGCGTCCCAGCTGCCGCCCATGCCGACCTCGACGACCGCCACGTCGACCGGGGCGTCGGCGAAGGCCGCGTACGCCATGCCGGTCAGCACCTCGAAGAACGAGAGCCGGAACTCCTGCTGGGCGTCGACCATCTCGACGTACGGCTTGATGTCGTTGTACGTCTCGACGAAACGCTCGTGCTCGATCGGCGCGCCGTCCAGACTGATGCGCTCGGTGATCGACTGGACGTGCGGCGACGTGTACCGCCCGGTGCGCAGCTCGAAGGCGCCGAGGAGCGCCTCGATCATGCGGGCCGTGGACGTCTTCCCGTTCGTCCCCGTGATGTGGATCGAGGGGTACGCCTTCTGCGGCTCGCCCAGGACGTCCATCAGGGCCGCGATGCGGGCGACGGACGGCTCCAGCTTCGTCTCGCCCCAGCGCGTGGCGAGGTCGGCCTCCACCTCGCGCAGCGCCTTCACCACCTCCGGGTCCTGCGGGCGCGCCGGGATGCCGTCGCCCTGCGGCGCCCCGCCCTGCGTGCGCAGGGTGCGGCTGCCCGCCTCGATCACCGCGAGGTCGGGATCGCGGGTCGTCTCGGCACCCACGATCTCCTCGAAGGCGTCTGCGCCGTCGTCGTCGAAGGGGGCGTGGTCGTCGCTGCTGTCGCGCGGGGGGAGGTCACTCACGTACGCCAGTCTACGGAGCCGCACCGACAGCGGCGCGGACACCACCCGCCGGGCCGGTTCAGGACCTTGGACCCGTCCGTTTCGGGACCTTGGGCCCCCCGGATCACAGCATCGCCCTGCAAACTTGGCGATCATGGACATAGGCATCGATCTCGGCACCGCCAACACCCTTCTCTACGTGCGCGGTCAGGGCATCGTGCTGAACGAGCCGTCGGTCGTGGCCGTCAAGGAGGGCGGCCGGGGCGGCGTGCTCGCCGTGGGCAGCGAGGCGAAGGAGACCATCGGGCGGACCCCGGGGTCGATCACCGCGATCCGGCCGCTGCGCGACGGCGTCATCAGCGACTACGAGGCGGCCGAGGAGATGATCCGGCACTTCGTGCGCAAGGCCGTGCCGGGCCGGCGGCCCCGCACCCGGATGGTCGTCTGCGTGCCCAGCGGCGTCACCCCGGTCGAGCGGCGCGCCATCGTGCACGCCGCCCAGCGGTCCGGGGCCCGGGCCGTGCACCTGATCGAGGAGCCGATGGCGGCGGCGATCGGGGCGGGGCTCCCGGTGGCGGAGCCGCGCGGGTCGATGGTCGTGGACATCGGCGGCGGCACGAGCGAGGTGGCCGTCATCTCGCTGGGCGGCGTCGTCACGTCGCAGTCGCTGCGGGTGGGCGGCGACCGGCTCGACGAGGCGATCACCGACTTCGTGCGCAAGGAGCACGGGCTGCTGATCGGGGAGCGGACCGCCGAGCACGTGAAGGTCGCGATCGGGTCCGCGTGGCCCGTGCCGGGCGAGGACGCCTTCGAGATGCGGTCGTTCACCGTGCGGGGCCGGGAGAAGGTCGCGGGGCTGCCGAAGACCGTCGAGCTGACGGTGCGCGAGGTGCGGGCCGCCCTCGACGAGCCGGTCGAGGCGATCATCTCGGCGGTGCGGGCGACGCTGGAGGAGTGCCCGCCGGAACTGTCGGGCGACGTCATGGAGCACGGGATCGTGCTGACCGGTGGCGGCGCGCTGCTGCCGGGCCTCGACCTGCGGATGGCGTCCGCCACCGGGATCCCGGTGTTCGTCGCGGACGATCCGCTGGACAGCGTCGCGCTCGGCTGCGGGAAGTGCGTGGACGAGTTCGACGACCTGCAGCGGATGCTGACCGCCGCGTAGTCCGCTCACCGAGGGCCCGCGAGGGTCCCGGTTCACCTGCCGCCGGACCTCGGCAGTTCCGCCTCCACCTCGTACGTGCCGTCCCGCTCGCCCGCCCGGAACGTGCCGCCCATCGCGTGCACCCGCTCCGCCATCCCCGCCGTGCCGGTCCCCGCGGAGACCGGGGCGAGGGCGGGGGCGGTGTCCGGGAGGGGGTTGGAGACCGTGACGCGGAGGCGGTCCGCGGTCAGCCCGACCGTGACCTCGACCGGCTGCCCGGGGGCGTGCTTGGCCGCGTTCGTCAGGCACTCCTGGACGACGCGGTAGACGGCGGCCTGGCGCAGCGGGGACTGGTCGTGGGCGGCGGCGTCGACGTGCACCCGCACCTCGTTGCCCGCGCCGCCGCTCTCCCGCGCGAGCCGGGGCAGGGCCGCCAGGCCGGGGGTCGGGGCGCCGCCTCCGCTGCCGCGGCGCACGACGATCTCGTTCAGCAGCAGGTGCGCCCGGCGGGCCGTCTCCGACAGCTCGTCGAAGTCCCGCTCCCAGGGCTCGCCGCGGGCCCGCCGCGACAGCACCTCCGCGCGCACCGCGAGCATGGTCAGCTCGCGGCCCACGAAGTCGTGCACGTCCCCCGCGACGCTGCTGCGCTCCTCCTGCACGGCCTGGAGCAGCGCGGTCTCGGTGCGCTGGCGCTCCAGCGCCTGGACGAGGTCGCGCCGGTTCGCGGCGATACCGACGCCGGTGGCGAGCACGCCGACCGGCACCACCAGGCCGAGGAACTGGCTGACCGTCTCGCCGCGGTGGGCCGGCCAGTCCGGCAGCGCGTACGAGACGCCGCACACCACGAGGTAGCCGGCGCACGCCAGGACACCCGCCGTACGGCTCCGGTAGCGAGCCACGGAGTACAGCGCGAACTGGATCAGGGTCAGCTCGTGCAGCCAGCCCAGGAACACGAGGGCGACCGCGTACGGGAGCCAGGGGCCCCACGGCACCCGGCGGCGCACCAGCAGCGTCGCGGCGCCGAGGGCGAGGACGATCGTGGCCATCGTGCCGTTGAGGGAGTTGTCCGCCCTGGCCAGGCCCGGGATGTCCAGGCTCATCAGGGCGAAGCAGCCGCCGGCGGTGGCCAGGTCGACGGCGTGCGGGGTGCCGCGCCAGCGCTCCAGCCGCGGCCACCAGCGCTCCGGCCGCGGCCACCAGCGGCCCGGACG